>CADABQ010000009.1 GCA_902786205.1 uncultured Lachnospiraceae bacterium | reverse complement strand
GGCAATTCTATTATACCATAACCCGTGAGGAGATATTTTTATTTTGTAACAAAAAATATGCCGTATTTATGCGGCTTGTGGCGTTTCGCAAACGCCTAATACAAATGTAAACGGAAAGGAAAATACCAAAACAACATCTCCAGGTGTACCAATGCATGACGATGGCGATGGTTGGTATTCTTACACAATTCCAGATGCTAAGAGTGCAGATGTACAGGTTAGTGTTCCAGAGTACGGATATCAGACTACATTACAGAATAAAACAGGAGAAGACTGGTGGTTGTCTCAAGGAAATTGGTATCAGGAAAATCCGGTATCAGAAACAAAGGATAAGAAACAAGAAGTTGCTACACAGGAGAAGGAAGTTGAAGTAAAAAAAGATGCGAAAAAAGTAGCAACTGATAGTAAGATTACAGTCCATTGTTACAGTGAAAAGAGCACACCAAAGGTATATTATTGGAATGCACTTCCAGAGGATAAGGAGACGGATTGGCCTGGTGAAGAGATGAAAGCGGAAGAAGATGGCTGGTATAGTTATACCTTTGATTCTACTTCAAAGATTAACGTATTATTCCTTGTGGATGAGCAACAGTCCGATGATTTTTGTGCAAATAAGGCAGGGGACTGGTATTTTGACGGAAGCAAATGGTCCCAGAAAGAAAATTCTCCTACAAAAGAGCCAACTAAAACAGAGGGACCAGTTGTAACAGCAGGTCCAAAACCTACAAAAGATCCAAATGTAAAAGTAACACATAACGATTTTCGTGAAGAATCGATTTATTTTGTCATGACAGCTCGTTTTTACGATGGGGATAAATCCAATAACATACACTGTGATCACGATCAGGAAGTTGGAAATGGTGATAGCGATCCGGCTTGGCGTGGTGATTTTAAAGGTTTGATTGAAAAATTAGACTATATTAAAGCATTAGGTTTCTCTGCCATTTGGATTACACCGGTTGTAGAAAATGCATCTGGATATGATTTCCATGGATACCATGCAGTAAATATGAAAAAGGTAGATCCAAGATTGGAATCTAGTGATACGACCTATCAGACATTAATTGATGAGGCGCATAAAAGGGGTATGAAGATCATTCAGGATATTGTATTAAACCATACAAGTAATTCCGGTGAAGAAGGTATGTTCCCAATTGTGGACAGAACTTATACACTGGATAAAGGTGCCAGTGGAAATAGTGTAACAACAACACCAAAAGATAGTGCAAAGTCTAGCTTGGATGAATTTATGAATAAAGTTAGTAATGGAGCATATAGTGATTATAATGCTGCATTAGCGGATACGAAAAATGGACCATCTTGGCAGTATCAGTCTCGCGATCAATGGATGAAATCTGCAGATTTGGTTTATCGTAAGAAAGTAGATATCGGATGGGAAGACTTTACTGTAACAACAGGCCAGTTTGCTGGGGACTGTATGGAATTAAATACAGAGTATCCAAAGGTTTATAATTACTTGATTGATGCATATGATGGATATATTGAACAGGGGGTAGATGCGTTCCGTATTGATACTGTAAAACATATTTCCAGATTGACAATGAACGATGTATTTATTCCAGCGTTTAAAAAGAAAGCAGAAGCAGAAGGAAATAACAACTTTTATATGTATGCAGAGGTTGCATGCAGAACCAATGAGTTTATCAACCATGGTGTAAAACAAGTTTCTCCTTTGTATTATACATGGAAATCCACAAAAGACTATGGATGGAATAGTACTTCGGATGATGGTAAGGATAACCTTGCACTGTGTAAGCAGGAATACGATGATGGTAAGGAAACCGATTTTGAAGGAAAGACCAAAAGTACAGCCAATGCTATTTTAAAAGGAAATGAGTATCATACACCAGATTATTCTGAGAGTTCTGGAATGGGTGTCATTGATTATGGTATGCATTTTAACTTCGCAAGTGCGAACAAAGCTTTTGAAACTGGAAAAGCAGAAGACACTTACATGAATGATTCTACTTGGAATGTAGTCTATGTAGATTCCCACGATTATGGTCCTTCGATTGACGGAAGAAATGACCAGGATGGAAGTGATTTGTGGAGATATGATGGAGGAACCGAAGCTTGGGCAGAAAATATGGATTTGATGTTTACCTTCCGTGGAATTCCATGTTTATATTATGGAAGTGAGATTGAATTTAAGAAGGGACTTCGTATTGATAATTATTTTAAGGCATTAGAAGATACTGGACGTGCATACTTTGGTGATAACATTGAAGGAAGTGTCACAACAACAGACTTTGGTGAATATAGTGGAGCAACGGGTGCAATGGCAACTACCTTAAATTCTCCATTGGCAAAACACTTGTCAAAATTGAACCGTATCAGACGTGCGGTTCCAGCGTTACAGAAAGGACAGTATTCGACAGAAGGATGTAATGGAAATATGGCATTTAAGCGTCGTTATACAGATACTGGAGTAGATAGTTATGCATTAGTAGCCATTTCTGGAAAAGCAACCTTTACAGGTGTATTAGATGGTACTTATGTGGACTTAGTTTCAGGTAAAACAGCAACCGCATCTGGTGGTACACTTACTACAGATGAGATTGGAAAAGCAAATATGCGTGTATATGTTTTACAGAATGCAACAGCAGAAGAATATGGTGCAAATGGTAAAATTGGAGAATCACTTACTTATTTGAAATAAGCAGATTTTGTTATACATAGTGTAAAAAAAGAAAACGGAAGACATTTACATAAAAGTGTGAATGTTTTCCGTTTTTTCTTGCTATGCTTTATGCAAGCTGAATTATAAAACGAGATTAAAGTAGTGTTAATAAATCTTCTGGTTTTTTTATAATGCAGGTTGCACCATGTTCTTTTAAAAAGGCTTCGTCTCGAAATCCCCAGGCTACAGCAATACAATCTAAGTTAGCATTTTTGGCTGTTGCAAGATCTACATCTGAATCACCGATATAAACAGCTTGCTCTTTTTGAAAACCTAAAACTTCTAAGGTTTCATTCACTGCATCAGGAGCCGGTTTCCTTTTGTTTCCTTCCTTTTCTCCAATGGCAAAGTCAAACAATCCAGGAAAATATTGCAAACACAACTCTTGGACTGCTACATCGGCTTTGTTGGATACAACAGCAGTTTTAATCCCTTTTTCGCGGATTGTTTCAATCGTTTTTGTAATAGTGTCATAAGGACGTGTCTTGATGGCACAATGCTCTTGGTAGTATTGGAAAAAATAAGCAAAGACTTTTTGGATATCCGAAGTACTGGTGTTTGCCGGAACAGCCCGTTCCATTAATTTCATCAGTCCATTTCCAACAAAACAGCGAACTTCTTCTAGTGTACGTGTGGGATAACCAAAATGTGTAAGAGAAGCATTCAGACTATCTGTTAAATCCTCTAGTGTGTTTAGAATTGTTCCATCCATATCAAATATAGCTAATTCGTATTTCATTGTATCCTCCATTCTTTAAAAATGTACTCTCAGAATCTCCCTTGCACCCACTTTTGTGGCTGATTTTCCGCCAGATGCACACAAATTTAATCATCATACGCTCTACGTATGCCTCATAAATTTGTGCATATCTGACAAAAAATCATCTCACAAAATCAGGCACAAAGAGACTCCGAGAGTACATAAAGTTATTCTGTAAACATTGTGCAGAGAGTAAACAGTACTTTGTTCTATTTTTACACTCTTTTAAAAAGAATGCAATAGCCAATTTGTGTATTTTGGCACTTTATGAATGTACCCGGCTGAACTGTTACACTTTATGAATACCCTGATTGAACTGTTACGAGTATAGAACTAATCTTGTTATTGATCACACTAAGGTGTGAACAGTAGACTAATTTTTTTCGCTTGTTGGATTTATGAAATATGGTACACAAAAAAAGATAAAATGTGGTACAATAAAGGTCGGAAAAAGATAACTGCAAAGGAATATAACTTTTAGAGGGTGCCATATATAAAATGTCGGAGATACATAGGCGAACCTTCTGAACAGTTACAAATAAATTACAAGGAAAAGGAGAAAAAATGGACACAAAACAAAGACAAAAATCAAAGCATATGGATATGTTAAATGGTCCTTTAGCTAAAAATATATTGTTATTTTCTCTTCCTCTGGCAGCCAGTAGTATTTTACAGCAATTATTTAATTCCGTGGATGTTGCGGTAGTAGGGCGATTTGCAGGTGACGATGCGTTAGCTGCGGTGGCATCCAATTCTTCTGTTACTGCATTGTTTATCAATATATTTGTTGGTCTTACCGTAGGTGCCAATGTGGTGATTGCAAAATATATAGGCCAGGGAAAGAAAAAGGAAATACAGGATGTGTTACATACGGTAATTGCTTTTGCTATTTTGGCAGGGCTTTCCATGATGCTCATTGGACAGGTGATAGCAAAACCATTGTTGGAGCTTATTTCTACACCCAAAGGGGTATTGGATTTGGCAGTGTGCTATTTGCGGATTTATTTTATTGGTATTCCATTTCTTATTTTGTACAATTTTGGGGCAGCGATACTTAGAAGTACGGGGGATACTAGAAGACCAATGTATTGCCTTATTATTTCAGGAGTGACCAATGCTATTTTAAATATTGTACTTGTTGTGGGCTTTCATTTAGGTGTGGCAGGAGTAGCAATAGCAACTGCGGTGGCGGATGCCATTAGTGCTACTATTGTATTGGTTCTTCTATGTAAAGAAGAGGCGTTTATACGATTACATCCAAGGAAGATAAAAATACATGGAAGACATTTGGCGCATGTTTTAAAAGTAGGAATGCCTGCTGCCATTCAAAGTGGAGTATTCTCTATATCAAATGTTTGTATACAGACAGGAATCAATAGTTTTGGCGATAAAGCAGTTTCTGGTTCTTCGGTGGGGTTAAATTTCGAGTATTTTTGCTTTTTCGTAATCAATGCTTTTGCTCAGGCTGCAGTAACTTTTACAAGCCAGAATTTTGGTGCCAGAAAAATTGCTCGTTGTAAAAAGATTTTCAAAATTAGTATGTTGGAAGGAATGCTTCTTACCATTCTATTGAGTGCTGTTTTTACGATATGGGGAGATTTCTTTACCGGATTGTATACTGTAAATGCAACGGTTGTATCTTTTGCATTGGTTCGAATGCATCATGTTATGATGTTAGAATTCCTTACAGGATCTTATGAAATTTCCGGTGGAGTACTTAGGGGGCTGGGGCATTCTATGGTGCCTGCCTCGTTGACTGTTTTGGGATCGGTTTGTTTTCGAATTTTATGGCTGTATACTATATTTAAACAGCACCATACGTTTTCTATGCTAATGAGTGTATACCCGGTATCTTGGATTTTGACAGGTACTATGGTTTTAATAGCATATTGTATCATAACTAAAAAAGAATATAAGCAAGTTGCATAGGTGGTGCAACTTTTGTAAAAAAGTGCTTGACATTTATTTGAGAATTCTATATAATGATAAACGTGCTTGACACAGATAGCATAAGCGCGAGTGGCTCAGTGGTGGAGTATCGCCTTGCCAAGGCGAGGGTCGCGGGTTCGAATCCCGTCTCGCGCTTTAAGTCTTAGGGCTTATCTATTCTAATTTTATATATGTGCGCGAGTGGCTCAGTGGTGGAGTATCGCCTTGCCAAGGCGAGGGTCGCGGGTTCGAATCCCGTCTCGCGCTTTTAAGGTCTTAGAACTTAGATTGCTAGGTTTTAGGGCTTTTCTTTTTATAAAATAATAGCAAGAAAGAAAAGAATCAGGTGATGAGTATGACAGTAGCGGAACAATTTGTAAAAAGTTTGATAGAAAAAAACTATCATGTTTCCTGTGCAGAATCATGCACAGGTGGAAAGGTCACAGGGGCCATTGTGGATGTGCCGGATGCTTCTAAGGTGTTAGATGCAAGTATAGTGACCTATTCCAATGAGGCAAAAATGCATTATCTTGGAGTAAAAGCAGAAACATTGGAAACATTTGGTGCCGTTAGTGAAGAAACTGCACGCGAGATGGCAGAGGGAGTTGCTAAGAAAAATCATGCACAGATTGGTCTTTCGGTGACTGGCACAGCAGGTCCCGGTGGCGGAACTAAGGAAAAGCCGGTTGGTACTGTGTGTTTTGGATTTTATATCAATGGAGTACTTTTTACAGAACGAAAACAGTTTGGGGATTTGGGAAGAAATCAAGTAAGGGAAAAGAGTGTAGCGTTTGTATTGGAAAAGGCACTGGAATTGATACATGGTTAAAGTTCTATGTGAATGTTAAAGATAGTAACATTTCTGCCCGGGGACATTCATAAAGTGCCAGAATATATAAATTAGATAAAAATATTCTTTTTGGCTGGACACTTCACTCTGTACGATTTCTCACTAGGCTCAAAAGTACTTCGCCAAGTGTTCAATGTGTACTCATGTCAGGCGTTAGCCCGATAGAAATGATTGTAGAAATTGCACTTAGCCTGCCAGCAGTCATGTGCAATTTCCACAATCATTTCTGCCCGGCTCAACTGTTACTAAAGATACAGAAATCGTGATTGGAATGGTTTTCAAATAGTTATAAAATGTGTATAATGGGGTTAGACTACGTTTTACAAATGCCTACAATAGAAAAAAATAGGAGGAAAAAAATGGAGCAAAATATACAGGAAATGAATAAACGTTTTGAAGCAAAAAAAAGAGAGGAATTATTACAATCTGTCCCTGTAAAGTTTCATGAACGTGTTATAAAAGCATTGGATTATGAAAAAGAAGAAGAGTATGATAAAGTGGAAGAACTTTGTTTGGAAATGTTAAAGGAACAAAACGACAAAGAAATGGAACAGATAAAGATTATACTTGCCAGAATTTATCCACGTTTGCTTCGTAAGGATGTAAATAATAGTAACCAAAGATACCAAAAGGATTTGGAAAGGTATTATATATTTTTAGATACCATTCAGATGAATAGTCTTATGCAGGAATATGTAGTAGAAACATTAGTCCGTTTATGCGAATTGATGGAGAATCCATGGTATCGTCCTTTGTTCAAGGAATTTGTTACACACGTTGAAAAAAAAGGATATCTTACGGAGGAACGGTATCAAAAAACAATAGAATCTGCGTATGCTTCTATGGAATCTTATTCTTATTATGAGGATAATAGAATAAGCATTATTGCTAAGGCTGCATTAAAGGCAGGGTATGACAGAGCCTACACCATACCGGAAGAAAAAGTAGAGACAACTCGCATCACCATGGAAATTGATGCTTTGACAAATGATTGGTATATTTGTCAGTATTATGCAGACCATAAAGATGAATTTTCCTATATTGCCAAAGAGTATCCACATAGTTATTCCTTAATAAAGGATTTAGTTGATCAGGTGGATAAGAATAGTAAAAAAAAGGAAGAGGAAACAGAAGAAGCATTCATGCAGTATGTTGCAAAAGGAACAGAAAAAGAGCAGTTAAAGAAGTTGCTTGAAAGTAGTTATAATGGCGTGAAAGCACAAAAGGAAAAGCCACAGATGGTGCATGATGGAGCCAGCACGTATCACAGAAATACAGAAAAGATCGGAAGAAATGATTTGTGTCCATGTGGAAGTGGAAAAAAATATAAACAGTGTTGCGGAAAAGAAGCATAAAAAACGAGGTGTCAGAGGAAGAAAATCTGACACCTTATTTTTGTAAAACTTTTGTACGTTAGCTTTCTTGTTATAAGTTTTTAGCGTTTAAAATCCGAACCATTTATCGTAATGTGTTCGTTTTCATCTGTAGGAATAACAAGGCATGCATGACCATTAATTACCTGTGTAGTAATCTGCGATGCTTTTTGTGCGCTAACGCGTAAAACCAATTGTCCATCTGGCAATGGTTTGTCGTCTGTATCGGATAAAATGTTTGCGGTTAGTAAATCTAAGTCTTTTTGTTCAATTACGGCATTTTTTTCCTCGATTACAGTGTTCTTTTCCTGAATTGTTGTCTTTAAAGCATCAATCTCTTTTGCTAATGCCAGTTTTTCTCTTCGTTTTGCATTTTCCGTGAGTGTTTTTTTATCAATTAAGGATTCTACAGCTGGCGGTTCTTCAGAAAATTGTGTTTCGTAAGTTTCTTCTATGTTTTTCATAACAGATTCAGGTACTTCATTTTCTGCCATTAAGTTTTTCAAGAGAGACGGATGTAGCATAAGAGTATCCTCATTTTCCTGTGTTTCTTGTTCGTCTACAAGTTCCTGAAAATCATTTTGCAAATCCATTAATGTTGCATCACTGGCCTCTGGAAAGGAATCCATAGCATTTTGTACTAAATCTTCAAACAAGCTTTTTTGCATAGTAGCGGTGCGTTTCGCAGGACAACCAAGAAAGTCTTCCATCAGTTCGTTGTGTGGTTCTTTTGCATTTTTGGTATAAAACATTGCGGCATGAATATCGGTACTACGTTCGCTAAATGCAGGGAAAATGAAACCGGTTTCCGGTGCGCCTACTACCCAGTCACGAATACGAGGCGCAATGCGATGTTCTTCTTCTCGATAGCCGAGTGCAGCCTTGGAGAGTTTTACCGGGCAAATCGTACACAAAAGATAATTATATACTTCCTCCGATTCGTCTAAGGCTATATTATCGTTTGTTTTCTTCATTACATCATAAGAATCGTAGAAAAGTAATATTAAATAATTACCTGTATAATCATAGCTTTCGATGATACGATCAAAGAAAAGGTGGATTAAATCCTGATTTTTTAGTTCACTTTCTCTTAGACCCATCAAAAATTGTTGTTTTCCGCCGGATTCTTCCTCCTCGCGTGGAAATTCTAATTCTAAAATATTATTATGTAAGGTACCAGATAAAGTTTTTTTAGCTAAATCCAGATATTTTAGTAATTCCTCATCCTCCAGGGAAAGAAATGTTTCATAGATATCGACAACCTTGTTTTTTTCTGCATCTACATAGCAGCCTGCCATTTTTGTAAAGTTGCATTTGTCCTTTGTAAATCGTCTCTTTAATTCTAGTATGTCTGTTTTATTCATAATCCTCTCACTTTCTCCGTTGTAGAAAATAGGCTGTTATTATTCCTAAAGGTAGGAGCTGATAGAACGCCTATTTGCATATATTTTTCTATTATGGTAACAGTAAAACTATCTGTTTCTATCCCCATGTAAGGATGGAAAACGCAATTTTTACCCCATAATAGATATATTATAAACTTTTTGTTTTTTAGTTGCAAGAAAAGTGTTACAGTTACAAAAGTATGTGAATGGTGACAGAAAAGTCTACAGACAAGCTATAGGACATTGCATTTTGGCAGTAAGTATGCTATAAAAGAAATAATTGTAAAGGTTTGGTCGAGGATAAAAGTGCAGAATAGATTCTTTGGTTGTTTCACTGCTCTTAGTTTATTAGAAAGTATATGCAGTGTGAATAATTATTTCTGCCTGGCTGAATGGTTGCTTAGAAAAGAGGAGGCGAAAGAATGGAACAGGAAGAAAAAGAAACGTCAAAATTTGCAAAGATTTCCATTATATTTGGCGTGATTGGATTGCTTACTGCATTGTTTTATGGTGGTATATTTGGAATTGTCGGTGTTGTGTATGGGATATTTGCAATTTATAATAAAGACCGAAAAAAGAACATGGCGATTGCTGGAATTGTTACATCTGCAATATCAATTGCAATTACTATTTTTGTGGTGCATGTAGGAAGTTCCTTATTGCAGAGTGGGCAGTATGAAGATATGGAAAATCAGATTTTAAAGGAATTACAGTCAAGAATTACGACTCCAGTGCCTACAGAAGTGCCAAAGAAGAAGTAATTATATCAAAGTATATGCTTTGAAAATACAGAGGGACAGAAAGGAAAAGAAAAATGCCAAATGATATTAATATTGGACCAATTACCATTCATATGTATGGAATTATGATTGCCATAGGTTTTTGTGCAGCAGTTCTGGTGTCTGCCAGGAGGGCAAAAAAACAAAATTTAGAAGAAGATATGATTTATAATATGCTTTGGATGTGCTTGATTGGAGGGTTCATAGGATCTAGAGTGCTATATTATTTTACAGTGATTCCGGATATTATACAAAGTCCGTCCATACTTTGGAATTTTGCAAATGGATACGTAGTTTACGGAGGGTTGATTGGTGGATTTTTAGCCAATTTTCTATATTTTAAGGTGAAAAAAATAGAATTTTTACCATATTTTGATTTAGTGATTCCACAGGTTGTGCTTGGACAGGCATTTGGAAGAATTGGATGCTTTTTTGCGGGATGTTGTTACGGAAAAGAAACGCATCTGCCAATCGGATTTACCTACCATACATCGGATCTTGCTCCAACTAATGTTTCATTAATTCCAACTCAATTGATTTCTTCGGGATTAGATTTTATCTTGTTTTTTCTCTTGTTATTATATGCAAGAAGAAAAGAAGCGAAAGGAACAGTAGGAGCATTGTATTTACTTTTGTATAGTGCAGGACGTTTCTTTATTGAGTTTTTGCGGGGGGATGTGGAAAGAGGAAACGTAGGTATACTCTCTACTTCGCAATTTGTTTCTATTATTCTGTTTATCATCGGATTAATTTTGTATGCTGTTTTTTCAAAGTGGCATCGTAGTAACGAAGGAGAAATGGGAAAAGAGGATGAAAAGGTATGAGGAGAGAAGGAACATTAGAAGAAATTTCAGACGGTCGTTTATATCAACGTACCGATATGGTTCGTGCAAATTGTATGGATTGCCAGAACTGTTCCGATTGTTGCAAAGGAATGGGAAATACAATCCAGTTAGATCCGTTGGATGTATCTCGTTTATGTAAAGATACGGAAAATACAATGCAGGGATTGTTACAGACCGGAGCCATACAGTTGACCGTTGTAGATGGCTTGATTCTTCCAAGTATGGGGATGCAAGGGGAAAAAAGTGCGTGCTATTTTTTGAATGAAAAGGGAAGATGTAGTATTCACAAATCCCGCCCTGGTATTTGTAGATTGTTTCCTTTGGGAAGATATTATGAAAATGGAGTATTTTCCTATTTTTTACAGGCAAATGAATGTAGTATGAAAAACAGAAGTAAGATAAAGGTTGAAAAGTGGTTGGATACGCCCAATATTGTAAAATATGAAACATTTGTAACAAACTGGCATTATCTACTTAAAGATATTGAACAGTGGTTGCAAGAAAATGGAATGGAGAATCAAAAGCAAATGGCAACGACAGTATTACAATTCTTTTATGAAAATCCATATCAAGGTTCTGATTTTTATATGGAATTTGAAGAAAGAAGAAAAAAATTTCGACATGCATTTTCTATGGAAAAATAAACGGTTATTACGATAGTTGCTGGCGGTATTATTTCCAGGAAAAGCATTAAGATTTTTGCATGGAGTTGTCGAAATAAAATAATACAGATTTTTGATGAAAAAGGGGAGAAAATAGATGCAGTATTTAATAAAGGAAATGATGATTTGTATATCCAATATGATATTGGGGGCTTTTTTAGGAACGCTATTAGAAATTGGTTATACAATGATGATAGGAATGGACCGTCAAATACAAGGAATGTTATTATTTTTTGGATGTTTTATTGTAGGTATTGTTTATAGTATCCTATTAAAAAAATTTGTGCTTGGAAAAGAATTGAAAATTACATTGCCGATTGTTTTTATGTTATTGGGAGTATGGATCGGATGGAATTTTAGTGTTTATTAATGTGAAAATTAGGAAGTATTTACATGAAGTAACATTATTTTTAGTAAAAAACACTGTAAGAGTAGGTTGTAACTTTTTTGATTTGTGAAAATGTGAAGAAATTTAGATTGAAATCAAGTAATTCGAAAGAAATACTTGATTTTTTTTTGCAATAATGTTACATTTGAAGCTGTGCTGATTTTCGGAAGTCTAGGAAATACAAGAATTTTGAAGATTTTGCATATATTATGGAAATGGAGATAAAAAGGAGGAAGAAGTTCATGAAAAAGAAAATCATGGCAGTGGCAATGGCAGTAGCTGTAGTTGCAAGTGCAACACCAGTAGTATCTGCTGATGCAGCAACAAAAGTAACAATCGCAACAAACGTATTTGTAAAGAAGGGTGCTTCTAAGACAATTACTGTTAAGAATGCAAAGAAAGCAACATGGAAGACATCAAACAAGAAGGTTGTTTCTATTAAGAAGACAGCTGCAAAGAAAGTAACTGTAAAGGGAGTAAAGGTTGGAACAGCTGTTATTACAGCTACTGTTGGGAAGAAAAAAGTAAAGTGTACAGTACACGTAGGAGCAACTAAGCTTACTGTATCTAATAAAAAGAAGAGCGCAGTTGTAGGAACTAAGTTTGTTGTAACTGCAAAGATGACAAATGGTACTGGAGATGCTGTAACATTTGCATCAAGCAACAAGAAGGTAGCAACTGTGAAAAAGAATAACGCAAAGAAAGCTACAATTACAGCAAAGAAAGCTGGTAAGACAACTTTAACAGCAACAACAAAGTCTGGTTGCAAAGTAAAGTGGACATTGACTGTAAAAAATAAGAAACCAGCTGCAACAGCAACACCAGTTGTGACAACAGCATCGGCTGTAACAACAGCGCCAGCCGCAACAGCAACAGCGCCAGCCGCAACAGCAACAGCGCCAGCCGTAACAGCAACAGCGCCAGCCGCAACAGCAACAGCACCAGTCGAGACAATAACACCAGTTGTAACAACAGCACCAGCGGTAACAACAGAACCAGCCGTAACAACAGCACCGGCTGTAACAACAGAACCAGCCGCAACAGCAACAGCACCAGCTGTAACAACAGAACCAGCCGTAACAACAGCACCAGCTGTTACAGGTGGAACAATTACAGTTGTTGTAAAGGATAAAAAGGGAGCAGTTGTAACGGATGCAGCAGTAGTTGTAACAGGAAGCAGTGTAAGTGCATCTGCAATCGAAGTTAAGACAAAAGACGGAAAGACTACTGCAGAAGTAGAAAACGGTCTTTATCTTGTAATTGTTAAAAAAGATGACTTAGAAGCAACAGAACCAGTCGTTGTAAACGGTCAGGACGTTACAATCGAAGTTGTTTTAAAATAAAACATAATTGTTTGAAAGTAATAGCAATTTATAAAGTTTAAACATAGAAAAGGAGCGGATACTGCGATGTAAATGTATTGCAGTGTCTCTCCTTTTTTCTTGCATATAAGTGAGAGATTCGCTACAATTACCAATATAGATAAAAATAATCTTGGATAGCTAGAAAAGGAGCAAAAGAGATGAATATACTTTTAGTGGCTATAAATGCGAAATATATCCATTCGAATTTAGCAGTATATAGTTTGCGGCAGTATGCAAAAACATATCAAGAACACATTACATTATGTGAGTACACGATTAATCAGTATGTGGATGATATACTAATGGATATCTATAAGCAAAAGCCGGATTTTATTGCGTTTTCCTGTTATATATGGAACATAGATATGGTACGGCAATTGGTAATAGAATTAAAGAAAATATTGCCGCATATACCCATTTGGGTTGGAGGACCAGAAGTGTCCTATGAAACAACTGCCTGCATGCTGGAACAACCATTGTTAGATGGAATCATGGTAGGAGAGGGCGAGCAGACTTTTTTGGAACTCATGGCATATTATATAGATGGAACTGGAAAATTAGCAGATATTGATGGTATTGTATATCGGGAAAAACAGGAAATTCATACGACAAAACCTAGAAAACCTATGGATTTGAGTGAAATTCCTTTCCCTTATGATACGATGGACACGTTTAAAAATAAAATTGTGTATTATGAGACCAGCAGAGGCTGCCCATTTTCTTGTAGTTATTGCTTATCTTCAATAGAAAAAGGAATACGATTGCGTAAGATAGACCTGGTAAAAAAGGAATTGCAGATTTTTTTAGATGCAAAGGTGCCACAAGTAAAATTTATTGATCGTACTTTTAATTGTAATCATGAGCATGCAATGGCAATTTGGCGTTATCTCATTGAAAACGATAATGGTGTCACTAATTTTCATTTTGAAATTTCGGCAGATTTGTTAAATGAGGAAGAGTTTGAATTACTGAATTCTATGAGAGTTGGTTTGGTACAGTTGGAAATCGGTGTACAATCTACCAATGCAGATACCATTCATGCCATTCATCGAACGATGAATTTGGAAAAATTATCTGCTGCTGTGCATCGAGTGCAGCAGGGAAAAAATATTCATCAGCATTTGGATTTGATTGCGGGGCTTCCGTATGAAGATTATGATACGTTTCGCAAATCTTTTAATGATATCTATGCATGGAGACCAAATCAGTTACAACTTGGTTTTTTAAAGGTACTAAAAGGATCTAGAATGCATGAAGAGTATCAGATGTATCAAATGCAATATAAGTCCTATGCGCCTTATGAAGTGTTAACAACAAAATGGTTGGATTTTGATGATGTTTTGGCGTTAAAAAAAGTGGAAAACATGGTGGAAATTTATTATAACAGTGGACAGTTTGTCCATACATTAGAGTTTTTGATGCATTATTACAACTCGCCATTTGATTTTTATCAGGCATTGGGTGAATTTTATGAAGCATATGGAGATTTAGGCGTGCATCATAATCGTATTGCTCGGTATCATATTTTATTGGAGTTCGTAATAAAGGATAAAGCAGAAATTATCGAACCGTTAAAGGAGTTGCTTACTTATGACCTATATTTGCGGGAAAATATGAAAACACGTCCAGAATTTTCTAAGGATTTGCAATGCTTTAAAGAAAAGTATCATGGATTTTACGAAGAAATGGAAAAGAAAAATAAGCAGGGAGAAGAAAATATTCTCTTCGGATATTCCGGTTATCAGGCTAGACAGTTGGCGAGAATGACTCACATTGAGTATTTTACATACGACTTGGAAGAATTACAAAAGTCAGGAAAAAGAAAAGCGGTACAGCAACACGTTTTGTTTATGTATAAGGAACGCCATCCACTTACGATGGAAGCGAAAACGTATGTATTGCCAGATACACAGTAAAGATTTTTTGTGAAGGTTTCATACTGCTATATTTACAAAGGAGAGAACGGAAAATGACGATAGATTCATTTATTGCAGTGGATTTGGAAACAACAGGCTTACAGCCGGGAAAAGATTTTATTATTGAAATTGGTGCTTTGAAGTTTGTGAAAGGAGAATGTGTGAAAACCTTTTCTTCCTTAGTAAAGCCACCGGTTTCTATTTCAAGAAAAATAGTGGATATTACAGGAATTGAGGATGCTATGGTGGAACATGCACCAGATATTGCACAGGTGTTTGCAGAATTTCTGGATTTTGTTGGGGAAGAAGAAGTTTTATTAGGGCACAATCTACGTTTTGATTACTCTTTTTTGAAAGTAGCAGCACAGGAATTGGGATATTCGTTTCAAAAAAAAGGATTGGATACGCTATATTTAGCCAGAAAATTGCTTCCACAGCTTCCTAAAAAAAATCTGGAAACAGTAAGTCAGTTTTATCATGTGGTTAATCCAAGAGCACATCGAGCGTTTGATGATGCAGAGACAACAGCAAAAGTTTATTTTAAAATATTGGAAGAGTTTTATGAAAAAAATCCAGAATCTTTTGTTCCTAGAGAGATGCAGATAAAAGTAAAAAAGACAGAGCCTGCTACGGTAAAACAAAAAAACTACTTGCTAGATTTGTTAAAATATCATAAAATACAAGGTGAAGCATTTTTAAATGAAAATGGGACAACCTTAGATACGATGACGAAAAGTCAGGTATCCAAAATGATAGATGGAATTATTTTACAGTATGGAAGAATTTTTCGTAGATAAAAAAAAGATACAGATGCCAACGATAAGCTGATGTAACTAGCATCAGCATTCGTTGATTACATCATAAATGGCTTTTTTGAGGTCTATCATGCCAGAATTTGTTTCTGCAACTGGAAGTAAGGCATATAGTTTTTCAAGATTACCTTGCTTTTTGTAAATATGGGCTAAAGTCGTATAGGTTTTTTTGACATCGGTATTACATTGAATAGCATATTGAGCGACATGGATGGCATCTGCTTCAAAGTCTTCACGAAATAGCTGTTCGCTCCATTCTGCCAGCGTGCGCAGTAGAATACTGTAATTTTCATCATAGTGTGAAAGCAATTTCAAATTGTTTGCCCCATATTTTAGTTTTAAGTCAGTATTGCTTATTCCAGTAAGGTTACAGATTTTTTCTTTTGACAAATCTGTAACAGTTTGTTGTATGGTGGCAAGACGACCAGTAGCATCTTTGTGAAAAGGAAGCGTATTCATGGAAATAACAAAGTAATCAAGGTCATCTAAACTTCGCTTAATTGGAAGAGATGCTTTACGTTCCCGTTTTAAGTATTCATCTTCCTTTTTTTGTTCTTCTTGTTCTATTTTTCGCAATTTATATTGATATAGTATTGTAAGCAGAAGAACACACATAAATATTGCAGGCATATACGTTCCACCTTTCTATAGGAAATAGGGTTACTGTATTGCGAATGTAGATAAAAAATAATCAATTTTAGGAGGTAAAAATATGTTTTTTCAAAACAGAAAATTTCAAAAGATCGTTGTAGGAGTAATTGCAGGTATTATGATTCTTACCATGGTATTGTCTTTGTTCGCGTATGCAATATAAGCATACCGAAATCTATTAAGAATGTCAAATTTTAGTTACCGTTCACGGACCTGTCAACTGTAACAAATTCGATTGGGAAGGGATAAGCAAATGAAAAGGAAAATGACAAAGTTTTGGGCAGTACTTGGTTGTACATTATTAACTGTTTCGCTAGGAACTATTTACGTATCGGCACAAAATGCAAATAAGGATAAAATATACGACGGAATTTATATAGGAAGCATCAATGTAGGTGGTATGAATGTGGACAAAGCATCCAAAGCATTGAAAGAATATGTAAAGGAAGCAAAAGAAGAAAAAATTACCGTAAAAATAGATGATCATGTTAAGACAGCTACATTAGAGGAATTGGGATATGTGTGCGATGTAGATGCCTTTGTAAAAAAAGCTTATGATTATGCCAGAACCGGCAATATTATTACGCGCTATAAAGACAAAAAGGATCTGGAAAAGGACAAGGCTGTCATTGATTTGGCGTTTTCTTTAGATGACAAAAAAGTGAAAAAGTTTGTTTCTGAAAGATGTACTGTTTATGATGTTCAAGCAAAGAATGCAAAATTAAGGCGCAAAAATGGAAAATTTAAAATTATAAAAGAAAAAAAGGGTCGAGTAATTGTGGCAGATGAAACGGCCAAGAAAATTGAGAGTGTGGTAGCAGAACAGTGGGTAGATGGTGGAATTACAGTAAAAGCTATTATGAATGATGTGGCGCCAGAGTATGATAGTGCATCTTTAGAAGAATGTAAGGATTTACTTGGTGGTTATTCAACCAGTTACGCAAGTTCAGATAATGCACGCTCCCAAAATTTAGTGAATGCAGCTAGTCTATTAAATGGAATCACTATTTATCCTGGCGAGACGTTTTCAGTGGCAAAACATTTAGTGCCATTTACAGTGGAAAATGGATATCAGGTGTCAAAGGCATATGCCAGCGGTCAGGTTGTGGATAGTATAGGTGGAGGCGTTTGTCAGGCAGCAACTACTTTATATAATACTTTGTTAAAAGCTGAATTGGAAATTGTAGAACGACACAACCACTCTATGATCGTGGGATATGTAGAACCATCTATGGATGCTGCTATTTCAGAAGGTTCGAAAGACCTTAAATTTAAAAACGACACAGATGCGCCAATTTATTTAGAAGCATACACTGCAAATAGAAGTATTTTCTTTAATGTATATGGAAAAGAAACTAGAGATTTGAAAAATCGAACGGTAGAATACAAATCTGAAGTATTAGAAAAAATTGAACCTGGTGAAGATAAGGTAACAATAGACAATTCGCTACCGGAAGGTTATGAGCAGGTTACACAGGCAGCACATATTGGATATAAAGCACAACTTTGGAAGATTGTTTACAAGAAAGGAAAACAGGTAAGCAAAAAAGTGATAAATTCCAGTTATTATGCAGCAGAACCAAGATATGTAACTAAAGGTGGAAAAACAGAAGAGAAGCCTACAGAAAAACCGGAAGAAAAGGATACGGACACAAAAAAAACAGAATCAAAATCTTCCTCTAAAACAAAAAGTTCGACTGTGACTAGCGTGCCAAAGAAAACGCAGGCACCAACAAAGACGAAAGCGCCGGTTGTGACCAAAAAACCATCGAAGAGTGAAGAATAAAAATAGACATAGTTTGTGTATGCATACATTTCTGAAAAAGGACATAAAACAGAGAAAGGAACTGCTTTTGGCAAAGCAGAAGAGGGCTGGACAGGTGAAGACGGGAAAAGTATCGGAGACTGTATTGAAAAGGTCGGTGTTCAAACAAATAAAGCGGCGCAGGAGTGAGGTCATGCTTCATGCAGAGCATGGAGAAGATTGTACTGCGTTTCAGGTTGCACCAGATGAGATGGTTGTATTATCTACAGATCCTATTACCGGGACTGCACAGGAATTAGGTATATTATCGGTACATACCACTATAAATGATATCGTTACAAGTGGTGCAGAAGCAATTGGAATACTGGTGAGTATTCTATTACCGGAAAATGCACGCGAAATTGTGCTGAAACGTTTGATGGGAGAAATGGAGTCTGTGTGCAATCAATTAAATATTGAAATCCTAGGTGGCCATACAGAAGTTTCACCAATTGTAAAGCAACCTTTGCTAACCATCACAGGTGTGGGGAAGGTAAAAAAAGGAGAACTTATTACAACAAAAGATTTAAAAGCAGGTGATGAACTGGTAATGACAAAATGGACTGGACTGGAAGGTACAGCTATTCTGGCAAATGATCATATGGAAGAATTAACAACTCGTTATACAAAAGAGTTTATAGCTGGTGCTAAAGAATTTTTGCAAGAAATTTCGGTTGTAAAGGAAGCCCATATTGCAAAAAAAGTTGGAGTAAGTTGTATGCACGATATTACAGAGGGTGGCGTGTATGGTGCTCTTTGGGAAATGGCAGCGGCTTCTGGTATTGGTTTTGAGGTAGAATTAGAGAGGATTCCCATACGTCAGGAAACGGTAGAAATTTGTGAATTTTATGATTTAAATCCGTATCAGCTTATGTCAGGAGGATGTATGCTGATTGGAACAAGTCATGGTAGCAAGTTGGTAGAGGCATTGAAGCAGGAGGGAATACCAGCAGCGGTAATCGGAAGGGCTATAGAAGGAAATGATAAAGTTGTACTGCGAGAAGGAGAACGTTTTTATCTGGAACCTACTAAGTCAGATGAGTTATATAAAGTGCAATAAAGAGTACAAAAAAGAAGGGGGAAGCTCAAAATGAGAAATGAGATATTGCGGGCAATTGACAAAAATGGAAGAATTACACCAGACGAACTGGCAATTATGTTGGGATATGATGTGGATGCAGTCAAAAAGGAAATTCAGGAAATGGAGGAGGAGCATATTATATGTGGATATCCAACCTTGATAAACTGGGATAAAACAGATTGTGAGCGTGTGACAGCATGGATTGAAGTAAAGGTAGCACCGCAGAGAGGGCTTGGATTTGATAAGATTGCAGAACGTATTTATAAGTTTGAAGAAGTGGAGAGCGTGTATCTGATTTCTGGGGAATTTGATTTGGCTGTAATGATAGAGGGAAAAAGCATGCGTGAAGTGGCAAATTTTGTTTCAAGTAAGTTATCACCATTAGAATCTGTGCTGAGTACCTCTACAAACTTTATCTTGAAAAAATATAAAGAACATGGATTGACACTAACTGATGAAAGTCCAGAAGATGAAAGGATGTTGATTACGCCATGAGAGATCCACTAGCAAAGAAAGTAGTAACAATTGAGCCATCGGGAATACGGAAATTCTTCGATTTGGTTAGTGATAGGAAGGATGCGATTTCTCTTGGTGTTGGAGAACCGGATTTTGATACACCCTGGCATATTCGGGAAGAAGGAATTTATTCGTTAGAAAAGGGGCGGACTTTTTATACATCGAATGCAGGTTTAAAAGAATTAAAGAGTGAAATTGCAAAGTATATGGAGCGTCGCTTCTCCTTGCAGTATGATGACAAGGAAGAAATTATGGTAACAGTGGGTGGAAGTGAGGCGATTGATCTTGCCTTTCGAGCAATGTTAGATCCAGGAGATGAAGTGCTGTTACCTATGCCAAGTTATGTATCTTACTTGCCTTGCATTACATTGGCAGATGGTGTTCCTGTTGTCGTTGAATTAAAAGAAAAAAATGCTTTTAAATTAACAAAGGAAGATATATTAGAAAAGATTACAGACAGAACAAAGATTTTAGTGTTACCATTTCCGAATAATCCGACAGGTTCTATTATGACGAAAGAGGATTTGAAAGAAATTGTCGATGTAGTTCTTGAAAAAGATTTATTTGTAATATCGGATGAGATTTATGCAGAACTGACATATCAGGGGCAACACGTATCTATTGCTTCTTTCCCTGAAATGAAAGAACGTACGGTAGTAATCAATGGATTTTCAAAATCTTATGCAATGACAGGGTGGCGGTTAGGATTTGCCTGTGCACCATCGAATATTTTAAAACAAATGTTAAAAATTCATCAATTTGCCATTATGTGTGCGCCTACTACAAGTCAGTATGCTGCTGTGGAGGCTTTACGAAATGGAGACGATGATGTAAATCATATGCAGGAAGCGTATGACCATAGAAGAAAATTTTTAGTGCATGAATTGCGTCGGATTGGTTTTGAAGTATTTGAACCATTTGGAGCATTTTATGTATTTCCAAGTATCAAGGCATTTGGCATGACATCGGATGAATTTGCTATGAAACTTTTAGAACAGGAAAAAGTTGCAGTTGTGCCGGGTACGGCATTTGGAGCGTGTGGAGAGGGCTTTTTACGAATATCCTATGCGTATTCCATTGATAGTTTAAAAATTGCATTGGAACGAATAGAGAGATTTGTGAAGGGGATAAAAAATACATAGATTTCTATAAGCCGTTATGGTATACTAGTAGAAAGGGTTAGGGGATAGATCCTTTATTAGGATACATAGAGGAGGTATGTATATGGCAGGAATAAGTGCAGATATTGTGAACCCATTTTTGATGGCAGGAATGCAGATGTTGCGTGATGTTTCCCAAGTAGAGACAAAACTTGGAAAACCAGAAGCAAAACTTGCAAAATTTAAGGAGGACACAATTGTTATTATAATTGGTATAACAGGAGAAATGAAAGGGCAGGTAATGCTGGCATTTCCAAATGAAATTGCCTGTTTGGTTGCAGGAAACATGTGCATGGCTCCAACGGATATTATGAGTGAGCTTCATATGAGTGCGATTTGTGAATTAGGAAATATGATCATGGGAAATGCGGCTACTATTTTTTCAACAAAAGGTATTGGAATCGATATTACACCACCTACAGTATGTGTGGGAAATATGACGATTACTTCAAGTGCCTCTCAGAGCATTAGTGTGCCATTATGTTTAGATAATGAAAAGAAAATCGAAGTATATATTTCAGTGAAGGAAGATTAGAATGTTAAATATTGTTTTGTTAGAACCAGAGATACCGGCCAATACAGGAAATATTGGAAGAACTTGCGTGGCAGCTGGTGCCAGATTACATTTGATTGAGCCTATGGGATTTCGTATCAATGAAAAAGAAGTAAAAAGAGCGGGATTAGATTATTGGGATAAATTAGATGTTACGGTATATGACAGTTATTCCGATTTTTTGGAAAAAAATCCAAACGCAAAGATTTATATGGCTACAACAAAAGCGACACATACCTATGCAGATGTGAAATTTGAAGAGGATGCATATATTATGTTTGGAAAAGAAAGCGCTGGAATTCCGGAAGAAATCTTAGTAGAGCATCCGGATGAGTGTATTCGTATTCCTATGTTTGGAGAGATTCGTTCTTTGAATTTAGCTAATTCAGTGGCAATTGTCTTGTATGAAGCGTTACGACAGAACAATTTTATGTATCTAAATGAGCAAGGAAAATTACATCGCTTACATTGGTAAAGAAGAAAAGAAAAAGGTCAATACAACAATGGCGTTTGATACGATATTGTTGTATTGACTTTTTTTTTTTCGATGTTTTAATGCAAAATAGTTTATACGTTATTTGGTGTTGTCAGTGTAAGGGTAAAGGTAAATTCCGTGCCAGCTCCTTCTGTACTGGTAACGTTAATGGTTTCATTATGAGCAGAAATGATTTCTTTCGTAATGGAAAGTCCTAAACCGGTTCCCTTTTTATCCTTTCCTCGCGACAGATCTGTTTTGTAAAACCGATCCCATATTTTGTTTAAACCGGATTTTGGAATACCAATTCCAAAGTCTTTAACAGAGATAAGAACCTTTTCCTTTTTTTCAATAGTTTTTAAGTGAATTTCCGAGTCTTTATGGCTGAATTTAATCGCATTGTCCAATAAATTATATAAGACTTGTTGAATTTTGCTCTTGTCAGCCGTAACATAAGTCTCTTTTTCGGAAAAGATAAGTTTTAATTTTATGTGTTTCTGTTTACACGTTCCTTCAAAAGAAGTTGCAGTCTGTCGTAACACTAAATTAATATCAAAGGAGGTAAGGTCAAGTTGATACCCCTTTTGCTCAAATTGATTTAACGAGAGCAAATTTGTAGTCAGTTTTGTTAACCGTTCTACTTCGGTGATAATAACATTAAGGTATTTATCATGCAATTCCGGTGGAATGGTTCCATCAGACATAGCAACGGCATATCCTTTGATAGAAGTAAGCGGTGAACGGAAATCATGAGATACATTAGCAATAAAGTTTTTTTGGTACTCATCTAAATTTTCAATCTTTTCTTTCATATACGTTAATTCCAACTGCAAACGGTTGAAATCGCTACGTTTAGAAATTGTAGGTTGTTCAACGTATTCCCCCTTGTTAATTTGCATAACATAATGGGTTAGCTTTTTTAAAGGGTGAATAGTTATTCTATAAGTAAGGAGCATTCCTAATAGAAAGGCAATCATTAATAAAATAAGAAAACTATTCGCCAATGTGATATAGGTAGAAACACTTTTTGCAATTGCATGTATTGGATAATGTATTACAATATATCCTTTAATCTGTAATTGTTCGGAAACTGGTAAAATAACAGAGAGCATGGTTTCGGAGAGCAAGGTTTTAACAGAATCATTTACATGATAATAAGCTTCAAAGTAGTGTGGATGTTCTGTTAAAATATTAAAAGAGTTTTCAATATAGCTTTCATTGCCAGAATCTAAAATTAAATCTCCGTTTGCATGAAAAATCCATGTTCGCACATTTAGAATGTTATCTGTCTCTGCTATTCTTGCTGTAATTGTTTTTTTGTTATAAATTGTATAGGCATCGGATACGGTTTCATAATGTGTATCCAGTATATAATGCGAGTAGGCATTCAATTCATTTTTCTTTTCTGCAATAATTTGTTCAGATAAGTAATGGGGAAGAAATACATTGACTAGTAAAAGTAGGAGCAATGTAAGTATGGTATAAAAAAGAATAAGCTTTTTCATTGCGGTATGTTTCATTATTTTCGAACCTCAAATTTGTAGCCAATGCCCCAAACTGTACTGATTTTCCAACTTTCATGGTCTTTTATTTTTTCACGAAGTCGTTTAATATGTACGTCTACGGTTCGTGTGTCCCCAATATAATCATATCCCCATATATGATCTAATAGTTGTTCTCTTGTAAACACCTGATTTGGATGGGATGCAAGAAAGTATAACAGTTCCAGTTCTTTTGGTGGCATATCAAGATTTTTTCCACAGTATTCTACAGAAAAGTTTGTTAGATTTACAGTTAAATCAGGATAACTAACGGACTTGTCTTGTTCTGTAGTGGATGCAATAGGTGCATCTGGTTGAGCGGTTCCACCATTTACAAAACGGCGTAACACTGCCTTTACTCGTGCAACTAATTCCTTGGAATCAAAGGGTTTAATCATATAATCATCTGCGCCAAGTTCTAAACCTAAAACTTTATCAAAAATTTCACCTTTTGCAGAGAGCATAATGATAGGAACCGCAGATGTTTTTCGGATTTCTCTGCAAACACCATAACCGTCAATCCCAGGTAACATGAGATCTAATAAAATTAAATCTGGTTTATAGGATGTAAATTCTTCTAATGCTTCTTCTCCATCATTAACAATTTTTGTCGAAAAACATTCTTTCGTAAGATATAAAGAAATCAATTCGGCAATGTTGGTATCATCATCAACAATTAATATTTTTTGTTTTTCTGCCATGCTTGTATACTCCCCCTTTTATTAAAATGTAACGATTGTAACACCGATACCGCCTTCTCCAAAGTCGCCAAGTCGATAAGACTTTACGTATTTACATTTTTTTAAATGTGCATGTACTGCGTTTTTTAATGCTCCGGTACCACGACCATGTATGATTGTAACCTGTGGAAGATGTGCCAAATAGGCGTCATCCAGGTATTTATCTAATTTAGGAATTGCTTCGGCTGTAGTCTGTCCAATTAAATTTAATTCTGTGCTAATATTAGCGGTTTTACTCATTTTTATCTTTCCGCTTCCAGTCCGTTTTAAACCTGGTGCAGTAATTACTTCTTCATCCAGTAACTCCAGGTCAGAAATGTTTACCTGAGACCGTAAAATTCCCATCTGTACAAATAAGTCGCCTTTATTATTTGGAAGACTGCTTACAGTACCTTTTAAATTCAGGCTGAGAACCATAACAGAATCACCAAGTTTTAGATCCTTTGGTTTTAATTGTTTTTTCTGCTTTTTCTTTTGTTTTAATGCCAATTTTTCTTCCGATGCAGAAAGTTTTTTGCGCAACTGGCTACGTTCCTGTTCCATTGCTTTGTTTAAACCACTATCTTTGGACCATTTATTATATTTTTTAATCGTTTCGTCTGCGTAATCTTTTGCTTCCTGTAATAATGTATTGGCCTCTTCCTGTGCACGACGTAAGATTTTTTCTTTTGCCTGATCAATGCGCTCATTTTTTTCGGTCAGTTTTTTCTTTAGATTTTCAATTTCAGCCTTGTAATTTTTGATTTCTTCCTGCTCTTTTTCAATTGTTAAACGGCTCTTTTCCAAATCACTAATAACGTCTTCAAAATTTTGATTTTCGCTGTCGATATATTCTTTTGCCTGATCGATAATGTAGGAAGGTAATCCAAGTTTACCGGATATAGCAAAGGCATTACTTTTTCCTGGTATACCGATTAGTAAACGATAAGTAGGGCGAAGAGTTTCTACATCAAATTCGCAGCTTCCATTTTCTACCCCTTCAGTAGATAAGGCGAAAACTTTCAGTTCACTATAATGTGTAGTTGCTACCGTACGAATGCCCTGCTTGTGTAAATGTGACAATATGGACATAGCTAATGCTGCACCTTCGATTGGGTCTGTTCCAGCACCAAGTTCATCGAATAGACAGAGTGTAGTTGGTGTAGCTTTTTCTAAAATGGAAACAGTATTTGTCATATGAGAGGAGAAGGTACTAAGACTTTGCTCAATGCTTTGTTCGTCTCCAATATCGGCAAATACATCTGAAAATACAGCAAGCTTTGACTGATCAAAGGCGGGAATGTGCAGACCAGCTTGTCCCATTAAAGTAAACAGACCAATTGTTTTTAAGGTTACAGTTTTTCCACCGGTATTTGGGCCTGTAATAACAAGCAGATCAAAAGATTTTCCTAATTCTACATCAATTGGTACGACTTTTTTTGCATCGATCAAAGGATGTTTTCCTTGTTTAATCTGGATATATCCATTTGTATTGAAAACCGGTTCACTTGCACGAAGTTTTTTGGAAAGAGAGGCTTTGGCAAAAATAAAATCTAATTCTGTTAAAACGGAAAGGTTTGTTTTTAATGCGTCAATTTCCAAAGCAGCCTCATTGCTTAGTGCAGCTAAGACTTTATCAATTTCTGTTTGTTCCTGAACCGCTAATTCACGAAGCGTATTGTTCAGCTTGACAACGGACGATGGCTCGATAAAAAGAGTGGAACCGGTGGAAGACTGATCATGCACCATTCCCGGAAAAGAACTTTTATATTCTGATTTTACAGGAAGGCAGTAACGACCGTTTCGCATTGTAATCAGTCCATCTTGTAGCATGGAACGTGAGCTATTTAATATTTGATTTAATTGCTCATGGATTCTTTGGTTTGTAATTTTTATTTGACGACGGATTTCTCTTAGGCCAGCACTTGCATTATCGCTTACTTCTTCTTCAGAAAGTATACAACGGTTGATTTCTGTATTTAAATTTGTCAAAGGTTCCAGATAGGAAAATTGCGAAGTAAGGCTGTTTGAGGAATCCGTTTCCTCTTCGGTTCTGCCATATGCTTTGACATTTTTGGCTACGGTTAAAAGGCTACCAATACGAAGTAATTCTATTATGCTAAGGGAACCACCAACCTCTAAACGTTTCAAGGATGGCGTAATGTCAGTTACACCAGAAAAAGAGACGCTCCCTTTTTTTAAAAGATAAGAAAGTGCATCACTAGTGTTTTTTTGCATTCTTTGAATGGTTTCCAAATCAGTAGAAGGTTTCAGTGCCTGACAACGATTTTTCCCGAGTTGCGAAGTGGCACAGTTTGTTAATTGTGCAATGATTTTATCATATTCTAAAGTTTTTAATGCTTTTTGATTCATTTTAAAATACCCGCATATCTATGCGTTGAAATCCTTTCTTTTCATTTTTCTAAAATACGTAATTCTAATATGTCCCTGTTCAGAAGGTACAACTTACAAAATGCCCAATAGGAATAACAGGGGCATTTTGTGAATGATAACCTTACCGGCTATGCTTAAACAGACGGAACCTCTGAACAATAATCATTCTACCTCATTTTTTGTGAAAAATAAAGTTGTTCATAGTAATTGAAGAATATTTATGCTATAATAAGGGTATTGTTCATCATAACTATTGTATGCAAAAAAGAAAATCATTTTTGCATATTTGCTTAGAGGAAAAGGAAAAATAGGAGGCAGCATGATAGAACCGAAAAAAGTGCAGCTTATGACAAAATTAGGCATGTTTGAGAAAAAAATAGATGAACGTGCTTCTCTACAAATCGTAAAATATAATAAATTTGATTATATTCGATTTCAATTGTTAAAAATGATTGTTTCTATAACCATTGGGATATTGATGATTTTAGGAATATATGTATTTTATCACAGCCAATATTTTTTAAATCATTTTACTTCTATTGATTATCTTTCTATAGGAAAAAAGGTGCTTATTCTTTATATAATACTTATTTTGATTTCTAGAATACTAGGTGTTTTTTTCTATTCGAGAAAGTATACAAAAGCCAGGAGAAAAGTAAAAAAATATGATCATATACTTCATGAACTTCGTAAGTATTATCACATGCAAAGAGGAAAGGAAGCGTTATCTTTAGATAGCCGTGGATATAAGGATGAATAAGAAACAATATGTAAGGCAGATTGTGCTTCTGCGGGAAAAGATTTATGATTATTATATTAGATATGAAAAATATGTAAAATATATACTTCGCTTTATCATGGCGTTTGCGTTGCTTTTCTTGTTAGATAAAAATTTTTCGTATGAAAAGCATTTGTCCGGAGGTTTATTTCTTTTTGTTATGGCCGTTCTTGGCGCTGCGGTGCCAGATGGGGTGCTTGTGTTTGCACTCCTAATGATTTTGGCGGGAAAACTTTACTTTTTATCACCGATTTTGGCGGCTTCGGTATTATTCCTAAGTTTATTGTTCTATTTTGTTTTGTTGCAATATTGTGATAAGTTTATTCTATTGACAGTGTTGGTGCCATTGGCATTGATTTGCAAAGTTCCTGCATTGCCGGCTATTGTTGCAGGATTATTTTTTGCACCATCCGCTGTATTGGCTATTATTGCAGGTGTACTTGTTTATTACATGTTATATAGCATTTTAAAATGTGAAAAAATGATAGAAGCTAAAATAAATATTATGGAACTTGTCAGACATTTTTTGGATGAAATTGTTAAAAACAAAAATATGTATATAATACTTTTGACATTGAGTGTTGCTTTTTTTATTGTGTTTTTTGTGAGCAAAATAAAAATTGCATATTCTTTTGAAATCAGTATTGGCGTTGCAGTATTGTTTAGTTGTATTTTGGGAATAGTGGGCAATACAGTGTTTCGGAGTAGTTTTTCAATTGGTTGGATACTGGTAGGAAACATTTTGTCTGGTATCTTAAGTTATGTGATACATTTTTCCCATATGATATTGGATTATGGAAGTACGCAGGAATTGCAGTTTGAAGATGAGGAGTATTATTATTATGTAAAAGCGGTTCCAAAGTTGAAAAGTAAAAAATAATTAAAAGTTTATAAACACGGAGTATGGAATGGAGAAGAAAGGAGGCAATATGGATACGATTATAAATTTTGTTAAAACGTATGGCCAATGGTTACAATTACCGGAAGTATCCATCATTGATCTGGTTGAAATTGTAATTATTGCCTTTGCAATCTATCAGATTATTATTTGGATTAAAAAGACCAGAGCATGGAGTTTACTAAAAGGTTTGATTGTGTTGTTGGCAATCAGCCTTGTTGCAGTTTTATTCCATATGAATGTAATCCTTTGGATATTTGAAAAGTGTCTTGGTGTAGGAATTACTGCACTCGTAATTATTTTTCAGCCTGAATTACGAAAGGCATTAGAGCAACTGGGTAGAAATAAATTATTTAAGTCTCTTTTTACATTGGATGATTCAAAAGGGAAAAACGAGAAATTATCCAAAAAAACAATTAGTGAGATTGTACGTGCAACCTATGAACTGGCAAAGACAAAAACAGGAGCTTTGATGGTTATTGGAAATGAAGAGGGATTGTTAGAATACGAACGTACGGGTATTGTTTTGGACGCAGCAGTGAGTAGCCAACTACTGATCAATATTTTTGAGCATAACACGCCATTACATGATGGTGCCATCATTATTATTGAAGATCGTATTACAGCGGCTACTTGTTATCTTCCCTTATCCGATAACATGGAATTGAGCAAGGATTTAGGAACGAGGCATCGTGCGGGAGTGGGAGTTAGTGAGGTATCCGATAGTCTTACCATTATCGTTTCAGAAGAAACTGGAAAGGTATCCATTGCATTAGGTGGCGAGCTTATTCGGAATGTAGATGGAGAATATTTAAAGAGTAAGTTGGAAAATCTTACTGGACATAAGGTGGAGAAAAAGAGAAAACTTCGCCTGCTGAACTTTAAAAATAAGAAGAATATAGAAAAGTAGAGGTGTGTGCCTTGAAAGAAAAGTGTATGAATAACCTGTCTTTAAAGATACTTGCTATTGTATTAGCAGCTATCGTATGGGTGATTGTTAATAATGTAGATGATCCGGTATCAAAGAAAACATTTAAGAATATTGAAGTGGAATTGCAAAATGAGGATGCAATTCTATCCTTAGACAAGGTCTATGAAGTAAAGACAGGCGGAATTATCAATGTTACTGTTTCAGGAAAACAGAGTGTATTAAGAAAAATAAATGCATCAGATATTGTTGCCGTAGCAGATTTGTCGGATTTATCCATAACGAATGCAACCTATATTAAATTATCTTGTCCGAAATATGAAAATGTAAGTTTGTCTTCTGATATAAATATGCTTACTATATCAGTGGAGGATGAAAAGACAGAGCAATTTAAGGTAGATATAAAGACGGTAGGAACATTATCGGATGGATATGCATTGGGAGAGGTGAAGGTGCGACCAAATCTGATAAAAGTTTCTGGTGCTAAGTCTCAAGTGGAACGTATATCAGAAGTTCGTGTGGAAACAGACGTTTCAAATGCTACAGACAATTTTGTGAAATATTTAGAACCAAAGGCTTATGATGCCAATGGTAAGTTGATGGATACAGAAAATCTGACTTTTAGTAGTGAAAAAGTAAAAGTATCGGTTACGATTCACGAAACAAAGAAAATACCAATCGAGATTACAACCGTAGGAAAACCAAAAGCGGGTTATAATGTAATTTCGGTAGAATATGAACCAAAAGAAGTGGAAGTAATGGTTACCGATTCGGATGACGAGAAACTCAGTTCTTATAAAACGCTTCCGATCGAATACAATATAGATGGTGCGGATAAGAATATTCAGACAGAACTGTCTTTAAGTGATTATCTGCCAGACGGTATTCAGGTTGTGGAAGAGGTTTCTATGATCAATGTATTGATAACGATATCACGACAAGATTTACAAACCGTATCCTTACCTGTTAGTGCGATAGATATTAGAAACTTAGGAAAAGATTATGAATTAAGTTTCCAGAATACAGAATATATCAAAGTGAAAGCAATCTGGTCGGATGCCAATAAAGCACAACCAATTACAAGTAGTGATTTTTCTGCTTATATTGATTGTACAGACTTAGGAGTAGGTGAACATACATTAGTTGTTCAGTTTACGTTAAACAAAGATATATTGATAGAAGCACAGGTTTCTGTAAAAGTAAAGATTAAGGAAAAGTCAAAGCCAGATGAAATTGCCAAAACAAAGGAACCAGAGGAAACAAAGGAACCTACGAAAGAGCCGGAAGAAACAGAAGAACCGAAAGATGAGAATGATACTTTAAAGGAAGATAATGCTTGACAATTTTTTTAAAGTGTGCCAAAGTAATTTGAAGATAAGGATAAAGAGAATAGAAAGGACATTTGTAAAGTGAAAACGTATATTCAAAATTTTAAAAAATACCGTTTTTTGTTAACTGAATTGGTAAAGAAAGATGTGAAGCTAAAGTATAGACGTTCCAAATTAGGAATTTTTTGGACACTGCTTGAACCTATTTTAACTACCATTGTATTAACCATTGTATTTGGTGGATTTAGAGGGAAATCAGATCCTACATTTCCAGTTTATATTTTATCTGGACGATTGTTATTTTCATTTTTTAGTGGAGGAACAAAGGCGGCTGCCAGATCAATCCGAACAAATTCAAGCATGATGAGAAAGGTATATGTACCTAAATATATGTATCCTTTAGCAACAATTTTATCTAATTTCGTTATATTTTTAATATCTTTGATTGTATTAGTTGGTGCCTCTATTATTATGCCAATTAATATCAATTGGCATGTATTTTTGGCAGTTGTTCCGTTAACGGTTATGTTTTTTATAACATTGGGAACCGGTATGATTTTAGCAACAGCAGAAGTATTTTTTCGAGATTTGGAATATTTATGGGGCGTTATTACCACTTTGATCATGTATTGTTCCGGTATTTTTTATAAGATTGAAGATATGGGGCAGGCAAAAAGGACAACGAGTATGTTACAAACCATTATGGATTGGAATCCTGTTTATGCAGTTATAAAAAATTTCCGTTGTTGTGTTTATCTGGGGGTTGCAATGGATTATCGTGCTTTGTTTTACTCTTGTATCGTTGCAGTTGTTTTAACAGTAATTGGAATCTATGTATTTTTTAAGAAACAGGATGAATTTATTTTGAATCTATAAGAAAGGTGTAACTATTTTGGACACTGTATAATGAAACGATTTGATATGCTATATTGGAATTATGTAGTTAAATGTTTTGTTATACAGGTACTTATATAGTTACAGATGAATAAGAAAATAGAGGTTTTACAAGTAAACTTTTATTGAAAGGAAAATGTAAAATAACGGAGGAAATTATGGAAAAACAAGATATAGCATTAGCAGTTGACCATGTGGGAATGAAATTTAATTTATCCAAAGAAAAAGTAGATAATTTAAAAGAATATTTTATTAAATTTATAAAAAAAGAACTTACATATCAGGAGTTTTGGGCTTTAAAGGATGTTACTTTTGACGTGAAAAGAGGAGAACATTTAGGAATTGTGGGACTAAATGGGGCAGGAAAGAGTACTTTATTAAAGGTAATTGCTGGAGTTTTAAAGCCAACAGAGGGAAGTGTTAAGACAAAGGGGAAGATTGTTCCGTTGTTGGAATTAGGAGCGGGATTTGATAAACAATATACAGGTGCAGAAAATATATATTTGTATGGTTCCCTATTGGGATACAGCAAGGAGTTTATTACATCAAAATTTGATGAAATTGTGGAGTTTTCTGAATTGGGTGAATTTATTGAAGTACCAGTAAAGAATTATTCCTCTGGTATGCGTGCTAGACTTGGATTTTCTATTGCAACGCTTGTAAAGCCAGATATTCTCATTTTAGATGAGGTATTATCTGTTGGTGATGCACAATTTCGAAAAAAGAGTGAAGCAAAGATACAGTCTATGTTTGACCAGGGAGTAACCGTGCTATTTGTTTCGCATTCCTTAGAGCAGGTAAAACGTATTTGTGATAAAGCGATTATGCTGGAACATGGTACAGTAATTGCACATGGAGATGTCATGGATGTTGCAAATATTTATAATGAAAAATTACAGCAGAAAAAACAAAAGAAAAAGCGTATGCGTAGAAAACTGAACCAGGAGTTGAATGAACAAGCAAAACGTTCAAGAGAAAAACAAAAAAATAACTAATATATATAAAAAGAATCCCTAGGATGTTTTATATCTATCTTAGGGATTTTTTATAAAAGAGTAAGAAAACCCACTGCCTTTAGGCGGTGGGTTTTCTTGCGCGAGGTGAGGGGTTCAAGCCACGTACCTTGTAAGGCACGCAGTGCCGCATTTATATGAGCAAGTAGCGAAGCGGATTGTCCATATAAATAGAAAAATGCTATGTGGATATAGAAAAAATAGTTCTTCGTTAGGTTATATAAAAAGGAACAGCCTTTCTGAAAATAGAAAAGCTGTTCCTTCTATAATAAAGAAAAGTAATCGTATTTGGTTTACTTTCCGTTTCTCTTAGCACGCATACGCATTGTAGGATCTAAGATTTTTTTGCGGATACGCAAATGCTCTGGTGTAATTTCCAATAACTCGTCTGTGTCAATGAAATCCAATGCTTCTTCCAAACTCATAATTTTAGGTGGAACAAGACGAAGTGCTTCATCGGCACTGGAAGAACGAGTATTCGTAAGATGTTTTGTCTTACATACATTTAACTCGATATCATCTGTTTTACCATTTTGTCCAATAACCATTCCGGCATAAACCTTTTCACCAGGTCCGATAAATAAAGTACCACGATCCTGTGCATTGAAAAGTCCGTAAGTAATCGATTCACCAGCTTCAAATGCAATAAGGGAACCACGGTCACGGTAAGAAATATCGCCCTTATATGGACCATAGCACTCAAATAAAGTATTTAAAATACCATTTCCCTTTGTATCTGTCATGAAATCACCACGGTAACCAATCAAACCTCTGGATGGAATGATGAACTCAAGTCTTTGATATCCACCGCTGGCAGCTGTCATGTTTTGAAGTTCACCTTTACGCTGACTTAGCTTTTCAATAACACTACCAGAAAATTCTTCTGGAACATCAATGATAGCACGTTCCATTGGTTCTAATAATTTACCATTTTCATCTTTTTTGTAAAGAACTTCTGCTTTACTAACAGCGAATTCATATCCTTCACGTCTCATGTTTTCAATTAAAACGGATAAATGAAGTTCACCACGTCCAGAAACTTTGAAAGATTCTGTAGTGTCTGTATCCTCAACACGAAGACTGACATCGGTATTTAATTCGCGCATCAAACGATCACGCAAATGTCTTGAAGTAACAAATTTACCTTCCTGTCCGGCAAGAGGGCTGTCGTTTACCATAAAGTGCATTGCAATGGTTGGCTCAGAAATCTTCTGGAAAGGAATTGCGACAGGATCAGTAGGAGAGCAGATGGTATCTCCGATACTTAAGTCTGCAATACCAGCGATGGCAACAATAGCACCAGGACGGGCTTCGTTTACTTCTACCTTTTCCAATCCTTCAAATTCATAAAGCTTTGTAATCTTAACCTTTTTCTGCTTATCTGGTTCATGCACATTTACGATTACAGCATCTTGATTTACCTTTATTGTTCCGTTGTCAATTTTACCAACACCGATACGTCCTACATATTCATTGTAATCAATGGTACTGATAAGAACCTGTAAATTAGCATCTGGGTCACCTTCTGGTGCAGGGATATAATCCAAAATAGTTTCAAATAATGGTTTCATATCTACTGGCGTGTCATCTTCATTTAACATAGCGTAACCAGATTTAGCAGATGCATAGATAAATGGGCAGTCTAATTGTTCCTCGTTCGCATCCAAATCGATAAATAATTCTAATACTTCATCGATTACTTCCGCAGGACGAGCTTCCGGACGGTCAATCTTGTTTAAGCAGACGATAACAGGAAGTTCCAATTCTAATGCCTTTTTTAAAACAAACTTTGTCTGAGGCATAGGACCTTCAAATGCATCAACGACAAGAACAACACCGTTTACCATTTTAAGAACACGTTCTACTTCGCCACCAAAGTCGGCATGTCCTGGTGTATCAATAATGTTGATTTTTACACCATTGTATTCTACTGCTGTGTTTTTAGATAGGATTGTAATACCACGCTCACGCTCTAAGTCATTGGAATCCATTACACGTTCCTGAACTTCCTGATTAGAACGAAAAACACCACTTTGCTTTAATAATTCATCTACAAGTGTTGTTTTGCCGTGGTCAACATGGGCAATAATCGCAATATTTCTGATATCGTCTCTCTTCATGATTTAACCTCTTTCTTGTATTTTATTTTGTGATAACACTACATAAAAATGATTTCCTGCTTATGGAAAATAGTGTTGCTATCACAATGCCTTACAAATATTTACAAAAATTTATTGCAAAGCATCCTATTATACTGCTAATATATATATATAGAAGTGCAACAGTTCCATTGTATCACACTTGGTGAATTATACAAGGTAAAAACATTTTTTTTGTGAACTTTACAAAAAAGTAGTTCTAAAATAGAAAAACTCTGCATATATTAACTAATGAAAAAGAAATAAAACACTGGTCTCAAAGAAAAGACCGAGAAAAGGGAGGAGTCGTAGTAGCTATGACAGATAAAATTTTTGACAACAATCAGGTGAGTGTGGCAGGAGAGGTAGTAAGTGCGTTTACGTTTAGCCACGAAGTATTTGGGGAAGGTTTTTATTGCCTTCATATTCGTGTTGGGAGATTAAGTGATTCTTATGATGTAATTCCACTTATGATTTCAGAACGTTTAATGGATGTAAAAGCGGATTATCAGGGAAAATATATAGAAGTACTTGGACAATTCCGTTCTTATAATCGTCACGAAGCAAATAGAAATCGTTTAGTACTCTCCGTATTTGCAAGAGAAGTAAATATTTGTGAGGAAGAAGATTCAGAAGTAAAACCAAATCACATTTATTTAGACGGTTATATTTGCAAGAAGCCGGTATACCGTAAGACTCCTTTGGGAAGAGAGATTGCAGATTTATTAGTTGCGGTAAATCGTCCATATGGAAAATCAGATTATATTCCATGTATTTGCTGGGGAAGAAATGCTCGCTTTGCCGAAAAATTTCAAGTGGGTGAGCATATTCAGTTATGGGGACGTATTCAAAGTAGAGAATATCAAAAAAAGATTTCTGAAAATGAAGTGGAACGTCGAGTAGCATATGAAGTTTCTGTTAGTAAATTAGAATGTCTTGAAGAAGAAGTTGAAAAAGAGCAGGAAAATGAACTATTTCCATGTGATTAAATCGTATAAATTGACTGATTTTATGGAAAAATAACTGGTTTCGTTGTGAACTTTACACATAGCTTTTTTCTTATACTTGTGATATAATCTTATAGTCTTTTGTTAGCATATATGGTGAAATAGGTTGAAACCACACAAAAAGAGTAAATTGTATATTGGACATTAATAAACATTTACTCTATGTCAGATAAGAGTGTGGGTTCCAAACAGATAGCAATGTGGATGAAGGTGTCTGCATTGTACAGTTTTATGCATATAGGAGGAAAATAGATTATGAATTCGGAAACGACGGAAAAACGGATTGTACAGATTTATTATGGAAATGGAAAAGGAAAGACTACAGCTGCTATGGGACAAAGCATTCGTGCAGCTAGTAAAGGACTTCGCACCATTATAATCCAGTTTCTGAAAGGAAAAGATTATCAGGAGTTTTCATATTTAAAGAAATTAGAACCGGATATCAAATTATTTCGTTTCGAAAAGTCAGATGAATTTTATGGGAATCTGCTTCCGGAAGAGCAGGCAGAGGAGAAAAAAAATATTATCAATGGATTTAACTTTGCTAAAAAAGTACTCAATGCGGGCGAATGTGATATGCTTGTATTAGATGAGGTACTGGGATTGGTAGATTTAAACATTATAACAATTCAGGATATTATAGACCTAATTAATATGAAAGAAGATTATTTCAAACTTGTTATGACTGGTCTGAATATGCCACCGGAATTAGAGCAGTATGCGGATATGATTTCGGTGATTGAACAGAAAAAAGGAAATTAAAATAAGCGGTTCTGATTTAGAACCGCTTATTTTTTTTCGTTTATTTCATTTTAATTGTAGTACCTGTTTTTCCTTTGATAGCAGTTTTGGCATGTTCCCAGTTTGTAATAATTGCCTTTCTATAATCTTTTGCAGAAACAAATTCTGCAGAAGCAGTAATTTTAGGTAACATAGAATGTTCTTCAAAATGCCCTTCCTGTGCATATTGTTGTATTGCTTTTACAGAAACCTCATCTAATGCTTCTTCGTTTTCTTTTCCGAAATTTAAGCAGGCTTTTTCTACACCAGTTAAGAACATCAGTGCATCGGCATCCACCTGATCAGCTAAGCGAGCTGCAATGGTATCTTTTTCAATAACGGCACTGGCACCTTTTAAAACAGTATCCTGTTGTAGTACAGGAATACCGCCACCACCGCAGGCAATTACAACTTGATTTGCATCAAGTAAAGCTTTGATTGCATCAATTTCATAAATTTCAATTGGCTTTGGAGCTGCAATAATACGACGATATCCACCCTCTACCTGTACCGTGTGATTTCCTTTTTTTTCTTCTGCCTGTGCTTCTTCCGCGGTCATAAGTCTACCGATGATCTTGGTAGGAGTAGTAAATGCAGGATCAAAAGGATCTACACGTACCTGTGTAATTAAAGTAGATACAGTTTTGAAAATACCACGATTTAAAAGCTCAGTACGAATGGCATTTTGTAAATCGTATCCAATGTATCCCTGACTCATAGCGCTACAAACAGATAAAGGCGCAACTGTATATTCATTGTCCAAACGGCTAAACTCTGTCATGGCTGTATGGATCATACCTACCTGTGGTGCATTACTGTGTGTAATAACAACCTGATATTTTTCCTCCACTAAATCAGCGATTGCCTTTGCTGCGTTGACAACTGCTTTTTTTTGTTCATTATAGGTAGTACCCAATGCTGCATGACCTAATGCAACAACAATTCTCTTATTCTCCATAATATATCCTCTCCTTCTGTTATATTTCAACATTACTATTTATGGCTGTTTTTCTCTAGATTCAGAAAAGCCTATACCAACCCCAATAATGTATTTCTAGTATAGCATAAATGAAAGGAAAATTAAATTAAAAGATTAATTTGTAACAGTTTAAACTTGGATATTTAGATTAATTTTAAAAAAATCAGCACTCCTACTTGACGAGTGCTAAACTAAGTGCTATAGTACATATAGAACAAAGAAAGAGGAAAAAAAGAGAAAGCGCTGATACCTTAATCTGAATTCTGATTGTTCATCGAACAACACCTCGGACTTCTCCGATCGTGCAAAGGATAGTTATAATTATGAAAATCACAAGGATTTTTAGAAAAAGTGATTTATTTAATAGCATCGTTTTATTGTTATTAAAATTGAAAGGGGATATGACTTATGATGATGCCTAGTATTTTTGGAGAAAATTTATTTGATGACTTTATGGAGGATTTTCCTTTCTATGATGACAAGAGCATGAAGAAAATGGAGAAAAAATTGTATGGTCACCATGCAAAAAATATGATGAAAACAGATATCAAAGAAGAAGAGAATGCATATGAATTGGAAATGGATTTACCAGGCTTTAAAAAGGATGAGATTAAAGTTTCCTTGGAAGATGGCTATTTGACCATTAGTGCAGCAAAAGGTTTGGATAAAGACGAACAAGAGAAAAAGACTGGAAAGTATATTCGTAAAGAACGTTATGCAGGTGCTTGTGAACGTTCCTTCTATATAGGTGAAGGTGTTGAAAAAGACGAAATTAAGGGTGCATTTAAGCATGGTATTTTGAAATTGACAATTCCTAAAAAAGAAGCTAAAAAGCTTCCAGAGGAAAGCAAATATATTACCATTGAAGGTTAAAATAATCGGTGGGATTGTTTGAGCTTGGTATTATTTATAAAAAAATAGCAAATAAATAGTGGAAGGGTTGCTTATCTTGATGGGTAGGCAACCCTTTCTTGTTTTATATAAGCAAGTAGCAAAGCGGGATGCCAATATCCTTGACTAAGAGGATTTATCTATATTCAGATAGATGAATGTATTATGATTATGAGAGTGGAGAATAGAATAGGCTTAGTTGATGAAATTCATAAAAATGTGATGAAGATTTAATGTTGACATATTGGTTTGAGATGATAGAATAGATATGAATGCTGGTTTGAAACACATTATATTGTACATTCTATGTTTTGAAACACAAGGTAAAATACATGAACAACCTACTCAAAATGGTATATCGTTCAACAAAAAGGAGAAAAATATGAGAAAATTAAAAAGAAATATTTTAATGTTGCTTATTATGTTATTGTTTGTAGGCTCATTCTCGACAATTGAGGCATCAGCAGCGACAACTGTTAAAAAAGTATATGACCAGAAGTGCAGTGGAGTGACGGATATTTCTGCGAAATCATCCAAGTCGAGTACGTTTTATATATATACTTCTTGGATAAAGTACAAGCTGAATAAACCTTATAAAAAATATTCCCGAAAAAAAAGTATCAGTTTGACATGCAACTTGTCCAATAGAAGACATTATTATGTGAAGATTGTCTCCGCAAAGAAGGCGAAAACATCATGTACTATTAAGCAACATTTGGATAAGAAAACCGTTAGTAATAAAGGAATCAAATGGATTGCGAAAAGTGATAGTGGTGTGCCGGGTGGTTCAATAATTTACATAAAAAAACTATATTTCTCGAAATCGCAGGTTGCACAAGCTCTTGAATATGTAGATGAAAATAAAGTTCTGGACAATCAGACAACATTGTTGAATGCGACTTGGTTCGCTGGAAGTACAATCCTTACAACATATACAGGAAGCAAGTTTATTGGAGGTTTGTTTACCGCAGTTTCTGGCGTGCAGGTCTTTAAAGGAATTAATTTCAAAGATATAACTAAGGAGCAGGTGAAGGATGCTAGCGGTTATTCTTATAATAGTAAAACCGGGAAGGGTACTGCCCAAAAGGGTGTATTGATTACCATTTATTACTGTGAAGGGATGGAGATGGTCAGCGTAGAAGGTTGGAACGGGAGTAGTGTTTCAGGTGTAAAAGGTTATAGTGGTAATTGGTCATATTAGAATAGGAGGAAAAAATAATATGAGTAATAATTTGTTTAAAGCATTGTGTTTCTTATTTCTGGCAGTGGTTTTCATTGTAGCTAAAGTACTTGGAATATCAGTATATTCAGATGTATTAACAATATGTTGTGTGGCAGCTTTGGTAGTCTTGGCAATAGTCTTTTTTATTAAATACCAAAAGGAACGTAAAAACAAAAAAGAATGAAGCGAGTGTTTTAAGATTGTTTTTATATGTACTTGTAAATTAAACTAGAAAATTGTAAACTAAGTAATAATTAAATGGTAATTGTTCAGAGGGGATACCTATGTATATGTAATATGTACAGTTGCGATTGCAGATAAGGTACATGTCGTATTTACAAGGGAAGAATTGCTTGCCAAGGGGAAAAGTAATAGTCGATAAGTTAAAAAGATATCGTGCATATTAAGGATGAAAGAGACCTTACATTATATAAAAGTTCAAGAGTGTTTATTGTCTTTAGGCAGTGGGTGCTCTTGAATTTTTATATAAGCAAGCATCCAAGCGGATTGTGAATAGCATTACTTCAGTCTTCTGTTTTTATAAAAGAGTTCTAGTATTTGTACTTGCGGTTTTTACATTGCAATTATATAATCAGATAGAACCTCGATAATGAAGTTGTGCTAATAGTTACCATTGGCATAAAATAGAAAGGTGTGAAAGAATGCTGAATCAAAGTAAATTTATGGAATTACTAAAAGAGATAACAGAAGTTGCAAGTATACAGGAGAAACAGATAACAAAAGAGGAAATTGCTGAATATTTTAAAGAAATGGATGTGACAGAGGAACAATTTCTTGCAGTGTACCAGTATCTTGGAGACAATGGAATTACAGTACCGGGTTTTGTGCATCAAAAAGTAGAGGAGAAAGTAGAAGAAACAGAAAAGACAGAAAAAGAAGTGGCACAATCCGTATCTCACCGCTTATATTTAGAAGAACTTGAAAACTTGGAGCATCTTACAGAGCAGGAAAAAGCCAGACTGTTTTTAGATGTAAGAAATGGAGAACAGGAAGCAAAAGTACAGTTGATGGAAGGCTATCTTCCTGTTGTGGTAGAAATGGCAGAACGATATAAAGATAAGGGAATGCCATTAGAGGATTTGATACAGGAGGGCAATATTGGGCTTTTGCAGGCACTTGAAAAAGTACATGAAATTGCAAAGATTGAAGATGCAGAGGAATTTATCATCGAAACGATACGTCAGGTAATGGTAGAGGTAGTAGATGAAAATATAGGGGAAAATGACAGAGAGGCTTCCGTGATTGCAAAAACAGGACTTATTAGTGAAGCTGCAAAATATTTGGCAGAAGAATTAGGCAGAGTAGCCACAGCAAAGGAATTAGCAGATTATACAAAACTGTCTGAACAAGAAATAGAAAGTGTATTAAAGTTGTCACTGGATGCAGTAGAACTTGGAAAGGGCGATTTATAATGCAGCAGGCAGAAGAAAAATCTGGTGGACTTACGGGGAATATTTTAAAATGGATTGCAATTGTATCAATGGTAATAGACCATATAGGATTTGTTCTGATTGAGACAAATTACGAGGAAAAGGGGACTTTTTTAGAACGGTTACCTTGGTCAAAAGAACAGATTTTATTTGCGGATAGCATTTTGCGGGAAATTGGACGGCTGGCATTCCCGATTTTTTGTTTTCTTTTGGTACAAGGAGCAATTTATACAAGGAATCGAAAAAAGTATGCATTGCGATTATTTTTATTTTCTTTGATTTCCGAAGTGCCATTTGATTTAGCATGCTATAAAACCCCTTTCTCTATAGATGGACAGAATGTATTTTTTACCCTTTTCATTGGATTATTAGCAATCTGTGCATTGGACTATTGGAAGGAACATTCAATAAAAGCATGGGGAATGGTTGCGGTGCTTGCAGTGCTTGCACAGATATTAAGAACGGATTATGGCGCAGGAGGCGTATTGTTAATTGTACTTTTCTGGGTATTTCGTTTTGAGGAATTGAGAAGAAATATAGTCGGAGCGATCTGGGAAGTGATAGGAATGGGAGTACAGGAGGCTGCTGCCATGTTTGCGTTTATCCCAATTCATTTTTACAATGGAAAACGGGGAAAAGGAAATAAATATGTGTTTTATGTCTTTTACCCGGTGCATTTGCTGATATTAGTGTGGATACGTTCTTTACTTTAATTGTTTATTTGGGCGAGTGAATCGGTTACTCGTTCACAGGTCAGCGAACAGCAACGTGGATGGTTACTTTTGCTTTGGATAAACGGTGCGACTATTGACAATAGGTGGAAAAATAGAGTATACTGAAATGTATTCAGATAACAATTCCGAAATGGATTGGAAAATAAATACGCACACGGAATCCCTACGTTTTAGGATAGGTGTTCAAACGAGCGAGGATGCGGGTTTGAATAGCGGTAAAAGGAGCAGAACATGTGTCTGTGTATTCGCCCTAAGCATATTGCTTAGGGCGTTTTTGTCAAAATAGCAAAGATTTTTCTTTTACAAATGGATAGAAACGTTTTGGAACAGTGAAGCGGTAGAAAAGGAGACAGGAAGATGAATTTTAAGGTAGCAGTAATCAAGGGTGACGGAATCGGACCAGAAATTGTAACAGAAGCACAAAAGGTACTGAATAAGGCAGGAGAAAAATTTGGTTTTTCTTTAGATTATGAAGATGTATTGATGGGAGGCTGCTCCATTGATGCAACTGGAGAACCATTAACAGACGATGCAATTGCAGTATGCAAGGCAAGTGATGCAGTGCTTTTAGGTGCAATTGGTGGAAATACAAGTACATCACCATGGTACAAATTAGAGCCTTCCAAGAGACCAGAGGCAGGACTCCTTCGTCTGCGTAAGTCTTTAAATCTTTTTGCAAATTTAAGACCAGCCTATTTATACGAGGAATTAAAAGGTGCGTGTCCATTGAAAGAGGAAATCACAGAGGGCGGATTTGACATGATGATTATGCGTGAGCTGACAGGTGGTTTATACTTCGGAGCTAGAAAGACAGTAGAAGAAGATGGCGTGCTGAAAGCTTATGATGAATTAACCTACAATGAAAACGAGATTCGCAGAATTGCAAAACGTGGTTTTGATATTGCCATGAAGAGAAGAAAGAAAGTAACTAGCGTAGACAAGGCAAACGTACTTGATTCTTCCAGACTTTGGAGAAAAGTAGTAGAAGAAGTGGCAAAGGATTATCCAGAAGTTAGCTATGAGCATATGTTGGTGGATAACTGTGCAATGCAGTTAGTAAGAGATCCAAAGCAGTTTGATGTTATTTTAACAGAAAATATGTTTGGTGATATTTTATCGGATGAAGCAAGTATGGTAACAGGTTCTATCGGTATGCTTTCTTCTGCAAGTTTAAATGAAACAAAATTCGGATTATATGAGCCAAGCCATGGTTCTGCACCAGATATTGCAGGACAGGATAAGGCAAATCCAATTGCTACTATTTTATCTGCGGCTATGATGCTTCGTTATTCTTTTGATTTGGATGAGGCAGCCGATGCTATTGAAGCGGCAGTAAAGAAGGTGCTTGAAGACGGATACCGCACAGTAGATATTATGTCTGAAGGCAATCAGCAGGTAGGAACAAAGCAGATGGGAGATTTGATCTGTGAGCGTATCTAAGGTTTAGATAAAAATATAAGTTACAGAAAAAAGAGGAAACGACAGCAGTTTGAAATTTGACCAAACTGTTATAAAAATAGACAGTGGTGGTGTTTACACTGCTGTCTTTATAGAAAGGAAAGATCGATATGAAGAGTGACGCAGTAAAGAAAGGTATAGCAACCGCACCACAGAGATCCCTGTTTAATGCATTGGGATTGACAGAGGAAGAATTGGAAAAACCATTGGTTGGTATTGTTAGTTCGTACAATGAAATTGTACCTGGACATATGAACATTGATAAAATCGTACAAGCGGTAAAGATGGGAGTTGCCATGGCTGGTGGTACACCAATCGTATTCCCTGCAATTGCGGTCTGTGATGGTATTGCTATGGGACATACTGGTATGAAATATTCCTTAGTAACCAGAGACTTGATTGCGGACTCAACAGAATGTATGGCTTTGGCACATGCATTTGACGCTTTGGTTATGGTGCCAAACTGTGATAAGAACGTACCTGGACTTTTGATGGCAGCAGCTCGTGTAAATGTACCTACTGTTTTTGTCAGTGGTGGTCCTATGCTTGCTGGACATGTACAGGGACATAAGACAAGTTTGTCTAGTATGTTTGAAGCAGTTGGAGCACATGCAGCAGGAAACCTTTCAGAAGAAGGTGTGCAGGAGTATGTAAATAAGGCATGTCCAACTTGTGGATCTTGTTCTGGTATGTATACAGCAAATAGTATGAATTGTCTGACAGAAGTGCTTGGTATGGGACTTCCTGGAAATGGAACAATTCCTGCTGTTTATTCAGAAAGATTAAAACTTGCAAAACATGCAGGTATGAAGGTAATGGAAATGTACGAAAAGAACATTCGACCAAGAGATATTATGACAAAAGATGCGATTTTGAATGCACTTACAGTTGATATGGCATTAGGATGTTCTACTAACAGTATGCTCCATTTACCAGCTATCGCACATGAGGTTGGTTTTGACTTCGATATTTCTTTTGCAAATGAGATTAGTGAAAAGACACCAAACTTATGTCATTTAGCTCCTGCAGGTGCAACATACATGGAAGATTTGAATGAGGCTGGTGGTGTGTATGCAGTTATGAATGAGCTTGATAAGCTTGATTTATTACATAAGGACTGCATTACAGTAACAGGTAAAACAGTTGGAGAAAACATAAAAGGATGCGTAAATCGTAATCCAGAAGTAATTCGTCCTGTAGAGAATCCATATAGTAAAACAGGTGGTCTTGCCGTATTAAAAGGAAATCTTGCACCAGACGGAAGTGTTGTTAAACGTTCCGCTGTTGTAGATGAAATGATGGTACATGAAGGTCCTGCAAGAGTATTTGAATGTGAGGAAGATGCGATTGCAGCAATTCGTGGAGGAAAGATTGTGCCTGGTGATGTTGTGGTAATTCGTTATGAGGGACCAAAGGGTGGACCTGGTATGAGAGAAATGTTAAATCCAACTTCTGCTATTGCAGGAATGGGATTAGGTTCTTCGGTAGCATTGATTACAGATGGACGTTTCTCAGGTGCTTCTCGTGGAGCATCAATCGGACATGTTTCACCAGAGGCAGCAGTTGGTGGACCGATTGCATTGGTAGAAGAAGGCGATATTATTTCCATAGATATTCCTGGACTTAGTCTAAACGTTAAAGTTTCAGATGAAGAATTGGCAAAGAGAAAAGAAAAATGGCAGCCAAAAGAAAAAGAAGTTACAGGATATCTTGCTAGATATGCACATATGGTTACTTCTGGAAATCGTGGAGCAATTTTGGAAAAATAAAGACAGGAGAGAAAAGTATGCAGTTAAATGGTTCTCAAATTATTGTAGAATGCCTGAAAGAACAAGGGGTAGATACTGTTTTTGGATATCCTGGAGGGGCAATTTTAAATGTGTATGATGAGTTATATCATCATCAGGATGAGATACATCATATTTTAACATCCCATGAACAGGGAGCATCTCATGCGGCAGATGGATATGCTCGTGCTACTGGTAAAGTTGGGGTGTGTATGGCTACAAGTGGCCCGGGAGCCACAAACTTAGTTACAGGTATTGCAACCGCTATGATGGATTCTGTTCCAATGGTGGCAATTACTTGTAATGTGGCAAATCCACTGCTTGGAAAAGATAGTTTTCAGGAAGTAGACATTGCTGGAATCACGATGCCAATTACAAAACACAGCTTTATTGTAAAAGATGTAAAGAAATTGGCAGAAACAATTCGTCGTGCGTTTACCATTGCCAGAACAGGAAGACCTGGACCAGTATTGGTAGATGTAACAAAAGATGTAACAGCAGCCAAGACAGACTTCAAACAGATGGTTGTAAAGGAAAATGTTCGTATTACAGATACCATTCGGGAAGAAGACATTAACAAGGCAGTATCTATGATAAAAGCAGCAAAAAGACCGGTGATTTTCGTAGGTGGTGGAGCTGTTATTTCAGGAGCAGAGAAAGAATTGAAGGCATTTTCCGAAAGAGTGGATGCACCAGTTTGTGATACTCTGATGGGAAAAGGTGCATTTAATGGGGAAAGTCCTTACTATTTAGGTATGCTTGGTATGCATGGAACAAAAGCTGCTAATCTTAGCGTAACAGATTGTGATTTGTTGATTACAGTAGGTGCACGTTTTTCAGACCGTGTAACAGGAAATGCAAAGAAATTTGCCAGCAAAGCAAAGATTTTACATATTGATGTAGATGCGGCAGAGGTGAATAAAAATATTCGTGTCAATGCTAGTATTATAGGAGACTGTAAGGCAGTATTAGAAATTTTACTGAACAGATTGGATCAGCAAAAGCATACAGAATGGATTGCAGGTGCCCTAAAGAGAAAAGAGGAACTTCCACTTATCTATCCACAGGAAGGTTTGACGGGTCCTTATGTAATAGAAAAAATAAATGAACTTACCAAGGGAGATTGCATTATATCTACAGATGTAGGACAACATCAAATGTGGGCAGCACAGTTCTTCAAGTATAAGAAACCAAGAAACTTACTTACTTCTGGTGGATTAGGTACGATGGGATATGGACTTGGTGCGGCAATCGGTGCACAGGTTGGTGTGCCAGAAAAACAGGTAATCAATATTGCGGGAGACGGTTGTTTCCGTATGAATATGAATGAGATTGCTACAGCTACGCGTTACAATATTCCAATCATTCAGGTTGTATTAAATAACCATGTGCTTGGTATGGTACGTCAATGGCAGACTTTGTTCTATGGCGAAAGATACTCACAGACCGTATTAGAAGATAAAGTAGATTTTGTGAAGGTTGCAGAGGCTATGGGGGCAAAGGCATATCGTATTACAAAGAAAGAGGAGGTAGAGCCTGTATTTAAAGAGGCTTTAGAGGCAAAAGAACCGATATTTATTGAGTGTGTAATTGATCCGGATGAGAAAGTTTGGCCAATGGTTGCACCAGGTGCAGCAATTAGTGAAATTGTAGATGGAGATACCAAATAAAATGGATAAACAAAAGGCATTGCACCAGACACAATGGAAGGTGTAGTGCCTTTGTTTTGTTGACAAATAAACTTTTATAGAAGAAAAAAGGAGAAAAAGATGGGATTATTTGAAAGATAAGAAGCAGGACTTAGATGAAGTACATAAAAGAGAGCAGGAAGACCAGAGAAAGGTAGAGAGAATCACCAACCGAGGTATTACAGATCAATATGGAGGTCAGGATTTTGTTCTCAAAGTGGAAGATTCGTTTCAGATTACAGGTAGAGGAACCGTAGTAACAGGAAATGTATTATCAGGAGAAGCAAGAGTTGGAGAAACAGCGGAGGTAATTACCGAAACTACTAGCTTAACCAGTAGAATCTCTGGAATAGAATCATTTAGAAAAACAAAAGAAAAAGCAGTGGAAGGTGAAAATGTAGGTCTTTGCTTACGTGATGTAACGAAAAAGCAGTTGCAGGGGCAGGTTACTGTGGTAATTCGAAGATAGTGTACGGAAGCATATATTTCAGAATACTTTTATCGCAAAAGATATTTTCAATATTTGCAAAATTTTGTATAATATAGAGAGAAGTATGTATGGAGTAAAATAATGTAGCAAGGTGGCTGGATCATGATGCAAGATAGAAAAAAAGACATCACAGTTGGTGTGTTGATAGGAAATATATGTGCAGCTCATACCAATGATATGTTGAATGGGCTGGTAAATAAAGCAACAGAAGAGGGCGTAAAGACTTTATTTTTTATGGGTGCGCATGCGAATTGCTTCGATGAACTTTATTATTACGAAGGTGGAAATAAGGAACAGAAATATTTATTTCAGTTCAATACAATCTTTGACTATGCAACAATGGGAAAATTAGATTTGTTGATCGTTGTATATTCTACCTTCTATTTGTATATGGGTGAAACAAAAGATGAGTTTTTTTCCAGACTGAAAGGGCTAACCATACCAGTATTGATTGTCGGGGATGAGTATGGAGACTATGCCAATATTATTTCGGATAATGAGGACGGTATAAGCAAGTGCATGGAGCATTTAATTCAGGAACACAAATGCAAAAAAATTGCGTATCTTAGTGGACCGAAGGAAAATAATAAAGATGCCAGAGAACGGTTACATGCCTATTATAAAGTGATGGAGGAAAATGGGCTGGAAGTAACGGAACAGATGGTAGAATACGGAGATTATTCTGAAAATGCGGCAGTATTCTTTGGGGCATTGCTGGATCACAACCCTGGGTTAGATGCAGTGGTATGTGCCAATGATACAATGGCATTATCTGGTTATAAAGAATGTAGGAAGCGTGGGTTAGAACCTGGTGTGGATATTGCCATTACAGGTTTTGACGATGTGCCAGAAGCAAAATCAGAGAAGCCCGCACTTACCACAATACAGCAAAATTCCTATGATTTAGGTTATATGGCCATGCGACAGGCGGTTGAGATTTGCCTGACTGGAGAGGTGACCTCTGCAAAAGTACCAGTGTATTTTATTCATAGAGAATCCTGCGGTAGTGAAAAAGATGTAGACGGAATTGTTTGCAAATTTTCAAAAGAGGATACCTATGAGCAGATTGCAAGAAAATGTACAGTGGATACTTTGCAAAATGGATTTTTGTATCGGATCAGTTTTGCAGAAGATAAGATCATTTACAATACTCTATTTGAATTATTTTACTATATTGTAGAAAATAGTCTTGGCGACGAGGAACAGGTACAAAAATACAATATGCATTATATTGAAAATAAGTTAAATGAGTTGTTGGCATCCAAAAAAATGGCAGTTTCAGAGTTTATTACTGCTTTTTGTAGACAGTTGGCAGATATTAGCTTTTTGGAGATTAGCAAAAGTAAGCAGATGCGTATTACTAATTTGCTTTATTATATTTTGGGATATATGCAGAATACGACGCTGATTGCTTCTAATTTGCGAAATGATGTTCTGCAAAGAAACATTTGGACCACACCATTTATTACAAGAGATATGTTGGCAAATATAGATGATGAAAAGCAGATGTATGAATGTTTGATGGAACGTATTCACTTTATGCAGGTAAGTAATGCCTATTTATTTTTACTGCCAGAAGTGCAGATTAATCATTCTGTAAGAGACTGGAGTTGTCCGAAATGCCTTACTCTAGTTGCAAAGATGGTAAATGGAGAAATTGTTTCCTTGCCAGCTGGCATATATCTGGATGCTACACATGGTTTAAAAGATATTATTTCATGGGAAGAATGTATGCATATGGCAGCCTATGCTTTATTTGCTGGTGAGAGAATATATGGTATTTTATTGTGTGAATTGAATACAGAAAATATTACAAGTATGTATAGTGTCAGCCTGCATGTAGGAAGTGCATTGCAGTTTATAGAGCTTACGATGAACCAAAGAGCCATAGAAGAACAATTAAAGAAGCGGAATAATTTGTTAAATATGATGTCCGAGGAGGACGCGCTGACAGGATTATACAATCGTAGAGGATTTTTTGAAAATGCAATGTTATGTCTGGAACAGGGAAAAGGACAGTATATCTTTTGTATATATGCAGATTTAAACAATCTAAAGCAAATCAATGACCAGTTTGGACACAAAGAAGGTGATTTTGCAATTCGAAAAGTGGCAGAATACTTGCAGGGAGGATTGCGAGATACGGATATTGTTGGTAGAATTGGCGGAGATGAGTTTGCCGCATTAGCTGTGATACCGAGCGAAGACATGGGAGAGAGGCTGGAACAACGTATCAAAGGAATTGAGAAACGCTTTAACGATGCGTCAGATAAGGATTACTATGTAGAAACATCTATTGGTTATGCAACATTTCGTTGGCGGGAGAAGATGTCCATACAGGATATGCTATCACAGGCAGATAAGATGCTTTATGAGAATAAAAAGAATAAGCGAAAAAATGTTAGAAGACAGTTGAAATAGTAAGACTGTAAATTGTGTAATAGAGGTAGGGAAATGTTATTTTCAAGTAATGCGTTTATTTTTCGATTTTTGCTACTTTTCATGATAATCTATTTTATAGCACAGAGTAAATATCGAAATGGAATACTGTTAGCTGGCAGTTTGATTTTTTATGGAATTGGAAAACCAAAGTTTGTATGGATTATGCTGGCTTCGGTGATGTTAAATTATGTATTATCGAAAAGGATATATCAATACAAAGGAAAAGGTTTATTGATAGTAACCATTCTTTTAAATGTAGCAGTGTTAGGCTGGTTCAAATATTTGGATTTTGGAATCGAAAATATAAACGCAATTTTGGGCAAGAGCTGGCTTACACCGCTGGAGATTGCATTGCCTATTGGGATTAGTTTTTATACTTTTCAGATATTATCTTATCAGGTAGATTGCTATAAAGGAAAGATAAAAAGGCAGGTCACATTTATTGAATTTGCCACGTATATTTGTATGTTTCCACAATTAGTAGCTGGTCCAATCGTACTTTTTGAGGAGGTCGAAGCTAACCTACAGGAGCGTGAGGTGACGGTTGAGAAGATCGAAGATGGATTAAAATGGTTTACATTTGGTTTGGGGCTGAAAGTATTATTGGCAAACTCTATTTATACCTTGTGGAATACGATTTTATCCGCTGGAACTATTGGCCTTGGGGCCTCCGTTGCTTGGCTTGGAGCGATTGCTTATACTTTTCAGATTTATTTTGACTTTTGGGGATATTCTCTTATGGCATTAGGTCTTGGAAAGATGTTAGGTTTTACACTTCCAGAAAACTTTAAACAGCCCTATATCTCAAAATCTATAGCAGAGTTTTGGAGAAGATGGCATATTACATTGGGAAGATGGTTTCGAGAATATGTATATATTCCTCTTGGTGGAAATCAAAAGGGAAAGATTCGTACCATCGTTAATTTATTTGTAGTATGGGCATTGACTGGATTATGGCATGGAGCAAGCTGGAATTTTGTAATTTGGGGAATTTCCTTTTTTGTTTTTATTGCAATTGAAAAGCTATTTTTAGGAAAATGGTTAGAACGTTCTAAAGTGATAGGTCATTTATATGTGATTTTTCTTATTCCAATAAGCTGGGTAGTATTTGCTATTTCAGATTTTACGACCTTAAAGCAATATTTAGGTAGTATGTTTGGACATACAAGTGGAAAAGTGCTTATGGGAATGAGCCAGTTTCAAAATTATGTACATATTTATTGGTGGTTAATATTGATTTGTATTATATTTGCAACGCAGCTTCCATATAACCTCTTTCGTAAACAAAGGCAAAAACCATGGATGATTGCAATTCTTGTAGGAATATTTTTCTTGTCCGTATATGAGATTTTAAAAGGAAGCAGCAATCCATTTTTATATTTTAATTATTAGAGTTGGAGGAAAGTGGTATGTGGAACAAATTTAAACAGTGTCCGTTTTTATGTTGCTTACTCCTTCTGTTTTTTGTATTAGCGGTTGCAGGTGTGATAAAGGGAGATGGCTTGACAAAGGAAGAAGCATTGGCTTATGTGAGCAAACCTTTATGGGAACGGGCATTCGATGATGAAGTAGTACAAAATCCAGAATCGGATGATGAAATAAAAAAAGAAGAAATTGAAAGTACGCCAATTATAACAACAAGTGAACCACAGGTAGCGGAGACTGCCAGTGCGACAAAGGCGGCAATTACCGCAGAACCTATGAAAAAAGGACAGACAAAATTTGAAACGTATAAGCCACAAAAGGTGGATTCTCCATACTATTCCGATGTAGGTATGATTGCACTTACGACAGAATATGACTATAAAAAAGTAAAAGATTCGTATTTTAAAGATGCAGCGTTTATTGGGGATTCGCGTATGATGGGACTCTATGATTACACAGACTTGAAGAAGCAGGCAGACTTTTTTTGTGAGGGTGGTTTTTCTTTGTATCAGTGGACCAGAGGACAACAGATTACTTGGAAAAATAAAAATAAAAAGGTTGACTTGGAAAGCATTATGAAAAAGAATACCTATAAAAAAGTGTACATTACAATTGGTATGAATGACTTGGGATACGGAAATGAAAAGAATCATGGACAGTGGATGAAACAGCTGGTAGATATGATTCAAAGAAATCAGAAGGATGTGATTATCTATCTGATTGGAAATATGCATATGAGCAAAGGACGCAATAATCCTAAGACAGAGTTTAATAATGTCAATGTGAATGCAAGAAATGTTGAGACTGCTAAACTGGCAGATGGAGTCAATATTTTTTATTTGGATATCAACCCATTGTATACGGATAAGGATGGTTTCTTAAAAGAGGGAATCTCGCAGGATGGATGTCATGTATATGGATATTGTTATGAAGATTGGAAGAAATTTTTGAAAACACATGCAGTTGTTCGAGAATAAAAGTTCTTATATGTTCATGGGAAGATGCATGTCACATATTTTGCGATAAATTTTTGAAATAAGGTCAGAAGGATAGTTATCTTTCATTACAAATGAAAACAGGAATGTTGCACGATTGTACGACATTCCTGTTTTTTGTATTTCAAATTTTGGGTGGTTACATCTAGTCTAATGTGAAAGTCTGGTATAATACAGTACGATTTGATGTATTTTCAGTCTGCCACACTGGTAATACAATGCGGTAAGTACCAGAAGGAAGGCTTCCAAAGCATTCTGTATAATCAATAGAAAATGTATTTGTTGTATTCGCTTCTAATGTGATAGGACGTTCTGGTGTCAGAATGGTAATAGAAGGAAGGGGAAGCCAAGTGTCATTTTCCCATCGTTCTATATTATAATCTGACTGATCCAACTTAACAGAATAGCTATTGTTATTTTGAAGTGTTACAGAAAGCTTTTTATCCACATTGGGTGTTACGGTCATAGAAAGTTTTTCTGTAGATAATGCTCCAATGATAAACTCGCATGAAACATAATAGGTACTTGCATCCTTACTATATGGGTCATTGTAGTGAAGTGGAACAACAATGCGGTAAGTACCAGATGGTAAAGTGCCATAATCGTCTAAATATTGTAAAGAGTAGGATAGGATACTATTAGCCTGTAACTGTACAGGATCGGGATCTCTATAAATGTCTGTGGCAGGAAGGCTGTTCCAACCAGTTTCTGTTTTTTTCTCTAAATAATATTCATTTTTGTCAATTTCAAAATTTACAGCAGTATCATTTTGTAAAGTCAAAATACTTTGGTTGTTCTCTTTATAATAGCAGGATATTTTTACATTACTAATGTCCAGTGTAGTTGCAGGTCCTGTTGTTATAGAAGGAGCTATTGTCACCATTGGAGCTCCTGTAGGAACAGGGGGTGCACTGGATGCAGGTTGTTCTAGTGTAGGTGTTGTGGTGGCAATTGCTGTTGGAACTTCTGTGATTGCAGGAGTACTGGCAACAACAGGAGTTTCTGTGACAACGGGTGTCGCAGTTTGTGAAGGTTCTGTAGCAATAGGAGTAGTTGTAATTACAGGCTTCGTAGTTACAATCGGAGTATTTGTTACAAATGGAGTAGCAGAAATGACTGGAGTAGAAGTTGCTGCTGGTAGCTTTGTAACAGTAGGCGTCTTGATTGCTTTTGCGTGAACCGTTATTTTAACTTTTACGGTCTTTTTTCCACTTTTTGCAGTAATTTTGCAAGTTCCTTTTTTACGACCAGTAATTTTTGCCTTTTTGTTGCTGATTTTTTTTACAGTAGCAATTGCTTTATTACTAGATTTCCATTTATTTACATTTTTGTTTGCGGTTATGGTAATGCTTTTATTCACTGTGACAGTTGCCGTTTTTTTGGATAATTTTAAAGAAGTTGCCGCTTGTACGGGAGATATAGAAAAAATTCCAAAAGAAAGTGCTGCGGTTAGCAAGCCTGCAGTCATTTTTTTGTAACGTATGTGTAAGTTCATATTTTTTTCATCCTTTCTAGACTTTTTGGTTAAGTATAGCATAAAATTATTCTTTTGCAAAGATATATGAAAAATAAAAAAGAGAAAAAAATTGCTCTTTATGACAGGAAAATTGGGGTATATATATATATAAGACCATAAAAAAAGAATATTATTATAGGAAAAAAAGTACAAAATTTCTCCCCCAAAATAGAAAATAATGTTAAAAATAGAAGAAAGCTAATGGGTTGCATCATAAAATTGAGAAAAACTGGGGATTGCAATACAAAGGTAAAATTTGTTACTATTACGTAGTAAAAAATTAACATCTACGTAACAAAATGGTTTTGCGTTCTTAAGAAGGAGTGAAATTGATGAGAAAAAAAGTATTGGCAGCATTGTTAGCACTATCTATGGTAATTCCTAATGGAATGGGTGCAAACATTGCAAGTGCTGCAACAAGTAGTACAGAAATTTCTGTAGATAGTATGAGCAGTACAACTACAGAAGCAGGAGAGGTAATCAGTGGAAAGGTTTCTTCTTCAAAAACAATTAAAAGTGTTGATTATAAGGCAACCGCAGAAGATGGAGAGGTGTATGCGGAAAGCGATGCAACTGTCAATGGAAAACAGTGGGCAGTTGATGATTTATTATTAAGACCGGGGAAAAACACGGTTACAATTACAGTTAAGACTTCGGATGGAAAAAAGACAGAAAAGGAAGTGAATGTTAATTATGATAATGGTTCCTTTGAAGAGGTAACAAAAGAGGAGACTACTTCCGAGGGAAATGCATATGCAGCGGAACAGCTTATCGTTATGTTTAAGAGTAAGGTTAGCAAAGAACGTTGTCAGGAAATTATAAAAAATGTAGGTGGAGAACAAATTGGTGTTCTTTATGCGATTGACGAGTATCAGGTAAAATTTGATGGCGCAGATGCTGCTGCCTTGAAAAAATACATTAAAAAGTTTAATGCATATGATGAAGTTATACAGGCAGATTATAATTATGTAAATGATGTAGCAGCTCTTCCAAATGATCCTTGGGGTGGAGAGAATGAATGGACAGAAAACAACCCAGAAGGAAATAACTGGGGATTGGAAGCCATTCATGCAGAATCTGCATGGCAGTATCAGGACAAACTAAGTCGTACGTCCGAAGGAAAAGCTGCCATTAAAGTAGGTATTTCTGATGCTGGCTTTGATATGAACCATGAAGATTTGAAGCTTACATCAATTACCTCTGATGTTACAGAACATAATCATGGAACGCATGTAGCTGGAACAATCGGTGGTATTGGAAATAATGGAACTGGAGTGACAGGTGTACTTTGGAATGCGGATACAATTGTAAAATCACAGATGGGAACATCTAATGTTGTTGAGTTGATCCAAAATGGTGCAAAGGTAGTCAATTGCTCGTGGGGATTAAGATTTCCTAGTGAAGCTAGTGGAAGATCTGGGGGAATAGCAGCGGCAAATGCGATGGCAAAACTATTAGACCAAGGTTACGATTTCCTTGTAGTACAATCGGCAGGAAATAGCACACTTGATTCTACTTGGAATGGTAGTTTTGCAGGTATTACAAAAGACACTACATTGGATGCTGGATATCATGTAACAATAGATGATATCTTAAATCATAAGGTCATTGTTGGAGCTGCAAGAAACTTAGGTTCCAATACATATAAAACAGCATATTTTTCAAATTATGGAAAGTATGTAGATGTTGTTGCACCAGGAGATGATATTTATAGTTGTCTGAAAAATAATTCTTATGGATTATTAAGTGGAACATCTATGGCAGCACCTCATGTTACAGGAGCATTAGCTTATATCTGGTCATTAAATCCAACTCTATCAGGTGCGGAAGTAAAGAAGTTGATGATGGAAAATACAAGTATTCAGGTAGGGGATTACAGTGCAGATGTGTCTGGACGTGATAGTTATCCAATGGTTGACCTTTATTTGGCTTCAAAAGCTGCTGTAGGAAGCCAGGGAGATGGAACCAATCTATACTTTGATAATTCTGCTGCTAACTGGGGACAGGTATATGCTTATGTGTGGACAGATGGACAGGAATCAAGTGCTAAAGTATTGTCTACTACATTAGTGGATGCGGCAAATAAGATTTATAAAGTGACAGTTCCAGATAATTACAAAAAGGTTATATTTAAGAATACACAGACAGGATGGGTAATCCAAACAGGTGATTTAGTGGTTCCTACGGACAATAATAATTGCTGGAAACCATATAGTTCTGCCAATAAATCAGCAGGTACATGGTATGCTTATACAGGAAGCATTACAACACCATCACCAACCGCAACTACAACAGTAGCACCAGCTACAACCGTTAAGTTTGATAATTCTATTGCAAAGTGGAATAACGTATATGCATATGTATGGAATAATACACAGGATTTCAAATTGTTTAGTCCAACAGATGTTACCAATAACATTTACACATTTGAAATAGCAGGTTCTTATAACTATATCTTATTTAAAAATACTGGAGATACTACCTCTTGGATTTTGCAAACAAAGGACTTGCAGATGCCAAAAGATTCAAAAAATTGTTATAAACCATATGCTACTTATACAAAACCAGATGGTGAATGGTATCAGGCATCAGGAGCAACTGCGACACCAACTGCAACGGCAACAGTAGTACCGACCGCAACGGCAACAGTAGCCCCAACCGCAACGGCAACAGTAGCCCCAACCGCGACAGCAACAGTAGCACCAACGCAGGGTACTGATGTTGTATTCTATTATAATAATGAAAAGACAAATTGGTCTAAGGTATATGCGTATGTATGGAGTACAAATACGGATGCAACGACATATGAAGGCACAAAAGTAGCTACTAATGTATATCAATTTAAAGTACCAAAAAAATATACAAAGGTATTATTCAAAAATACGGAAGGAACAAGTAGTTGGGACAAGCAGACGACTGATACAATGATGCAAAGTGCAGATGGTTATATTTTTGAACCAAACAGTTCTGCAAATAAAACATCAGGAAATTGGAAGAAATATATTGCACCAACAGTAGCACCAACAACTACACCGACTATAACACCAGTACCAACCCAGACACCAACACCACAGACTTACGTGACAGTTGACTTTGATAATTCAGTAAGTGGATGGGATGAGGTATATGCATATGTATGGAATAATCCACAGGATTACAAAGTATATACTTCTTCTTTTGTAAGTGGTGGAAGTGAAAAGCAGCATTATATGTTTAACATTGATAAGTCTTATAAGTATATCCTGTTCAAAAATAAGGAAAATGGATGGGATCAACAGACCGCAGATTTGACATTACCAGCATACGATTCATCAGTTGACAATAAGTGCTTTAAACCATATAGTGCAGCGAATAAATCAAATGGAACATGGGGATATTCGGGGATTCTTAGAAATTGTACACCAATTGTGCCATCCGTTTCTATTGATCGAGATACCGTGGCAGTTGGTGATACGGTAAACTTTACCATGAAGTCAGAATTTGAGCATGGAAATTATCGTGATTACCGAGAATTAAAATTTGTTTATGAAGATGGAACAACAGAAATCATTCGTTCTTCGGACTCATCTAGTTATACAAGCATATTTACAAGAGTAGAAAAGGGAATCTATACTTATGCATGGAAACCTTCTAAGACAGGAAAAGTTAAGATAATCTATTCTGTAAATCAATTTGAGGATCATGGAGAAGAATCACAGGCCATTTTCTTAAATGTAACAAAGTAAAAGAGCGGATAAATAGGGAAAAAAGAGTAGTTGTGTATAAATAATAGTACTTGAATGAAAGTCTGGGGTTCGAAAGAACCTCGGATTTTTGTTATTAGAGCATTTGCTTTACTAACTATATAAAAAAAGTAGAAAAATTAAAGAGAAAAAATTAGGAAGAAGAAAATAGAGATTGACGAAAATTTAACTAAGTTTTATAATGGGAGTGGTATTTATTTAATAGGAAAGTATCTTTTGGCAAAAGATAGAAAAGATACATAGGAACGAAAATCACAGTTCATAAGACTGCGAGAAATAAAAATGGGATTGTCTATTGCATCATGCCAGCATAGATGATCAAAAGAATAAAGGAGGATTCAACATGGGAAGAGTTTATAACTTTTCAGCAGGTCCGGCAGTATTGCCAGAAGAAGTATTGAAAGAAGCAGCAGACGAGATGTTAGATTACAAGGGTACTGGTATGTCCGTAATGGAAATGAGCCACAGATCCAAAGCTTTTGATGATATTATCAAAGAAGCAGAACAGGATATCAGAGACTTAATGCACATTCCAGACAACTACAAAGTATTGTTTTTACAGGGTGGAGCATCGCAACAGTTTGCAGCTATTCCAATGAACCTTATGAAGAACAAAGTAGCAGATTACATTATCACAGGACAATGGGCAAAGAAAGCATATCAGGAAGCTCAGAAGTATGGTAAAGTAAATGCAATTGCTTCTTCCGAGGATAAGACATACTCGTATATCCCAGATTGTAGTGATCTTCCAATTAGCGAGGATGCAGATTATGTATACATTTGCGAAAATAATACAATTTATGGTACAAAATATAAAACATTACCAAATACAAAAGGTAAGACTTTAGTAGCAGATGTATCTTCTTGCTTTTTATCAGAGCCAGTAGATGTTATAAAGTACGGAGTTATTTATGGCGGTGTTCAGAAGAACGTTGGACCAGCAGGTGTTGTAATTGCAATCATTCGTGAAGATTTAATTACAGATGATGTATTAGAAGGAACACCAACTATGCTCAAATATAAAACACAGGCAGATGCAGATTCTCTTTATAATACACCTCCTTGCTATGGAATTTATATCTGTGGAAAAGTATTTAAGTGGCTGAAAAAGATGGGCGGCTTAGAAGTAATGAAGCAGAGAAATGAGGAGAAAGCAAAAATCCTTTATGATTACTTAGATCAGAGTAAGTTATTTAAGGGTACTGTACGCAAAGAAGATCGTTCTCTTATGAATGTTCCATTTGTAACAGGTGATAAGGACTTAGATGCTAAATTTGTTGCAGAAGCAAAGGCAGCAGGACTTGAAAACTTAAAGGGACACAGAACCGTTGGTGGTATGAGAGCCAGCATCTACAACGCTATGCCTAAGGAAGGTGTAGAAAAGCTTGTAGAATTTATGAAGAAGTTCGAAGCAGAAAATGCTTAAATAGAAAAATAAAATAAAGATACGGATAAACACTAAAAAGTATGTTAGGTGCTTTTTGGTGTTTATCTTATTCCATATGCATGTTTAATAGTGGAGGCAAATATGAAAAATAGAAAAATGAATAAGGTATTTTGTCTTATGGTTGCTTTACTTTTATGTGGATGTAGTTCGAAGGTAAATAATAATGTAGATCAGAAGGCAAGTTCAACAGAAACAAAATATGAAAAGCAGGATTTGGAATATGTTGAAAAGGATAGTACATTAGTGCAGTATGAGATTAAGAAGGACAATACAATCGAAATTACATATTTGTTGTCGATTATAAATAACACAGAAGAAACAAAGTATTTTTATTTGCGTGCTAATATGGCAAAAGAAGATGACAACTTGGTGAAGGAAGATGTAATCCCTGCTTATGATAAGAAAACGAAAGATAAAGTCGTTTTTATGTTGGAACCAAATCAGGGAAAAGACGAATATTTTTATGTGACATTTAAGGGAACGCATGGTAGTCAGGAGCTAAAAGAAACCAAAAATGCATTGGCTACAGGAAATCTAATAATAGATGAAATTTCAGAAAAGGATATTCCCAAGAATGCGGATATAAAAACAGTAAAAGAGGAATGGTAAATATTATTACTCTTTTATTCTAGACAATTGAAGAAAGGAAAAAGAAAAATGATTAAAGTAAATTGCTTAAATCCAATCGCAGCTTGCGGTTTAGATTTATTAACAGATAACTACGAAAAGACAGAAGATTTTGCAGAAGCAAACGCTGTATTAGTAAGAAGTGCAGCCATGCATGATTTAGAGCTTTCTGACAATTTAGCAGCAGTAGCAAGAGCAGGAGCAGGTGTAAACAACATTCCTTTGGATAAATGTGCAGAAAAAGGTATCGTAGTATTTAATACACCAGGTGCAAATGCAAATGGTGTAAAAGAGTTAGTTGTTGCAGGTCTTATGCTTGCATCTCGTGACATCAAGGGCGGAATGAACTGGGTTGACGAAAACAAGGACAATGCCAACATTGGTAAAGATATGGAAAAAGCAAAGAAGGCATTTGCAGGAAAAGAAATCCAGGGTAAAAAGCTTGGTGTAATCGGTCTTGGAGCAATCGGTGTATTAGTTGCAAACGTAGCAACACATTTAGGTATGGAAGTAATCGGATGCGATCCATTCCTTTCTGTACAGCATGCATTACAGCTTTCTAGAAATGTAAAAGTAGTAAAGACAAACGAGGAAGTATACAAAGAGTGTGATTATATTACTGTTCATGTACCAGCACTTGATAGCACAAAGGGCATGATTAACAAAGACATGATCGCTATGATGAAGGATGGAGCAATCGTATTGAACTTTGCAAGAGACGTATTAGTAAATGATGATGATATGGTAGCAGCATTGGAAAGCGGAAAAGTTGCAAAATATATCACTGATATTCCAACAGCAAAGATTGCAAATGCAAAGAATGTAGTTGCATTCCCTCACCTTGGAGCATCTACAGCAGAGTCAGAAGACAACTGTGCGGTTATGGCAGTCAATGAATTACGTGACTTCTTTGAAAATGGTAACATCAAAAATTCTGTAAACTACCCTGCATGCGATGCTGGTGTTTGTGAGAGTGCTTCTCGTGTTGCTATTTGCCATAAAAATGTACCAAATATGTTGACACAATTTACAGCAGCATATTCTGCAGATGGTATCAATATTGATAACTTTGTAAACAAATCAAGAGGCGATTTTGCTTACTCTATTATTGATGCGTCAGCAGCTTCTGATGCAATTGTAGAGAAGTTAAATGCAATTGACGGTGTACTTAAGGTACGTGTTGTAAAATAAAGAAGGAAAAGCAGATAGAGATAGAAGAGAGTCCGGGCGTAGTAGCTTGGGCTTTCTTTCTAGTTAATAATAATATTTTGTTTATGATAACTAAAAATAGGAAAAGTGTGTTTACATAGTTGATAAAGAAGGTGAAAAGATGGATAAGGAAAAGATTATTCCAGCTAAACAGTATGAAGAAGAGGATGTAATTTTAGAATTTTCTGAAAAGAGTAATGTAAAATGGAAAGGGATTCTTGGAACAATTGGAATAATTACATTTTTTGTAATTATTTTGGGATTGGTTTATTTTCTAGTTATGAAACCAAACAGTGATAAAAAGAATAACGTAAAAAAAGACGCCACTGTTACGGAAACAACTGCAACACCAGATGAACATAGTAATCAAAAAAAGCAAAAAATAAAGGTGGTTTCTGTATTTGGCATGGAAAAAGAGGATGCTAAGGTAGTATTGAAAGAACTTGGACTTAAAGTAAAGGTTAAATATGATTATGATACAAAAATTGAAAAAGGAAAAGTATGTAAACAGAGCATTGCAAAGGGAAAAAAAGTAGAAAATGGAACAAAAATTGTAATAGTCGTTAGCAAGGGAAAAAAGGTAAATAAAAGAAAAGAAAAAACAGTAAAAGAAAATTTTGATTTAAAGAGTAAGACTACGACTAATGAAGAAAGTAAAACAGAAACAAATGTTACAAAGCATCCGACAGAAACAAAAGCTCCTGTGAAAACAAAGAAACCTTCTGTGGGGAAAAAGAAGAAGCAGGAAAAAGAGGATGATGATTTCTTTGTAATAGAGGAGTAAACAAAATGAATGAAAATATAAAATTTACGATTGAAAATCAACAATGCAAACAGATTGATATTGAAACAAGTGGTGATGTAGTGTCAAAACAAATTTTGAAGGTTATTGATTTGACGTATCATCTGGGAATTTATAGTGAAGGAAAGAATGTATTATATTGTGAGGAGACCAATACATATATTGATGAAGATAAAACGTTAAATGAGTGTGGCGTATATTCTGGAAGTATATTTAGAGTTGTTTCTAAGGAAAAATATGATAGTTTAAAGCTAAAAAATGAAAACAATAATAGTTATCCGGAATTTATTCGAAATACAAGGATAAAAACCGTTTTGTCACAGGAAAAAATAATAATAAAAAATCCGTCCCCAAAACCACAGAAAAGTACAAATAGCATTTTGCTATCTTTATTACCCATAATGGTAATGTTGGTAATAACTATTGTTGTGCGGAGTTTCACAAAGTCTAATAATATATATATAATTTTTACAGTTTGTTCTATGAGTATAGGTATTATGACAAGTTTTATATCGTATATGCAAGGACAAGGAAAATATAATAAGGCAATCAAAAATAGAAGAGAAAGCTATGAGCGTTATATAAAGGATTTAAAACAGAAAATTATTGAGGCACGAAAAAAAGAAAAAGAAGATTTGGAACAATTATATTATTCAGCTAATCAGGAATATGAACTTGTATGTTCGTTTTCATCCGAGTTATTTGATCGTAGACCAGGGGATGAAGATTTTTTATATGTTTGTGTAGGAAATGCAGTTCTACCAGCAAAGAGACAATTGGAATATCGGATGACGGAGAAATTGGAGGTTACGGATGTATTAGAAAAAATTCCCTCCCAATTGCAGACAGCATATAAATATATAAAAAATGTGCCATTAGCATTTTCGCTATTAGAATGTAGTGCAGTTGGAATTGTTGGTAAGAAGGATAGTAGAGATTATATGTTCAAGCGAATGCTTATGGACATATGTACAAGACAGTTTTCTTCAGATGTAAAGCTTTATTTTTTTGGTACACAGGAACAGGAAGAACTTGCAAAGAACATTCGATTATTACCACATTTGCAAAATAAGGAACATGCAATGCGAAATATTGCAATTGATAAAGAGAGTAGAAATAATTTAATGGATTATTTACTAAGAAGGATTACAGAAAAAGAAATTGAAAAGGTAAATGTTCCGATAGATATTATTTTTGTTTATGATGAAGGCGAAATAAAGCAACATCCGATTGCTAAGTATATTGATTGTGGAAAAGATGTTGGTGTATGTTTTATCTTCTTTCAGGAGAATATGGAAGTATTGCCACAAGGTTGTGACAAAATAATTGAGGTGACAGAAGAACAGGGTACATTGTGGGATAGTAGAAATAAAGAAGAAAGACAATCCTTTTATTATGAAAAAATTAGTGATGAAATTATAAAAGAAATAGCAGAGAAATTAGCACCAGTATATGCAAAGGAAGTTAATTTGAATAATTTAATTCCTAATAAAGTAACTTTATATGAAATGCTAGGGATTAGAAAAATTGAGGAATATCCTGTATTGAGTTATTGGAAAAATGTACAAGTGAGTGACGGGTTGTCAGTTTCATTAGGTTGGGGAACTAAGAATAAGGATGTTTGTTTAGATATTCATGAAAAGGCACATGGCCCACATGGATTAGTTGCGGGAACAACAGGATCAGGAAAAAGTGAGTTATTGCAAAGCTATATTATATCCATGGCATTAAAGTACTCACCATCCGTTGTTGGATTTTTATTGATTGATTTTAAGGGTGGAGGTATGGCAAATCAATTTCAGAAGTTGCCACATCTGCTTGGTACGATTACAAATATTGATGAATATGCGGTGGAACGTTCCTTGAAATCTATTAAGGCAGAAGTGCTAAAGCGACAACAGATTTTTTCTAAAAATGGTGTAAATAAGATAGATGATTATATACAAAAACGTATGGAAAATGAGCATATGGATGTAATACCCCATTTAGTGATAATAGTGGATGAATTTGCAGAGCTAAAGGCACAACAGCCAGAGTTTATGAATGAATTAATCAGTATTGCACGTATAGGGCGAAGCTTGGGTGTACATTTGATTTTGGCAACACAAAAACCGGCAGGTCAGGTAAGCGAACAAATTTGGAGTAATTCAACCTTTAAGCTATGCTTGAAAGTTCAAAGTGCTAGTGATAGCAAGGAAGTATTGAAAACACCATTAGCAGCAGAAATTAAGGAGACTGGAAGATGTTATTTACAAGTGGGAAATAATGAAATATTCGAATTGTTTCAATCAGCATATAGCGGAGAAAAAATAAGAGAAAATAGTGTAATAGAACAAAATTATTCTATATATGAATTAGGTGTTTCTGGAGAACACATACCTATATATGAACAGAAATCGGGGGAAGAAAATATAAAAATGTGTTCACAATTGGAAGCCGCTGTGAATTATTTAAATAAATTAGTGGAAGAAAATAATATAGAAGTAGCACCATCTATTTGCTTGCCTGAATTAGAAGAAATGATCTATATGGAATCTGATACAAGGGTAAGTGAAACGGTTGCGATAGATATAGGTATCATGGATGAACCAGAGAGACAGCAACAGGTGAGAAAAACAGTGTTGTTAGGTGAGGTAAATACCATTATTTTGGGAGCTTCACAGATGGGAAAAACAACATTCCTTATGACAATTATTAAAGGAATAGCACAACAATATACCGTAAGAGAGGTACAGTTCTATATATTAGATTTTGCTTCGATGTTCCTTAAAAATTTTGAGCAATTGCCGCATTGTGGAGGTGTTGTATGTACAAATGAGGATGAAAAAGTTAAAAATCTTTTCAAAATGCTTTTTAATGAAATAGAGTATAGAAAGGATAAACTGCAAAGAGCTGGTGTAAGTTCCTTATCCGCATATAAAAAGGCTGGATATGAGGATTTGCCTAATATTATATTGATAATTGATAACTTTACTGCTTTAGCGGAGTGGTATTTACAGGAGGATGATATTTTATTACAGTTATGTCGAGATGGGCTTTCTGTTGGTATAAGTATAGTTATGACAAATGGACAAACAAGCGGATTAAACTTTAAGTACCTTGCCAATTTTGATGAGAAAATTTCGCTATATTGTGTAAATGAGGCAGAATACAGCAATTTGTTTGGAAAAAGTAAATTATGGTTACCTAAAATTCCAGGAAGATGTTTGGTGGAACAAAATGATGAAATTACACAATGTCAAATTTATCAGCCATTTAAAGGAAATATAGAAATAGAGCGAAAGGATAATATTTTAGAATTTGTTGAAACAATAGCAAAAAAGGAAAAGGAAAGGGCGAAGCAAATACCACAGGTGCCTGAAAAACTTACACTTAATTATTTGCAACAGCAGTTTAAAGCTAGGAAAAGCGAATATGAAATATATCTCGGAATGGACTACCAATCGGTGTATCCTGTTGCTTTGGATTTATGCAAAGTTGGAACTATACCATTAGTGGGTGGAACTGAGGAAAAAAGGAAAGAGATAGTTGTAAGTATTTGTAATCAGTTAGAACAGGTAAATGACGGGGTGGAAATTGTTGTATTAGACAATATTCTACAAAGCTTTAGGTGTTTAGAGCAATTTGCAAGTGTGAAAGAATATATCATAGAAGAAAATGAAATGGCAAGTTATATTCGTAATCTTGAGCATAGATTGGAAAAAAGATACATGGCATATGCAGAGGAAAGAAGTAATTTGTCAAAGGAACCGTTGCTGGTTACAATTGTTGGAGGAAGTGAAGAAATTGATTATATATCAGGAGAACGAAATTTGTCAAAACTTTATCAAACAATAACTGGTAAATATGGGATGCTAAAAGTTTGTTTCATTTTTGCAGATGTACCGAATCGTCCTATACCATATAGTGCTGGAGAGGTATATAAGAGCATAAAAGAAAAATCTGGTTTTATTGCGTTAGAAAATATAAATAATATCAACATAACAGAAGTACCTATATCGGTTGCAAAAAGATTTCGAAAAAAATTAGGTCAGGATGATGCATATTATATTACCAAGGATGGAGTGGTAAAGTTAAAAACAATAATAGAAGAAAATATTGAGATTGGATAAAAAATGAAGAATGTGAATTGTTATGAAAATACTATCATAGATAACCAAGTAATATTGGAGTTTCGTGACGGTGTAGAAAGAGAGGTTGTTCCTGTACGGATGCTTTGAAGAGAAGGGCACAAAAGAACCAAAAAATGCAGACGTTGGATGGATTTGAAGGAGAAGCCACAGAGAGTATCAAAACCTATTTTTCAGAAGTACATCTGTTTTTGATGGAGGCGATGGGGCAAGCACTGACAGAATGCGAATCCATGTGGGACCAATATGCTATGGAAATTTTATGCAATATGAGTAACAGTTCAACTGGGCAGAAATGATTGAGCAAATTGCACGTGATTGCTAGTAAGCTAAGTGTGATTTGCTCAATTATTTCTATCGGGCAGATTCTCGCCATGAATGGAGTGTCCAGGGAGAAAGTATATTTTTAGCCAATTTGTATATTCAGGCACTTTATGAATACTCCTGGCAAGAAAAAATGGAACAAACAATTAATGAAAATGATATATATTCTTCAAGTAATAGGCGATAGAATAATTCTTAATGATAATTATGAAGGAACTATTATTTTGGATTATAAGATAAATATGTCAAGGAGAATAATTAGGTAATAAAAAGAATGATGAGGATGTATCTATTCTATCTGTAAAAAAATAAACAATATAAGCCAGATTGGAAATATAACGATGGAAAATTTAAGAAGTAAAAGTTGATAGTAGTATGTTTTTGGGTGTAAAATAAATATTTTTGATGTTGAATTGACTAATAGATATAAAAATGAAATATATCCTAAGAAGAGAAAACAAAAATTGAATATTAGTAATTTTAATAGAAAATTAAAGAAAAATAAATATATGTAAAAAAACTGTTGATTTTTCTAGATAGTAATGTAAAATATTATTGGTAACTATATTCGAAAAAGAAAAAAGCGAAAGAGAAAGGAAATGTGATATGAGGTTATCAAAAAAAGTAATGGCAGTTGTTCTTGCATCGACTATGGCAATTACACCTGCTGGAAATGTTTTGCATACATTTGGAATACATACGGAAGCAACAACAATGGCTGCGAGTACAATTTCGACGTATGATCAATTAGTTGCTGCTTGTGCAAAATCAGGAACGTATACATTAACGAAAAGTATAAAATGTAAAAAGCCGGTTTCTGTAACTGCGAATGTAACAATCAAGTCTAAAGGAGAATCGAATATTATATATGCAGGTAGCGAAATGTCACAGGTATTTTATGTTAATGGAGGGACATTAAATTTAGGAGAAACGGGTGATAGTGTTCGCACAGTGGTTCGTGGAGGAACTGCAGATACTGCATACACAACAAAAGCGGTAGTAACTGTTGATAATGGAGGAACATTGAAATTAAATGCTGCACATATTTATCGTTCCAATGGAAATGGTATCCGAGTGCAGGGAAAATCTAAATGCACAATGAATAACGGAAATATTAATGGTGTAAAGCCACTTAAGTCTATTGGTGGTGCAGTATATGTTTTGGAGGAAAGTACATTTAACTTGAAATCTGGAAGTATTACTGGAAATACCTGTGGAGGTGTAACCGTAAATAAAGGCTCGATCTTTAATATGACAGGTGGGACGATTTCTACAAACACTGGCGGAGGTGGTAACCCAACATCTAGTGATAGCAAAACCGGGTATGGTGGAGGTGTTTACCTTGCTGGAACCTTTAAAATGTCTGGTGGTGTAATAAAATCGAATACTGCATCTTATGGAAAAGGCGTTTATATTGTTGATAATGCAAATATGTATGTCTCTGGTGATATGTTGATTGATTCTAGTGAAAATAATGGAAATGATGTTAGATTACAGTCAAAGGATGCTAATATTGTATTAGAAGGAAACCTAAGTAAGTCGCCAGCTATGCGGGTAACACTTCCTAGTAATACTCCAGGCACTGTAGTTGCGAAGGCAGCTAATTCATTGATGGATATTTCAGGTTTTATAACTAATCAGAATTTTATAGTTAGCAATCAAGGTGATTCATTTATTACAAAATCGGCAGATGGATTAAGTTTGGTTTTATCAAAAAATTGTAAAATAACATATAATGCGATGGGAGGCAATACCACGACCACTACACAAGATTGTCAGTGGGGAGAGGTTGCAACTGTGGCAGCTGCACCAAGTCGTGATGGTTATTCTTTTATTGGTTGGAACACAGATGCGGATGGAAATGGCACTAGTTATAGTCCAAATGCAACTATTACAGTGCAGGAGGATATTACATTGTATGCACAATGGAGGAAAATTGTGTATTATACTGTAAATTACGATACAGATGGTGGATATTTTTCAGGAAATGCAAATCAGAGGTATGAAACAGGCAGTATAGTAAATATATCTTTAGATATTCCAAAGAAAATCGGGTATATTTTTACTGGATGGAATACTTCAAAGGATGGCAGTGGTGTATCTTATAGTGCGGGAAATAGTTTTAGTATCAATTCAGATGTAACACTATATGCACAATGGATAGAAGATACAAGTGGAATAACAAATACGGTGATTGAACAATATGCACCTGTTTTAAAAGCCTCTGTTAGTGGTACATATGTGAAAATTAAATGGGCATTTACTGGTGAGGTAACCGGTTATGAAATAGAAGTAAATTCTGCAGCAACAAAAAATAAATATAAAAAGGTTGCAACGGTATCAGAAACTTCTTCAAGTTATATTGACAGTGCTTTAAAACAGGGAAAAAATGCAAAAATACGTGTTCGTGCTTATGTAGTAGTAAATGGAAAGAAATACTATTCACGTTATTCAAATGTAGAATCAAAAACTATATTAAAAAAGGCATCCCTGAAGACTGTTCGCTATGCAAAGAAGACAAAAAAGGCAACCATTCAGTGGTCTGCACCTGCAGGTGTATCAGGAGTAGAAATTTATCAGAAGATTGGAAAAGGAAAATATAAAAAGATTTATACAGCGAAGGGAACCAGTAAAAAAATTGTTATTTCCTTAGTAAAAGTAAAAAAAGGAAAAAAGATAAGTTATAAGATAAGATATTGTAAAAAGAGTGGAAGCACAAAAGTCTATAGTGCTTATTCGAATGTCAAAACAGTAAAGAAAAACAATTAGAAAAGAATAGGAGAATAAAAAATTATGCAAGGAGAAATTAGAATTTCACCATCTGAGATGGAAGTCAGAGTTTCACAATATAAAACACAAGGGGATGCTGTTCAGGAAGTAATCAACAGAATGGATGAGTATCTGGGTGCTTTACAGGAAGAATGGAGAGGAGAAGCATCAGCAGCATATGCAGAAAAATATGAGAGCTTAAAGCCAAATTTTGAAAATATGCGTGATTTAATTTATGATATTGCAGATGCATTACAGGCCGTTGCAAACCGTATGGGAGAAGAAGATTCTACAATTGCCAGTCAATTTAGAAATGCGTAGGTTTAGAAATGTGATATAAAGAAATCGAAAATAGCTGGTATCTGTAAAAAGATAGTGGCTATTTTCGATTATAGGATTTTGTAACTGTTTAACCATTAACTAAAGATGAGAATACATTGTATATTTAACAGTTTGCGAATTTGAACAGTGAATAGTTTTTTGAAGTAGCTTGGGGGAAAGTATGACACAGGAAGAATACGATAATTATCAAACACAGTATAATTCAAATGAGAAAGAAATGGAACGTTTAAGAACTGCGGAAAGAAGACTTGTTGATTACATAACAGAGACAGAAAATATATCATCTCAATTTTTAAGAATTCCATCTCAATATGAAGGCGGATGGTCAGGAAATTTGTATCAGGATATAAGTTCGCTATTTTCAGATTCCATATCGTATGATTTGCAACAGATAAAACAGCAATTAGTAAAGCGTAAGGAATTAATAGAAAAGGCGCGAAGGGAATATGAAGCAAAACAAGTAACTATTATGGAGACGATTAAAAGGGCAGGTCCAGTGGAGGTTACAAAATGAGAGTAAAAACAGAAGAAATATTTGCTTTTTTGGGAGAGTTAGAAGTAGAGAAGGAAAATATAAAATTAGAAAATGTTGTTGTTAAAAATATCTCTATGGATCAAAATCCTATGGGAAGTACAGAAAATGCGACGTTACAGGCATTTATGAATCAGTATGCAAAACTAAAAAACATAGTTGAAAAGTATAATGAAACGATAACCAGGGATATTGCGGATGTACAAAAAGCTGTAGAGAAGATTGCGGAGACAGATGCTAAATTGGCAGATGAGTTAGCAAAGTAGAAAGAAGGAGAAAGGAATGACAGAGTTATATTAATATGAATTATGAAAATACC
>CADABQ010000008.1:46654-140321 GCA_902786205.1 uncultured Lachnospiraceae bacterium | reverse complement strand
TAAAATTGAAGTAATTGTATCTTGCTGTAAATATTTGTAATTTATCCTATTTTCATGGTCGTGTCATCTGATTTTAGATGTTAGTTTCGCAATTACCTAATACCAACATCCTTCAACCGATCCTTTAACAGTAATAATTTATTTCATCAAAATAATCTAACCACATTTTGCATATCTTATCTGTATTTGCTTCTATCATTCTTAACAGTTTTCTTAATTTTTCCTCTGATATTTTTGAATTATTATTTGCAAGTAATACTTTCCCACTTTTCGTTATCCATATTTTTGTTGCATTAGCAGCAGGGGTTCCTTCTGCCAAATGTACATGAACAGGTTCTAACGGTTCTCCTTCTCCAATCCTGAAAAAACAACTTACGAACCAATCTTAAAAACTTGAGGCATTTTCAAAACCTCCTTTTTGCGAAAACTCCATAATAATATGTGCATTATTTTCCACGAATTTTTTTAACTCCACCATTTCCTCATCTGAAAACCCCTCATTTTCAACCCACTCATATTTAGGAAGAAAACAGGTTACATGATGGAACCCTCCTTCTACTGGTTTTTCTATATATACCTTGACTTTTCCATCTTTTCTCATATCTGAATGTGCAATTGTTGTATTATCGTTTAGTGTCATATATTCATACATCATACTATTTTCCCCTTCCTTTGCGAAATATTATTGTAGTCAATCAGATATTCGCAATCCGCTCTGCTACTTGCTCATAACACGATTCTTTCCTCTATGTGAGTATCTTTCTTTCCTCAATACCTACATCCATCTCCAATTTAAAGCATTTTATTTTCTTTGTAACATGCAAATAAATACGATGGATTTTCATAATATACACTGCTGTTATAATCATCAATTTTCAAACCCAAAAATGAATGATACACTTTCAACAATGCATCGATTACACCGATTTTTTCATCTCTGGCAACCTGTAAAATAAGTCTCTTATATACTTTTCCGATGTCCCAATAGGTTGGAACGGAATAGCGACATTCCCCTACATTATCAAAATTTCCCGTCTCAATCTGACACTCTTCAATAAAATGCTCACTGACACTATCTATATTGTCGCAGTGATAAATATCCGCTAAATCATAGATTTTTTCCAGCTGTTTTTTCCCGAGCTTGTTTACCACATATTTTCGCTCATTTTTTGTTTTTCTTGCAATATAATCAATCAGACTACACGTATAAAAAAGATTGTTGCTTTCTTTTGATTCACGCCCGCTTCCAATCATTTTTCAACCTCCTCGAATCCACGATATTTTAGGCATTTTAGTGCTTCTTCTGTGCAAAATACAATCTGATGTGTTGGATATTTGAATTTTGCCAGTGCCCAGAACTGCTCTCTGGTAATCACTCCATCCATATAATCTGAAACAAAATTGTAAATCTGATCATCCGCCATAGCTCCTATTACAATATCATAATCATGCTTTTTTCCACTTCGACATGCAATAATAAAATCTAGCCATTCTTCTGACATTTCCCGAAACTCTTTTATCTTTAAGGATATATTCATTCGAACTTCGTAAATGGAAACGATCTTATTCTCATATCGTTTTGCCCAACGTTGTGCCTGTTCTTTGATAATGGTGCAATAAAATCCGTTTCCAAAGTCTTTCGTATTTCTTCCTTTTCGAATTTCCGGCTTTTGTAGCGGCTGATATCCTCCGTGATATACTGTCATCATTCCCATATACTTTCACCTACCCAAAATACTGCTGCATCAAGCTATCAAATAGTAACTGTGCTTCATCAATATCCTTCTGTACTGCAACTTTCACTTTTCTGCTGTTTCTTTAATTGTCATATATTCCATATTTTTCACCTCAACAAAGTTACAAAATACGATACTTTACCCTAACTTTATTATAAGCGCAGAGACGCCGAAAATCAATCGAAACCTATACATAGTCCGGCGTACAGCCTGTTACCTCCTCGCGTACAAAAATCCACAAAAATAACCTTTCAGCGTACTCATTTCCAAGTACGCCAAAAGGTCTATTTTCACTACCCCCGTATTCACTTTTCCAATGCAAGCACATATTTTTGAAGGCAATTTTGTAGATATGTTTCCACAAAAACCGCCCTCTAACCCACATAAAATCAATGTTTCTTCGACAGCAAGACAACCGTCTCAACGGTACTTTCGTTGTCCCAACAAAGTTCCTGTGTCTCCCTGTCTCCGAAATACACTGGAAAACGGAACTTTATGTGCTTCAGGAATCTGCCATCTGGCTGCTCCTGCTCGTAAATGTCCACCTGTTCCACAAAGCTGTTAAGAAATTCTTTCTTCTCCAGGTCGGTGAACTTATCATATAGTTTATCAAAATATAAAAGAAATTGATAGACGTTTTCTTCTGATATTTTCTGTTGCTGAATATTCAGCAGGCGATTCTTTACTTCCTCTATACTGTTCTCCACGCCTTCAATCTCATCATACAAACGGTATAACCTTGTCTCCATATCCTGATATTTCTTCTCATAAAATTTATCCATGATATCCAGACTGTCCATCTGCTGTCCAAGTCTTGCTTTTGCTCCGGTCAACTGCCTGTGCTGCTTTTCCAATCCTTCAATCTCTTTTTCTATTTCTTCTGTATCTATTCTTGAACCGATTTTATTCAGTATTGCTTCCTCAAACTTTGGATTCTTCACCAGCTTCCGAATAACTTCTTCTACTGCATTGTTAATCTTCTCCTCACTCCATTGTTTACGATATCCACATTTATGACCATCTACTAGGCGACGATGTTTGCAGGCATAATAGAAATAATCCTTATATAAAGTTCCGTCTTTCTTTTTCTTTCGATTCACGTTTCCATACATACCGCTTCCACATAACGGGCATCTCAATATTCCAGATAAAATATGCTCATGATCGAGACTATGTGTCTTTTCATATTTCACACCTGTTTTTTCTCGTTTTTGATGAGCCAGCTCCCAGTCTGTTTCTGAAACAATCCCTTCATGGATACCATCGTGCAGCATATAATTTTCCTGTTTTACAATGCGATATTCATTTCTTGTTCCTGAAACTTTCTCGTTCTTCCTTCGTCCATAAGCCAGCTTTCCACAGTATACCGGATTATCCAGAACACCTTTTATAAACGAAGAAGCAAATGCGTCCAGTGTATTATTCTGTCGTTTTTTCTTTTTATATCCATGCTGGTTCAGCCATGCAGCAATCGCAGAAATTCCCATATTGGTATGAATAAATTTATCATAAATCAGACGAATAATCTCTGCTTCGTCCTCTACAATCTGCAATTCTCCATTTACCAGCTCATAGCCATATGGAGCAAACCCACCGTTCCATTTTCCTTCCCTGGCTTTCTGCTTACGTCCTTCCATTGTTTGAACAAGGATATTCTCCCGTTCAATCTCTGCCACCGCAGACAGAACAGAAATCATCAGCTTTCCACTATCTTTTGAGCTGTCAATCCCATCTTCTACACAGATCAGATTCACTCCAAAATCCTGCATCCTCTGCAAAGAATTTAAAACATCTGCCGCATTACGACCGAATCTGGAAAGCTTGAACACCAGTACAAACTGTACCTCATCTGTTCCATTCTCAATATTATCCAACATTCTCTGAAATTCCGGTCTGCCCTCTACGCTTTTTCCAGACTTACCTTCATCGGAATACTCATTTACGATTTCCATATTCTGAAATTCCGCATATCTATTGAGTTTTTCTTTCTGAGCATCCAGACTGTAGCCATCTACCTGCATGGTTGTGGATACTCTGGTATATATATCGCATTTAATCTTTTTATTCTTCATAATCTTCCTCGCAGTAAAACTCCGTTTTATTGTCCCAACTTCATTTTAGTACTTGTTCCAACTATTTTCAATACTTATTTTCCGTATTGACGCATTTCTTCGCCAATCGTATAATTAAGTTAGATACAGAGCATTTCTCTTATCAAAATATTGCCCGCCCACCATTGGCGACTTATAAATGATTGGCTCGAAAATATTGTTCGCTTACCGGAAGCGTCTAATAAATGTCCGGCTTGAAAATTATTTAGAAATTATTTTTGTTTTCGATATTGTGTTTTTATCACACATTGCATATACTATAAATACACAAAAAAGCCAGAAAAAGAGGAGGTGTTAGTATGGCTACTTCAAGTATTACTCATAATTTTGTCGTATCCAATCCAAATAGCGTAAAGCGTTTTGTCGCAGCAATTGACGAAGCCGACCGTGACCGCACACCAAAGCAGACACTTCCCGGACGTCAGTTAACGAACCCACAGGAAATCTTAGCTTTAATGTCAAAAAGGAAGAAAAAACATGTCTGATAAATATTTTACCGTTAATATTCGGGCATATTTGGATAAAGACGAACCGACATATATCGGAGAGGAAAGTCTTTACGACTTACTCTCCGATTTTTCTTGTCCCAAAAATCCCGATGTGGAATACTTTTTATTACATAATGCGATTGAGTTTACCAAAAAAGATCAATCTATCACTTATCTGGTATTTGATGCTGAAGATGCTTCACTGGTTGGTTATTTTTCACTTACAGTAAAACCCATCTCTGTCCGTGCTTCAAATATCAGCAAGACAATGGCAAAAAAGCTGTCCCGTGTCAGTATTTTGGATGAAGAAACACAATCCTATACTACCGCAGCTTACCTGATCGCCCAGTTGGGAAAGAACTATTCTCTTCCAAAGGAAAAACGAATTCCTGGAAATATTCTACTGGGATTTGCACTGGAAACCATATCTAGTCTCAAATATTCCGTAGGTGGCGTTATGGAGTTTCTTGAATGCGAAGATAATGAATTTCTTCTGAGCTTTTATACGCAGAATCATTTCAAGCCATTTGATACTCGTATTACCGCTTCTCAGAATAATGAGCCACACACTCTGCATCAGCTTTTAAAATTTATTTGATTTAAAAATGCATGAAAAAAGCGACAGTCTGATTTACATTTTGTATTTCAGGAAACTGCCGCTTCTTTTTCTTCTTTATTCTGTTTTTCTTCCTCCAACTCCCGGAGGACTTCTTCGCCGTACTTATCAATCATCCGTACCAGAAAATCAATGCACCGCTCAAATTCAATATTCTGTTGCATAAGCTCCTCCCGTTATTGTTTTAATCTGAGCTTATTTTACAGAACCTGCCGGAAAACCACATTGAATAGAAATTGATTGTAAATTGACACAATCAATTTAAAAATATCCGCATTTTCTTGAATCGAATATATGTTCGTGTTATGATAGATATACTTAATCTTAACTACGAAAGGAGAATTTCTATTGAATCGATGCGATTTTTCTTCTATTAGCACTTGCTTAAAAAATCATATCAGCGAAAGTAATCAAATGAGTCAGCCTGATTTTTTATACGAATTATTTGAAGATTTTATGGATGATCCGGCAAATCAGGATTTTTCAATGGATAATGGTCTGGTTTGCCGCTGGATAACTGGTCAGGCTAAAATCAGTCCTAAAATATCCGCTTACTATTCCAAGCCATCCAATCAGGAAAAATTAGCCCATACCATCCACCAGAATCTTCTTCCACTGATGTCTGACTGTAATATGGCTATACAAGATATTTACACTTTATTCATTCAGGATGACAGCATCTCAGATGCGAAAAAGAAAAATCTGACTCCCTTATATAAACCAGCCAGTTCAAGACTGCTGTTTCTTGCAAAACTGATTTCTTTTGGCATGGAACGTCAATTCATCAAACGTAATACCAAAAATCAGAAGCTACTCGCCGGAGGAGCTTTATCCCCCATTGTGCTGGATTATATTATGGACAGTGAGGTTCCGAAACCATGCCGTCATTTTATCGGAAGAGATAAAGAACTGGAAGAATTATATACCATGCTTGAGGAAAACCGGCATGTTTTTCTTTGCGGAATCGCCGGCATCGGAAAAAGTGAACTTGCTAAAACCTACGCCAAGCAGTACATAAAGCATTACACCAATATCCTTTATGTAGAATATACCGGCAATCTTCATCAGGATATTACTGACATGGATTTTATTGACGATCTTCCGGAAAGCACTGAACAGGAACGGTTTCAAAGACATAACCGTTTTCTGCGTTCTCTGAAATCTGATACTCTGTTGATCATAGACAATTTTAATGTCTCTGCTACACAAGACAGCTTTCTGTCAGTAGTATTAAAATATCGCTGCCAGATTTTGTTTACAACCAGAAGCAAACTGGATGAATACTGTACTCTGCCATTAAAAGAAATTGAGGATATGAACGCTCTCTTCCAGCTGGCATCAGTATTTTATTCAGAGGCAGACACGTACCGGGCAACAGTTGAAAAGATCATCGAAACTGTTCACTCTCATACTTTTGCCGTGGAACTGGCAGCAAAACTTCTGGAAAATGGAATCTCAACTCCAGACCAGTTATTAACAAAACTTCAGGTGGAAAAAGCATCTTTCCATAACGAAGATAAAATTAAAATAATCAAAGATGGACAAAGCAGCAAAGCCACCTATTACAGTCATATCCATACGCTATTTTCTTTATACACTTTATCTCTTGAACAGCAGGATATCATGTGTAATATGTGCTTTCTTCCTTCCACCGGTATTTCTGCCCGTATATTTGCCAAATGGCTGGAACTGCCCACACTAAATGAGATCAACGATTTAATTGAGACTGGTTTTGTCCAGACAACAAAACGTCGCACTATCTCTCTGCATCCGATGATTCAGGAAATCACCCTTTCAGAGACAAAACCATCTGTAACTCGCTGCCACATATTACTGGATTCTTTACAGGAAATATGTTTAATGCATGGGATTGAAGTTGATTATTACAAGAAACTGTTTCAAACAATCGGAAATATCATAGAATTGATTGAAAAGGATGATATACCAAAGTATCTGCTTTTTCTGGAAAATGCATTTCCATATATGGATAACTATAACTACCACAAAGGTATGAATGGAATCATTCAGGAACTGAAATGTCTATTAAAGACAAAAAACATTGGCACCGACTCTGACCGGGCATTATTACTGGATTTTCAGGCAGCCCTTGAAACCAAACCTGAAAAAGCAATAAAACTGGAAAAAGATGCACTTGCCCAGATAGAAACTATCACTGCTGACAACGCTCGCCTTGTTTCCAACCTTCATGCCAATCTCGGTGACATGGAAAAAAGTATCTCACTGCTTGACCAATTTAACCTGCTTCATATAAATGACAGCATACCTCAGATTGCCAATTATGCAATGTTCCTGACAGAACAGCAGGAACCCGAAAGAGGAATCTCCGAATTGCAAAGATTATCTGGCATCATCAAGGAATACCATTCCGATGGCTGTCTGGATTATGCCAAAGTACAGGAAACCCTTGGAACCATTTATCTGATGACTGCCAATCTTCCGCAAGCCAAAACACATTTTAAAAGAGCTTTCAAAATATATGAAAAGATCTGGGCTGATGAACCAGAAATGATTGAAGCAAAATATCAGGAAATTCAGGAGTTATATCCACAGATTGGCTTTTGCATTGGAAAAAATCTATCCGGTCTTTTAACAAAATAAGCATAATTTACGGCGGGCAACTTGCCCGCCGTTATATTCAACTATTCGTCAAATAAATATATGCATCTTCCAAAGTGATATCATTATCCAGGACACAATTCTCATTTGGCTTTCCTTTGCTTAATACTTTCATATGAATTCCATTTTCTACATACTGCTTAGATGATATAGAATAATTGGCTTCTAACAAACGGGCTTCTTCTGCATTTTGTACCGTACAATTCCAAACACAGCCCTTTGCATTTTCCAGCAACCCACTCACGCTTCCAGAATATAAAAAACTTCCCTTTTTCATAATGGCAAGCTGTGTACAGGTTGCTGCTAAATCTTCTACTACATGAGTGGAAAACAGCACAGTTCTATCCTTTGAAAAATCAACCAAAAGATTGCGGATCCTGATTCTTTCTTCCGGATCTAACCCGGTGGTAGGTTCATCAATAATCAAAAAATCCGGATTATTAAGAAGTGCCTGTATGAGTCCGACACGTCTCTTCATACCACCAGATAATTGCCGCATTTTTTTATTCTGATGCTCTGTAAGAGAAGTCTTTTCCAGATAATAGGTAATTCTTTGTTCGAGGTCATTTCTGGCTACTCCTGACAGTCCCCCCATATATACAAGACATTCTTTCACCGTAAGATTCGGATATAAGTCGATTTCCTGTGGAAGATAACCAATCTTTTTCTGTATTTTCTCATAATTTCCCTCGTTATACAGAATTCCATCAAGGGAAACCATTCCTTCCGTTTGTTTTAAAACAGTTGTAAGAACCCTCATCAAAGTGGTTTTTCCGGCACCATTCTCACCCAAAAGTCCGTAAATTCCCTTAGGTATTTCAAGAGATGCCTTATTTACTGCAACTACACCATTTTTAAATCTAACTGTTAAATCATTTATTCTAATACTCATAATCTATCCTCTTTTCTTTAAAGTCATTGGTAATACTGCAAATAAAAACAGCCCCGCTATAAAAGACACAAGCGTTCCATAAATCCAACTCTCGGACATTAATTGAGTAGGTTCACAAAAGCTGAAAGAAAACAATCCCAGATTTCCGAAAAATGAACTTCCCGCTTTTGATATAAGTCCAATGACAATTCCAAATAAACATCCAATACCTGCCCACATATTTCGAAGCAATGTACACAAAATCACAGAGCATATACTCCAAAGCCAGATAGTTCCAAACATTGCAATGAAATATAAAAGAAATATCTGAATACCCGAAATGCCTTCGTTTACACTGCCCGGTTTTTGCCAGAAAAACAAAACATATCCAACACAGGAAAGTATTAATAAATATAATATTTGAACGCCCACTCTCTGCGATATTACTTTTAACTGCTTTTTTTGATCATACAAATGAAATACATCGGCACGCTTACTTTTTACTTCCATCAAATATGTGTCACTACAAAAAATAATTGTTAAAAATGCTATTGGCGACTGAATCGCTGAACCGATTTCTTCATAGTATATAATCGGATGAATAGCACACAATATCAGTATAAATGCACATGAATAAAAAATCTTATATAACGACAGGCAGTTTTTTAGTTCCGTTTTCAATGAACCCTCCTCCTTTTCCAGATTGTAACAGAAATACATACTAATATAACTGATGAAATTACAAGAATAATCTGATTTATGTTTGACATTTTGGCTACATGTGTTTCAAAAAATCTGCCAGGGAATCGCACCATAATAGAGAACGGTCTCATATAATAAATATCATTCTTCATGGTCAGCATATTTGAATATATAATGTGTAAAAACAAGATTGGTGCTGCCGGAAGCGGATTTTTAAATATTACTGCTGTAATTGTATAGACACAACATATCATCAAAAGATTCGGAATAATATAGATCAGAGAATTCACGCAAAAATCAATTGGTGTTACTGGAAAGCCCGATTCTAAAGACGTTTTCAAACACAGCATAAAGAATATAACATTCAAAATCACTAATACTCCCAGCATACTAATGAATCCGCTTATTACTTTCCCACATATATATTGGACTGCCGTAACAGGCTTTGTATGTAATAATTCATAGGTACTTTTTCGTGTATCCTGAATAAATAAAAATGATAGCAAGACTGTTGCAAAAAAGGCCATATGCAATCCTGCAAAATCCGTAAATTTTTTGGCAAAGTACCAGGAAAAAGAATGTTCGGATAATTTCCGCTCGATATAATGATTGATTTCTTCTGCTGTCCCCTTATGAATTTCAAGGTCCTCATAAGCATATATTGCATTATAATAGCCATATTGGGATTCCAAAAACTCAGAAGCAGTCTTTACATCCATATTCTGAATTTCTTTCATTACATGATCTGCTTCCTGCCTGCTAAATCCAAAACCATTTTTGGAGGTGTCCATTAACGTCTCTTTGATCGTATCTTCCCACTCCCTTCTTCTTTCTTTATCATCAGATGTGGGAATGTACCCATCCATGACATCAGCATCTTCCAATGCTACGTCATTTTGTGTGATCTGTTCATTCTGTTTGATATAATGAATTTGCAAATACGATGACAGACATTGATACATACTGGCAACTATAATAATCAAGCCAATCCACAAAACAGGGTTCTTTAAATAATCAAGTATACTTCTTTTTATGATTGTTTTCATTGTATCTCTTCCTTTCTTTATTTCTTTAACAACATCATACAAATCAATTCTCAATAAATTCACAACAAAAAAGACTAAAACCACTTTATTTGCGATTTCAGCCTTATAAAGTATTTTTATTCAGCTTTGAAAAGAGCTTCTACATGAGCACCGCCTTGTCTGGCATTATATATTTTCAAATTTCCTCCATGCTTTTCACAGAAACTACGAGAAATATACATACCAAGGCCAAAATGCTTTAAATCATCTTGTGGATTCTTATGATAAAATGGCTCTGTTACTTTTTCCTCAGTATCCACAAATCCTATTCCATCATCTTCAACAGAAATTATAAGAAAACCATCCTTTTTCTTTATCTGCAAAGCAATACTTTTTTGTGCATATCGAACCGCATTTTCCAGTAAGTTGTCTGTCACTTCCATGACAAGTTCCTCATCCACTTTCACAATGTTTTGTTCCTGCACTCTTTCTACCTTACATAATTTACTTTCCTTCTTGGACAGCATGGCAGCTTCTGCCTCAATCTTTTTTGCCAGTTCCGATAACTCTATCTCTGAGCATTGCAGTTCCCTCTGTTCTAAATGGGACATTTTTCTCATGTTTTCCGTGAAATGCTCTATACGGTCAATCTGATACATGCCTGTTTGTAAGATATCAATAACATCCTCTGTTTTTATACTCTCGGCAGAAACAAACTCTAAGAGCATTTCCTGATACCCACGCAATATGGAAAGTGGAGAACGTATATCATGTGCAATTGCATTCCGCAAAGCCTTCTCGTCATCAATCATTCGCCACATCTTTCTGTTGTTATCTGCTAAATCACTTCGCATCATTTCAAATTCTTTACACAAAGTTCCCATCTCATCTTTATTTTCATAGGACACATGAAAATCCAGTTCATTATCTGCAATCATTTGTGAGGCATCTTTTAGTTCCTGTAGAGGTGTCTTTAACTTATTTTTATAAAAAAAGAATACCGCAACAACACTCCCAACAATCGAAAAAATCAGTACCGAATATGTTTCCATAAAGTCACACATTTCCGAAAGATGATAGTCCAAACGATTCATCTGCGATTGATTAGGTCTTGATATCTCAATCTCGTATTTCTTTCCATATTGCTGAAACACGTCCGTATAATCTGCATAATCAATATATTTTTCCCATATTTTATTCTGCATATTTCCTGCAAAATGAACTGTAAATCCAGATAACAGAAATGCTGCCGTTAAGCTGATCACAAAATAAAGCAGAATTGTTTTTTTCAGTGACAAGTTTCTTATTTTTTCCATCGGTATCCAATCCCCCATACAGTTTCTATGTATTCTTTTTCTGAATAATCCGCTATTTTTTTCCTTATACGCCGTACTAATTCCGTTATCGTTCTACTGTCCCCTTCCGCATCATATCCACAGACTTGTGCATATATACGTTCTTTATCAAACACCTGCCCTGGATGCATGGATAAGAATTCAATAATCTGATATTCAATTTTTGTGAACTCCATCCTGTGTCCAGCTATAGCTACTATTTTTTCAGAATAATCAATCAGCATTTCATCCATGAAACGGTATTCCGTTTTTTGTTGATGCCTTTCTTCTCTCTTTATGTTTGTGACAATCCTTGCTTCCAACTCCCGAAGACTAAATGGTTTCGTAATATAATCATCCCCACCTGAAAGCAACCCATTAATTTTATCATCTTCGTCAACTCTTGCTGTCAGAAATAAAATTGGACATAACACTTTACTGCGTATCAGACGACATACTTCAATCCCATCCATGCGTGGCATATTGATATCCAACAAAATAATATCCGGTTTCATTTTTATTTTATTTAATACTTCCATTCCATCTGTAGCCGTAATGGTTTCATATTGTTTCATATTAAAATAACTACAAAGCATTTTCACCAATTCTTTATCATCATCGACAACTAAAATCTTGTATTTCATCCAAACCACCTCCAGTATCCATATTATACGATAAAAAACAATGAAATCACAACAAGAGTACATGAAGAACGTAAGCACAATATATCTTTTTTCTCAATTCCTGCTCAATTTCCCCTCAATGCCTTTTTCCTCCGATTTTCGTATGCTTATCCCACAGCAGAGCAGTACCACACCGGTACGACCTGCTGAATCAATCAATACGAAAACGGAGGTATTTTTTATGCGAGAACTCAGAAACACCAAAATCATTGCTGTAGATCATGGCTACGGCAATATGAAAACAGCAAACACCGTCACCCCAACCGGCATCAAAGCCTATGAAACTGAACCAATCTTCACCGGGAATATTCTGGAATACAACGGCATTTACTACCGGATCGGCGAAGGACACAAAGAATTTATCCCGGATAAAGCTATGGACGAAGAATATTATCTTCTGACGCTAATGGCTATTGCAAGGGAACTGAATGTCTTTTCCATCCGTGAAGCAGATGTTCATCTGGCTGCCGGACTTCCTCTGACATGGATCAGAAATCAAAGAGAAGCTTTTCGTTCCTATCTGCTCCAGAATCCAGAAGTCCATTACCGTTTCAACGGCAAAGAATATCATCTCCGCTTTGTGGGATGTAGCCTTTACCCACAGGGATATCCGGCTATTGTAAACCACCTTGGAAATTTCAAGGGAACTAATCTCCTTGCAGATATCGGAAACGGAACCATGAACATTCTGTATATCAACAATAAGAAAGCACAAGAAAGCCGATGCTGGACAGAAAAACTTGGTGTAAACCAATGCATGATTGCTGCAAAGAACGCTGTTCTGGACAAATTTGGAGTGAAGATTGAAGAATCTACAGTAGAACAGATTCTGCGGTTTGGAACAGCTGACATTTCAGCACCATATATGGATTGTATCAGTTCTATTGCCAGACAGTATGTGGCAGAACTTTTTTCCACACTCCGCAAATATGAATACAATCCTGACCTAATGCACCTGTATGTAGTTGGCGGCGGTGGATGTCTGATCCGTAACTTCGGAACGTATGACAAATTACGAGTCACCATCATTGATGACATCTGCGCCACCGCCAAAGGTTACGAATCTCTGGCTTATATGAGCCTGAAAAGGAGGGGATAAACCATGCAGAACAATATCCGCAACACAAACCTGCGCTTTAATCTGGACAAAGAACAGCAACGGAGAGCCTGGGAATATTTACAGACGATGGACAGGCAGGATTTTAAATCTTACAGTCAGGTAATCTCTCTTGCACTGGTAGATTATTTTGACCGCTACTACCGCACACAGGCTGATCCTTATCTGGAAACAAGAGAACGGGAAGAACTTTTTGTGAAACAGATTGTAGATGCAGTGGAAAACAGTCTGAAACAGGCATTGCCACTTTTTCTTTCCGGACTGACTGCAGGCATGGCGCAAAGGGAGCCCCAAATCAGGGCATCCTTTCCAGCACCTGAAAATTCACAGCCAGATAGTGATGTAGACTGGGATTTTCTTGGGGAATAAACCCTTTTGATTGGAGGTGAACACATGACTGACTTTCTGACAGCAGACACCAACCTGCCATCTTATATGATGTTTCCCCGTTTCCTTCTGGACATGGAAATAAACGAAACTGCCAAAATGCTTTATATTATCCTGCTCGACCGGGCAAGGCTTTCCCAGAAAAATGAGGGGTGGTCAGATACAGACGGTCATGTGTTCATTTACTTTACGATTGAAGCACTGGCAGAAGTTCTCCACAAAAGCCAGATGACGGTTAAAACTGCTCTGGCAGTACTGGAAAAACAGGAGCTTATCTTCCGAAAACGGCAGGGTCCCGGACAGCCCAATCGGATTTATGTAAAACTCCCAAAAGAAACCATCCACTATACAGACAGATTTCTTTCCCTAAGACAGACAAAAAACTGTCCTATTGACAGACAGGATTCTTTTCCTGATACAGACAGAAAACTGTCTGGTAATAAGAAAGAGATAAAAAAGAACAATTTAGCAATAAGAGGGAGTAAGGAGCCACTCTCACCCTATGGAAAATTTCAAAATGTTTTTCTGTCAGAAAAAGAGCTTGAAGATATCCGGCAGACAATCCCTGACTGGAAGGATTATATTGAACGCTTATCCGGTTATATGGCTTCTACCGGAAAGCAATATCAGAACCACGCAGCTACCATCATCAGTTGGGCAAGACAGGATCATCCTGCTTCCCGACAACGAAATTACGAAAGTGAGGAATACGAAACATTATGACAAAATTTATAGAAAAACCAACAGCTATAACCCCAAACAGAGAGCTTCAGTCTGATGAATATTTTAACGAAACAGACCACCTGATCTACTGTTCCAAATGCAATACGCCAAGGCAATGCAGGCATGAATTACAGGGAAAGGTTCTTATTCCTTCCATCCGCTGTAAATGCCAGCAGGAAATCTTTGAGCAGGAAGAAGCCCAGAGAAAACTTCATGAAAAACAAATGGAAATAGAGCATCTTAAAACCAGCGGCTTACAGGACAAAGCACTCTATGACTACACTTTTGCCAGGGATAACGGCATCAATCCGGAAATAAAACTGGCACACAATTATGTAAGCAACTGGGAAGAGATGAGAGCAAATGCTTCCGGACTTCTCATCTGGGGTGATGTCGGTACTGGAAAATCTTTTTTTGCAGGCTGCATTGCCAATGCCCTTCTGGAAAAAGGCGTTCCTGTACTGATGACCAACTTTTCCCGAATTCTAAATACCCTTACCGGAATGCATTTTGAAGACAGAAACCAGTTCATCAACAGCTTAAACCGCTACAGTCTTCTGATTATTGATGATCTCGGAATTGAGCGGAACTCTGACTTTGCACTGGAACAGGTATTCAATGTGATCGACAGTCGTTACCGAAGTAAAAAGCCCCTGATCATAACGACCAATCTCACTTTATCAGAGCTGAATAACGCCGCTGATATCGCACACAAACGAATTTATGACCGTATTCTGGAGAGATGTATTCCTGTCCGTATCAATAACCGGAATATTCGTCAGGACAATGCAACAGCTAATTTAAAACAGGCAAAAAGAATTCTGTTAAACAATCATACTCCGAACCAGAACTGAAGCAAAGAAGCATAACACGATAATTATTCTTCACTGACAGTGGTACTACTTTCTTTCCTCATTTATTACCAGAAATATGCCACTGTCAGTTATCTAAAACCATAGTACCAAACCAAAAGATTTTAAAACCAAAACTGCCCGGATACGGGCATAAAAAGGAGGTGCCAGATATGGCAGATAAAAGAATCATGACACCAGAAGAAAAAGCACTTTTACAGGCAAAACACCGCCAAGAAGAAGCTGAAGCAAGAAATCGCAAAAAAGAGCGTGATGCCAGAACACACAGATTAGTCCAGGAAGGAGCAATTTTAGAAAGTATTGTTCCCCATATTAAGGAAATGGATTTAGATTCCCTGAAACGGGAGCTGATGATCCGGCTACGGGGAATGTAAACGCACAAGTTCTACTCCCGAAGGGCGCACTTACTCACCACCTGATAAATCAGGCAGTGGTATCCCCTTCGGGGCTCGTGCGCTCTGCCGAGGGCTTTATCCGCTGTTGCAAGCAACATCGAAAGGAGGTGCCAGATATGGCAATTTATCATATGCAAGCCAAGGTCGTCAGCCGTGGTTCCGGTCGGTCTGCTGTTGCTGCTTCTGCTTATATGAGCTGTAGCCGCATGTACAATGATTACGATGGCATTCAGCATGACTACACCAGAAAGCAGGGTCTGATCTATCAGGAAGTGATGCTTCCTCCAATGGCTCCATCCAAATGGATTGACCGGGAACAACTCTGGAACGCTGTGGAAGAAACCGAAAAGACCAAAGACAGCCGACTGGCAAGAGAATTTGTTGTCGCACTCCCTGTTGAGTTGGATAAAGACAGCAATATTTCTCTTCTTCAGGATTTTATTCAAAAGAATTTTGTAGATGTGGGGATGTGTGCTGATTTTGCCATTCACGATACAGATGGTCACAATCCCCATGCACACATTCTTCTTACTGTCCGACCACTAAATGAAAATGGAACATGGCAGTATAAAACCGAAAAAGAATATCTCTGTATCAAAGATGGGGAAGAAAAAGGATTTACTGCTTCTGAATTTAAAACTGCTCAGAAACAGGGATGGGAAAAGCAATATCGCTATAAAGTTGGAAAAAAGAAAGAATATCTGACTTCCTCTGTTGCACAGGAAAAAGGATATGAACGGATTGATAAACACCCCAAGAGTAGCCGATATGGCAGACAGAATCCTATTTCCGAACAATGGAATAGTGATGAACAACTTTTCATCTGGCGGGCAAACTGGGCAGATGCCGTAAATAAAATGCTTGCACATAATCAGATAAATGCTACCATTGATCACCGCAGCTTTGCAGATCAGGGAATCACCGAACAGCCAACTATCCATGAAGGCTACATTGCCCAGAATATGGAAAAGAAAGGCATGATATCAGACCGCTGTGAAATCAACCGTCAAATTCGTGCGGATAACAAAATGCTCCGGGAATTGAAAGCTCAGGTAGCAAAACTGGCGGAAGCTGTAGAAAAGTCTATTCCGATAATTGCAGAAACATTGGAAGCAATCCGCAATCATATGATCTTTACACAGTACCATTTACTTCACAATGAAATGCAAAAAGAAGTAATTCATGACTGGATGAATCATTTTAATCCCATACTGAATAAATATAATGCTGTTAAGAAGAAACTTAAAGCGAAAGTTGTGGAGCGAAAAGAACTGAATGTGCAAAAGAATAAAACCAGTATTCTGAATCCCATCCAGCATATAAAATTGAATCAGCAGCTTACCACTGTTACCGAAGAAATCGAAGAACTGAAATCACGGAAAGAACAGCTAATCTTCCAGGCACAATGCACTACCGATAAAGATATGATGAATCTATCCAAGAAATACGACCAGATGAATAAAAATCTGGATGTCCTGGATTCTCAGGACACCTCGCTCAAAAAACAGCTTGAAAAAGACGCCACTGCTTTCCGGGAAGAAAAATTTCGTCCTGAGCCAGAACAATATACCAAATTACTGGATACCAGAATCCAGATACGTCCTGATTTTCGGGATAAGCTGATTGAACAACTCAAAGGTACTTTCGGTAAATATTACGACTATCACCGTCGTGATATTGCAGCCAATGAGGTGGATTATCTCAATGTGGAGGATCCTGATGTTTTCTCCCATCGTGCATGGGAACTTAAATATCAGAGAGAACAGGAAATACGGCGAAATCAGCCTGCTCGGACTAAGAAAAAGTCATATGATATGGAATTGTAACCGGCTCTGAATAGATAATATGTTCTTACAAATCTCTTGTTCAAAAATGATTTTTTTCAAAAAAGCGTATGGATCTAAAACTTCCATACGCCTTTTTATATTCCGCTCTTCAAATCGTCTAAAAGTTGACTAAAAATATCTTTGCTATCTGCTGTTTTATAATCAATTGTTCCCAAATTACCAATCAAATCAAATGTTATATCTGCATTAACCTGCAATTCATCTTCAAGCTTGGCTGCAGACGGCTCATCTTTTAGAAAAACTGTTAATCCATAAGGCTCTGTTTCAGACTGTATCTCTATACTGTCATATGAGTATCCCTCCGGATACTCTTGACCGCTTACAATATTTATAACATTTGAAGAATCTCCTACATAATCTGTCTTATACAGCGATAAATCAGGAATTTCGTACAGTTTTTCTTTTTTTCCGCACGCCGAAATCAACATGATTGATACGGCAACTAACATAATTGCAAGTACTTTTTTCTTCATAGAAACACCTCCCGAAAGCTTTATTCAACACTTTTCTCTTTGCGTGCTAATGATTATAAACTATTCTTCAATTTAATAATTCTTTCTTCAATTTCACGGATCACTTTAATAAAATCCACATCATCTTTTCCTGTAGGGTCATCTAGTCCCCAGTTATCATCAAAAGTTCTGCCGATAAAAGGACATCCAACATTACATCCCATTGAAATTGCGATGTCTACCTCTGGGATATCTGTAATTAACTTGCTGTATTGACCATTTGTTTCCATATCAATTCCATAGAGTTTTTTCATTATACGAACAGCATCCTGATTGATTTGTGGCTTTGTTTCTGTCCCGGCAGAATAGCTTTCAAACACATCAGATGCTAGATGTTTTCCAAGTGCCTCGGCAATCTGACTTCTACAGGAATTGTGAACACAGATAAATGCTACCTTTTTTCTTCCATCTGTCATTTCTTAAACCATCCTCTTGTACTATTGGCCACCTTTACAAGCGCAAGCATAACCGGAACTTCTGTTAATACACCTACTGTTGTTGCAAGTGCAGCCGGACTCGTTGTACCAAATAATGCAATAGCTACGGCTACAGCTAACTCAAAGAAGTTTGATGCCCCTATCATTCCTGCCGGTGCTGCTATGTCATGTGACATTCCAAATATCTTTGACGCTGAATAAGCAATAAAGAAAATAAGAACAGTCTGAACCGTGAGCGGCACTGCTATCAACACTATGTGCAAAGGATTTGATAAGATAACTTCTGTTTGCGATGCAAATATTAAAACCAAAGTAAGAAGCAAGCCAACTATAGTTGCGTTATCAAACTTATGAACAAAAGTGTTTTCGAAATACTCTATTCCTTTATTTTTAACTACAACTATTCTTGTAAATACACCCCCAACAAGTGGAATCACCACAAACAGAATCACACTGAAAAACAATGTTCCGTAAGGTACTGATACATTTGATACTCCAAGTAAAAACTTTACAATTGGCACAAATGCAATCAGTATGATTAAATCGTTTGTTGCTACCTGTACCACAGTATAAGCAGGATTTCCTTTTGTAAGAGTACTCCATACAAATACCATTGCTGTACATGGTGCTGCTCCAAGAAGCACTGCTCCTGCAAGATACTGAGTAGCAAGTTCTGGTGCAATAAATCCTTTAAATACTGTAAACAAGAACAATGATGCAATTCCATACATGGTAAATGGTTTTATTAGCCAATTTGTAATCCATGTAATGAAAAGCCCTTTGGGATTCTTTCCCACTTGTTTAATACTCTGAAAATCCACTTTTAGCATCATTGGATAAATCATAATCCAGATAAGTATTGCAATCGGAATAGAAATCCCAGATATTTCAAGATTACCGAGTGCGTTAGGTATGGCCGGTAATAACTTACCAATGATTACTCCGACTACCATACATATAAATACCCAGATTGTAAGATACTTTTGGAAAAAATTAATTCCTTCACTCTTTTTCTTTGCCATTAAAATCCCAACTTTCCAAACAGCTTAATTACTTCAGCGCTGTTTAATACTTTTCCCATTGAAGCAACTGTTTCATTCACAACAATGGCAGGCATACTCATAACACCGTAAGCCATAACCTTTTCCATATCTGTGATATATTCTACTTCAATTCCTAACCCTAATTCTTCAATGGCCTTTTTAACATTTTCATACTGATCATGACAGCTTTTACACCCAGCACCAAGCACCTTAATGCTTGTAAGCTTATTATCTCCACCACAACAGTTTTCTACTTGTTGACCGCCACAGCAACATGATGATGCTTCATAAGTAGCTACTTCTCCATTGCAAGCACAAGCTGGCTCTATCTTAACTTCTTCTTTTTTCTTTCCTAATCCAAATAACGACATGATCTTTTCCTCCTGTTAAATAAGTAAATATTGAAATGCATTAAATGCATAACCAACAATAATAATTCCTATGGTACAGATTCCAATGAACAGACCTAAGAGTTTTGGTTTGATTGCCTTTTTCAGCATAATCATGGATGGAAGAGACAGTGTGGTTACTCCCATCATAAATGACAACACAACGCCCAATCTTGCACCTTTGGCAAGCAGTGCTTCTGCAATAGGAATACATCCAAAGATATCTGCATACATCGGAACCCCCACAATTGTGGCAATAATGACACCAAATGGATTACCCGTACCAAGAAATCTCACTATAATATCTTCCGGTATCCAGTTGTGAATAAAGGCTCCTATTCCAACACCGGCAAGAATATATGGGAAGACTTTTTTAAATGTTTCAACAACCTGCTCCCACGCATATTTTATTCTGTCTTTAACCGCTAGTTCTTCCTGTGGGATATCGATTTGCTTTGCATTTCTTATAAATTCTTCTACCTGATTTTCAAGGTGAAGTTTTTCGATAAGTGTTCCTCCTGCAACTGCAATAACCAAACCTAGTACCACATAAATCACTGCTACTTTTGCTCCAAAGATACTTATCAATAAGACTAACGACCCAAGATCAACCATTGGAGAAGAAATTAAGAAACTGAATGTAACACCCAATGGCAATCCGGCACTCGTAAATCCAATGAATAGTGGGATGGATGAACAAGAGCAAAACGGTGTAACGGTTCCTAATAATGCAGCTATGATGTTTGCACCGATTCCATGAAATCTTCCAAGTATCTTCTTAGTTCTTTCTGGTGGAAAGAAACTCTGGATGTAACTGATGATAAAAATCAGTACACAGAGCAAGAAAATAATTTTTATCACATCATAGATAAAAAACTGAACACTCCCACCAATCTTCCCAGATGTATCAAGACCAAAAAAGTTTAAGAACTGTCCTATCAATGTACTAAGCCACTTCATTCCTAGAACTTGGTCTTGAATAAACATCCAAAACTCACTTAAGAATTGCATATCTGACCTCCTTATAGTTTTATAGTTTTATAGATTTGCATATATCAATGTATTCCTTTAAGAGAAAGGCAATCTTACCTGATTGCCTAATGTATATATTATTCGCACTTATCGCAGCTGCATACACCATCTGAATCAGTGGTTTCAAGATAATGAGAAAACATATCCTTAAAACGGTTTTTCCCTTCCTCTGAAATTGAGTAGTGCATCCATCGCCCATCTTTTCTAGAATCGACAAGCCCACAGTCGCAAAGCAATTTCATATGATGAGAAAGAGTTGATTGGGTAATGGATAACTCTTCAAGTATAACGCAGGCACATTTTTCTCCATGATGCAAACATTCCAAAATACGAAGTCTGTTTTCATCTGCCAAAGCCTTAATCATACGAACATCTTCTTTATAACTCATAGTATCCACTCCTTCCTGTAAATCTACCCTTATTCTATCAGATACATTCATGTTTGTCAATATATCGAACTGTAAATTTTCTATGAACGAAAAAACCAGCCTTCCGGAACTTAGAAAAGGTCACCTGATATGGAATTGTAATTCGATTCTTCTTAGAACTCTTATAAACACAAAAGCTGAACAAATAGGATTTTTCTTCCTACCTGTTCAGCTCTTTGTTTACCTGTAAATCAATTCATTTAACACAATCTCTTCTGCAGCATTCCGGATATTGTTTACCGCTCTGACCCATTCCATCTGATCATGAGCTTTCAATTCTTCCGTAACGCCTTGCCTCTCCATCATCTGACGCACCTGAATATCCATTCTCTCCTGTGCTTCATCGTCCACAAGATTCAGATGTTCCACCAGTCTGTCTTCCAACATATACAGTGAATACATTGCCGGACGATGCTCTTTCAGATATGCTTTCCGCATCATTCCATATTTCCCATAATGCGGTTCTTCATCTGTACTGACAAGATTCGGATAGTAAATTCCGTCTGCGCCAAGTGTGTAGGTTCCACCCATTTTTTCAAATGTGCTTTTCATGTGTTATTCCTCCTTGAAATCAGCGATGTCCTTAGATCATCGCAAAATATTTCAGGGCAGCCTTGATAGCTTCTTCCTTCTCTTTCGGGCATTGTGGAACTTTTGCATTTTCTGATTTTGGAAGATTATAGTTTTCTCCCACTTCAATTCCACATTTGCGTTTTACCTGAGAAATATATAAATTTGAAACCTTAAAGCCATAGGTTGCTTTCAACTCGGCACTGGTAGCATCCAGCTCGTCCAGGTCTAAGTCGATCTCTATCGTGTCATCTGGTTTTTGTTGGGACAAAAGAACAACCGTCTCCACATGTCCAGTCCAAGGGAATAAGTCAAATGGACAGATTTCTTTTACTACATACCCCTTTGTTTTAAAATATTTTAAATCTCTTGCCTGTGTTTCAGGATTGCAAGAAATATAAACCACTCGACTTGGATTTAGTGTAGCTACGGAGTCTATAAATTCTTCGGTGCTTCCTGCTCTTGGCGGATCCATTAGCACCACATCTGCCTTTTCTCCCTGTTGCGCCATTTCTACCATAAATTTTCCTGCATCGTTTTGATAAAAACGGATGTTTTTCACCTGATTTCGCTTTACATTATATATTGCGTCTTTTACTGCGTCTTTATTTAGTTCTACTCCTATGACTTCTTTTGCATGAGAGCTGGCAATCATGCCAATTGTTCCAATGCCACAGTAGGCATCAATTACTCGTTCTTTTCCAGTAAGTGCCGCCAATGCAATGGCTTTTTTATATAAACGTTCTGTCTGCTCCACATTAATTTGATAAAAAGATTTAGAGGATATGCGGAAAATAGAATCACAAAGGGTATCTTCTATATATCCCTTTCCGTAAAGTACAGTTTCTTTTTCTCCCAGTACCATACTGGTTTTCTGATTATTGACATTTAAAACAATAGTTGTAATCTCTGGATGTAGTTTTCGCAATGCTTTTACAAAATTGTTTTTTGATGGTAAGATTGGCGAACCTAATACCAATACAACCATAATCTCACCACTATGTTTTCCGACTCGGACTAAAACATGACGTAACAAGCCATAACCCGTATCCTCATCATATGTTTTGATTTTGAATGATTTTAACAAATTTCGAATGGATACAATAATTTCATCTGCTTTCTGATCTTCAATCTCACAGGAATCGACCCGAACTACCTTATGACTCTCTGCTTGATAGATTCCCGAAATAATTGCACCGTTTCGTTCACGGTCAAATACAGCATGTACTTTATTTCGATAATGATATGGCTCTTTCATACCTACAATCGGTTGTACCTTTCCAAATTTGCCAAGAAGTTTTTCCACCTGTTTTTGTTTTTCTTTCAACTGCTTTTCATAATGCATTCCCTGGTAAGTACAAGCACCACACTTTTTTGCAAGTTTGCACCCTGCCACATTTTTTTCTTTTCCCTGTTCTTTTTCTCTCCCATGGAACATTTTTTGATTTTTTGCAAAAGTATTTTTTGCATTATTTTTTCTTGTATTTGATTTTCCTTTGAAATCTCCCTGTTTCGAGTTTTTCACTACTGTTTTATTTTTCTTATCTTGCGACTTAACATACTTCTTTTTTTTATTTTGTACTTCTCTTTTCCGTGATTCCATTTTTTCTCCTTTTTATCTAATTTTAATAAAATTTTCCACATAATTTTTCTTAATTTAACGGAACACATGCAATGTCACTTACTTAATCCCATAATCTTGTTTCACGAGTTGTAATGCCAATAATCATTCACTGAACAGCAACTAACATACAAAAGGAAGCCCTCCCGTTTTTCAACACAGTCTGCTTTTTACAAACTCCATTTCTTCACGAGCTGACCTCCTACTATTATTAGATAATCGCCAAAATGTTAAAGTCAATCGGATTTTCTAGTCCTTTTATAAATTCCTTTTCGCTATCACCTATTATATTATTGTTACCATAAACAGTAACATATGACTCTCTATAATGCTGGGTCCTCTACTCCGTTCAAAGCAAAGGCTTTGGCTCTATCCTGACAAGTTCCACATTTACCACAAGGCTTTTCTCCACCTTCATAACAACTCCAAGTAAGTTCATATGGGACTTTCAATTCCAATCCTTTTTTTACAATTTCTGCTTTTGTCCAACCAATAAATGGAGCCTCCAAATGCAACTGCTTTCCACTTCCCTGATAAATGGCTTCATTCATTGCATCTTCAAATTCTTTGCTACAGTCTGGATATGCATTTCCTGCCGCATCATCTCTATGTGCACCATAATAAATCACACTACATCCTTTCGAAAGTGCGATACTTGCCGCTGTTGATAAGAATAAACCGTTTCGGAACGGAACATAAGTACCTACCGGGTTTCCATCTGTATGCTTCAATTGTTCCTCATAACTTTCTTTTAAGATTTCTTTATCGGAATGTTTTAGCAAAGAACAATCACTATAGGTAAAAATCTTCTCCAAATCCATATGAATATGTTCTACTTTATAATATTTTGCAACCTTATCAGAAGCAAGAATTTCTTTGTCGTGCTTTTGTCCATATGCAATGGATAATGACAATACATTTTCAGCTCCATACTTTTCCACTGCCATTCCAAGACAAGTGGTACTGTCAACGCCTCCACTGGATAATACTAATGCTTTCATCCGCCGTTCCTCCTATCGGTTGTTAATCATCTCTGGTGATAAATCATGCTTGGATAACCGTTCCCAAGCTACCTGTTCCCATTTGGTACCAGGACGTCCATAATTACAATATGGATCAATAGAAATACCACCTCTAGGCAAAAACTTTCCCAAAACTTCAATATATTTCGGATTCATCAATTGAATCAAATCTTTCATAATAATATTGACACAATCCTCATGAAAATCCCCATGATTACGGAAACTAAATAAATAAAGTTTAAGTGACTTGCTCTCTACCATTTTTACATCTGGAACATAAGAAATATAAATAGTCGCAAAATCCGGTTGTCCCGTAATCGGACATAAACTGGTAAATTCCGGACAGTTAAATTTCACAAAATAATCATTATCCTGATGTTTATTTTCAAATGTCTCTAATACCTCAGGTGCATAATCCTGTGCATAGGCTACATTTTGATTTCCTAAAAGTGTTAAATCTTTTGTCTGTTGACTCATATCCTACAATTCCTTTCCCTGAAAATGTAAAAGTAATTTTTTAGTAACCATTCAGTCAAAACATAAGCTTCCCAAACATACCAAACAGGTTGCAATATCCTATTAGCTGATCCGTCACAATTCTATCCATGTGATTTTAACACTATTCTTTCTTTCCGTCAATAAAGTTCTTACTAGGTTTCTAACAACAACTATTCTTGAAAATGTACGGTAATCGTTGTTCCCACTCCCGGCTCACTATCCAAATCCAATTTTGCCTTGTGTTGTACAATAATATGCTTTACAATCGCAAGTCCTAAACCAGTTCCTCCAGTTTCACGAGAATGACTTTTATCTACTCGAAAGAACCGTTCAAAAATACGTTCTTGATTTTCCTTTGTTATTCCTATCCCCGTATCCTTTACTGTGATACTGGCACCTTTTTCCTCCTTCTTTATAGTTACAAAAACTTCCCCATTTGGCTTGTTGTATCGAATGGCATTATCTGTAAGATTATAAATCAATTCTTCCATCATAGTACGATTTGCATCCATTATTACCGGTTCTCCTTCATAATGAACAGAAACCTGATATTTTTCCGCAGTAAATTGTAACATATCTACCATACATTGCCCTACCTGACAAATATCAACCGGTTCCTTTTCCAATTCATTCTCCACCACATCTAATTGCGACAACCGAATAATATCATTGATCAAGGTTAATAATCGATTGGAATTTCGATGGATTTCTTTGGCAAAACGAGTGATATCTGCTTCTGATGCCATTCCATTTTCAATCAACTCTGCGTATCCAGAAATAGCTGTCAATGGTGTTTTTAATTCATGGGATACATTAGCCGTAAATTCTTGTCTAACCTGAACATTTTGTACAATATCTCGATGTTGGGTTTGTATCATTTCAATAAAAGGTCGCAATTCCTCATAAATATTCACTACACCTAAATGTTCCATATCCTGCGCTGCCTGCTCAATTGGTTTTACAATGCTTTTGGTCAAATAGTGCGAAACAATTACAGTTGCAAGCAAAATAAGAACTGTCATTTCAATAATAAATGGCAATGCATAAAAAATAATATTCCAGACATTTCCAGCCTCCTTTGACACACGAAGAACATTTCCATCTTCCAGTAAAATGGCATAATAAAAGGTACTTTTATTTAATGTTTCGGACTTTCGGACAGCCTTTCCTTCCCCATCCTGAAATGCTGCTTCTATCTCTGGTCTTTTACTGTGATTTGCCATTTTCAACGGATCTGTGATATTGTCAAATAAGACGCTTCCATCCTTTCTCACAACGGTTACACGCAACCCACCTGTTGTAGCCTTTTGCATATCCTTCTGTTCCTCTATTTTTACCGTTTTAAGCTGCAATGCACAAACTCTTAGATCATCCATGACTTCTTTTTGAAATAATTGATAGAACAATCCGGTAAACAACAATAGGATAGCAGCAATACACAATACAATAATACGTATAAACTGAATGTTTATTTTCCTTTTCATACTATTTTTCATTTTGTCTTTCCACCCTTATATGTATTTTTAACATTTCTCTTACTCCATCCTGTATCCAACATTTCTTACTGTTTTTATGCACTTCCCATCTTCTCCGAGTTTTCTTCGTAAAGTCTTTATATGCATATCCAATGTTCTGGATTCTCCCTCATAATCCGTTCCCCACACTCGATTCATAATCGTTAATCTTGGAAGAACTACACCTACATTTTGCAAAAATAATTTGCATAATTCATATTCTTTATAAGTAAGTTCCACCTCTGCACCATCTACATACAACATATGTTGCTCTGTATTCATTGTAATTCTTCCATGTTCTAAAATTTTATCCGATTGTATACGATTGCTACGTCTAAGCAATGCCTTTACTCTGGAAATAAGTTCCATAACACCAAATGGCTTTGTAAGATAATCATCCGCCCCCATATCAAGCCCTTTCACTTTATCAATTTCCGATGTTTTAGCCGTCACCAAAATGATTGGAATTTCTCTGGTTTCTACTTTATCTCTCAGCTTTTTTACAATCGTAAGACCATCCTCATCCGGTAACATAATATCCAGCAAAATTAAATCCGGCTTTTTCACCTGTAACCGTTTATAAAAATCTCCTGCATTCGAAAACTCCTGCACTTGATATCCACTATTCTTTAATGCATAGGATTCAATCTCACAAATATTATTATCATCTTCCACAATATAAATCAAAAGTTCCATTTTACTCTCCTCTTTTCCTCATATTTTTATAAACACTTTCATCCTAGGTAAAACAAAATCCTATTACAGTTACATCTTTGTAATAGGATTTTTGTTTTAATGTGCCATATATTTCTGTTTGTATTGTTCAAACATCTCTTTAAAACCACTATCTTCATTTTTCTTAATGGTTTCTAAATACTCATGTGTCTCAAATCCATCTTCCTTTATCTGGATCAAGCTAACGGCAATGTTCGAACAATGATCTGCTGTTCTTTCATAGTTCGTAATCAAGTCTTCTAAATCCAGTCCAACATCAATCGTACATTTTCCTTTTTGCAGTCTTCGAATATGATTGCTTTTTACTTCTGAATGCAAACAGTCAATTACTTCTTCTAAAGGTTCCACCTTGGTAGCTACCTCATAACTTCCCGTTTTATATGCCGTAAGCGCAAGTGTCATAATTTCCTTTAATGCATCTCCATAATTCCTTAATTCTTCCATTGCACTCTTTGAAAAACTTTCTTTTTGAACATGCATTTTTTGTGCCACTTCCATAATATTGATCGAATGATCTGATATACGTTCAAAATCACCAATACAATGCAAAATGGAACAAATGGTCTGATTATCCTCATGAGACAATGGTCTGCTACTCAGTTTAACCAAATAGCTTCCTAACTCATCATCATAAAGGTCTACTTCCTCTTCGATTTCAATCACTCTTTTTGCTCGTTCCTCATCATACTCCTGGAACAAATCAATTGACATAAATAACGCCTCTTTCGACAAATCCGCCATCTTTCTAGAAGCTTCTACACACTGTGCAACCGCAAAAGAAGGTTTTTCCAAAAAACGAGGGTCCAAAATACGAATTGGTGCAGCCTGTCCTTTTCCTTCTGTATCTTTGATTGTAAGAACTGCTAATTTCTCCAAGACACCTGCTAATGGTAATAAACAAATTGTTGCGATGATATTAAATACACTGTGGATAACGGCAATACCTGCTTTACTTGCTGTACCATCTAAAAATGAAAAATGTACAAACAGATTCACAGAATAGAATATTGCCATAAATACAACCGTACCAATTACATTAAAATATAAATGTACACAGGCTGCTCTCTTTGCATTCTTTTTTGCACCCATAGCTGAAATAATGGCTGTAATACAAGTACCAATATTTTGTCCCATGATAATAGGGAGCGCAACACTGTACGTAAGTCCCGTACCACATAAAGACTGCAAAATTCCGACAGATGCAGACGAACTTTGAATAATCGCTGTAAGAACCGTTCCTGCAAGCATGCCAAGCAATGGATTGGAAAACATTGTCAAAATATGTGTAAAAGCTGGAACATCTGCTAAACCACTTACAGAGGCACTCATAGTATCCATACCAAACATTAAAATCGTAAATCCTAACAAAATATTACCAATATCATGTTTTCTTTCGTTTTTTGTATACATGATCATTGCAATACCAATTACCGCTAAAATTGGAGAAAACGAAGAAGGTTTTAACATCTGCGTAAGGAAATTACCACCTTCAATTCCCGATAAACTAAGTATCCATGATGTAATCGTTGTACCGATATTGGCACCCATAATGATGCCTACTGCCTGTGACAGTTTCATAATGCCAGAGTTTACAAAACCAACGACCATAACAGTAGTTGCTGAAGATGACTGAATCACTGCTGTTACAGCAGCACCTAACAAAACACCTTTTATGGGTGTGGATGTAAGCTTCTCTAAAATGCGTTCTAATTTACTTCCTGCTGTTTTTGCCAAACTGTCTCCCATGACGTTCATACCGTATAGGAACATAGCTAGTCCGCCTAACAATGACAACACATTAAAAATATCCATATTTCCACTCCTGACTATCTTTTTTCGATTTTCTAAAAATCCGTACATTTTTCATTATATATCATGGAGTGAAAATACACAAAACTTTTTTTAAAAACTTTTTCCTTTTGACATCTCAGTCTTTATAAAATTTACTTTTTTCTTCTATTTTAACTTTTTAGCACTGAATTTTATTCAACTACTTCGTTTAATTCTTTATGAATTCCAGTAATAGAAAATACTACCCATTCTGAAATGTTTGTGGCATGATCCCCAATTCGTTCAAAATACTTTGCAATCATCAACAAATCTGCTGCCTGCTCTCCATTGTCTGGATTTTCGTATATTAATCGAATCAATTCTTTTTTTACTTTATCAAATAAATCATCCACCACATCATCCCGCTTCATAACTGCTATGGCTTTTTCTTTATCTTTCTCAACAAAAGCATCTACAGCATTTACGATCATCTGCATCGTTTCTTTTGCCATTTCCTGAATATGCTCTAATTTTTTCAAATATGGCTGTCCTGCCAATAAAATTGTGATTTCTGAAATGTCAGCTGCATGATCTCCAATACGTTCCATATCTGTAATCATTTTTAACGCTGCTGAAATTTGTCGTAAATCTCTTGCAACCGGCTGTTGCTGTAGCAAAAGTTTTAAGCACAAATTTTCAATAATTTTTTCTTGATGATTGATTATATCATCTCCCTTTACCGCCTCTTTTGCCTTTTCCACATCTTGATTTACTAAAGCTGAAACTGCCTTTTCAATTGCAGATTCAATCATTGCTCCCATTTCGATCATTTCATTGTTTAATTCCTGCAACTGTCTGTCAAATCGATTTCTCACTTTTTCGCACCTCCATCATCAACCAAAACGACCGGTAATATAATCTTCAGTCTGCTTATCTGACGGCATAGAAAATAATTTGTCTGTTTTATCATATTCTACTACCTGTCCTAACAAAAAGAATGCAGTATTATCTGATATTCTAGTTGCCTGCTGCATATTATGTGTTACCATGATGATCGTAAAATCCTTTTTTAATTCCAACGTCAAATCTTCTATTTTTGAAGTAGAAATAGGGTCCAACGCAGAGGTTGGTTCATCCATTAAAATAACCTCTGGTTCCACTGCAAGCGCTCTGGCAATACATAATCTTTGTTGTTGTCCACCAGATAAACCTAATGCTGATTTTTTTAATCTGTCCTTTAATTCTCCCCAGATTGCCGCCTGTTTCAAAGATTTCTCTACAATGGTATCCAATTGTTCCTTCTTTTTTATTCCATGTGTTCTTGGACCATATGCAATATTGTCATATACACTCATCGGAAATGGATTGGGATTTTGGAAAACCATTCCAACTCTCTTTCGTAACGTATTTACATCCATCTTTCCATAAATATCTTCGCCATTCAATTTCACATTACCTGTAATCTTGCAACCTTCCACTAGGTCATTCATACGATTTAAAGATTTTAAAAAGGTTGATTTTCCACATCCAGAAGGTCCGATAAATGCAGTGATCTGATTTTCTGGTATCTTCATATTTATGTCCTTTAATGCATGAAATTGATCATAATATAACTGCAGATTTTCAACCGTTAATTTGTCTGCCATAGCCTTGCTCCTTTATTTGGTCCTTGTCCCGAGGTCAATCTATCTGTAAGCCTAACCACGACCTAATCAAAATCACCTCTGAACCATACCTTTATATTTAATACAATAAGTAGTTACAACTAAAAGTATATCTTGCTTATGTAAAATACATTATCATACAAATGTAAAATTTATGAAAAATGTGTAATCGTTCAGAGGGTGCGTAGGAGTATAGGTAACCTGTTCTGTTGCGCTTGCGGATAAAGAACTGGTTACCTATACTCCTACATAGCCGGTAACGGCGTCATGAGTTAAATGCCTATCTTTCTCTACAGCCTTCAGCCATTTTATTTCTCTGGCATTTTACGAATGGCACACTCTGAACTTTTCTAACAACAATATTTCTCTGTCTGTTCTGTTGCGCTTGCGGATAAAGAACATACTCCCCCCTAATACGAATGTAGACTTTACCCTATGTAAAAATAATGCTATACTAGTACAATGAACAACAATTTTGGATGCAGAATAGGAGAAAAGCATTGGAACGTTACCAACAGATTTTAGAACATACTTTGTATCAAGAAGCACTGGAACAATTAAATAATTACGAGAAGAACCGCAAATTTTGTTGCCATACATTGGAGCATTTTTGCGATGTAGCCAGAATTATGTATATTCTTGCCTTGGAAGAACAAAGTGATTTAGAACAGGATATAATCTATGCCACCGCATTACTTCATGATATTGGCAGAGTGATAGAATATAAAGACGGCACTCCACATGATAAAGCGAGCCAAGATATGGCCAAAATTATTTTAACGGATATCGGATACAAAGCGGATGAAATAGAACTTATTATAGATGCAATTGGTTCCCATCGAAAGAAAGAAGAACCAGAAAATAATCTGGCATCCTACTTGTATCGAGCAGATGATTTATCAAGAAATTGTTTTGCCTGTGCAATGACAAAAGAATGCTATTGGGATGAAACAAGGAAAAATCACACGCTTACACTTTAAAACAGGAGGACTTGTAAATGAAAATCGGAAATACAGAATTTGACTGGAATAACGGCACATCCTATGTAATGGGAATTTTAAATGTAACACCTGATTCTTTTTCAGATGGAAGTAAATTTAACACCTTAGACAAAGCGATCGACCATGCGGCCGAAATGATTGCAGACGGTGCTTCCATTATTGATGTTGGCGGTGAATCCACAAGACCGGGATATACCCAAATTTCAGACGAAGAAGAAATCGCTCGTGTGGTTCCCGTAATTGAGGCACTAAAAAAACGTTTTGATATTCCTTTATCTGTTGATACTTATAAAAGTGCAGTAGCAGATGCCGCACTTTCTGCTGGTGCTGATCTATTAAATGATATTTGGGGATTAAAATACGATGCTAACATTGCTGGTATTGTTGCAAAACATAACAAACCTGTTTGCCTTATGCATAACCGAAAAGAGATTCCTCTCCTTCCTGGAGATAAACCATATCCATTAGAAGAATACCTTTCCCTATTAGAAAAGGAATTGCAGGAATCCATTGATATTGCATTACAGGCTGGTATTAAAAAAGAGCAATTGATTCTTGACCCAGGTATTGGATTTGCGAAAGATTTAGATATGAATATCAATGGTGTTGCTTATATTGAACGTTTAAAGAAATTTAATCTGCCAATCCTTCTTGGTATTTCTCGTAAATCAATTATCGGAAAATCCCTTTCTTTAGATATGGATGAACGGGAAGAGGCAACAATTGCACTAAATGTAATTGGTCGTATGTATGGCTGCCATATTTTCCGTGTACACAATGTACGTGGCAATGTACGTGCCTTAAAAATGACGGATATTATTTTAAATGCCAAAAAATAACTATATGAAGAGATAGACTTTTTAGAAAGGAGTCATACATGCCTAGTTTCTATTATGTTTACATAGGCATGCTATAAATTATGCAAGATAAAATTACAATACAAGACTTAGAATGCTTTTCCTACCACGGTGTCTTAGAACAGGAACAGCAACTGGGACAAAAATTTCTAATCTCCCTTGCACTTTCCGTAGACACTCATTCTGCCGGAAAGAAGGATGATCTAACCCAGTCCGTTAATTATGCAGATGTTTGCAATACTGTATTTCAATTTATGAGAAAACATACCTTTCAATTAATTGAGGCTGTGGCTGAGCGTCTGGCAGAAGAGATTTTACTAACGTATTCTCTTGTAAATCAAGTGCGGGTTATTATTAAAAAACCTTGGGCTCCTATTATGTTGTCCCTAGAGACGGTTGCCGTGGATATTACTCGTAGCTGGCATACAGTTTATTTAGGAATTGGTTCTAACTTAGGAGATAAAAAAGAAAATATTTCTCGTGCAATCACTTGCTTTTCCGAGCATCCACTCTGTAAAGTAGAACAAGTTTCTTCCCTTTATACCACAAAGCCCTATGGTGTAAAAGAGCAGGATGATTTCTTAAATGGTGCTTTCCTCGTGAAAACATTATTGTCACCAGATGAAGTCCTAGAATTAATTGGAACCATTGAGAAAGATCTAAAACGAGTACGTGAAATTCATTGGGGACCAAGAACGATTGACATTGATATTTTATTCTATGATACCATTTTACTCGGTGAGAAACATTTAACAATCCCACATCCTGAAATTTGGAAACGTGATTTTGTATTAGTTCCACTTTGTGAACTTAACCCTTATCTGTTACATCCAGTTTTCCAGAAACCAATCTGTCTATTATTAGACGAATTGAAAGCCAAAACAGATAGTGAATTAACATTACTAGAGGAAGAAAACTAACAAAAAAGTCGCTACTCCTTTTGGAGTTTGCGACTTTTTTTACATTACTTCATTCGATTTACTATGAATTTGCGAATTAAATCCACTGGTATCATTGTAAATGCTAAAAGAATTGCAACAATCCATCCAGCGATTCCAAATGGTTCACAGCTAAACATTTCTCCAATCCACTTGAATGGAGCCAATGGCACCAATGCTGCATTTACAATCAAAGCCTGAATAGCAATAATACCAAAGAACACTTTTAAGAAACCTGTATTCTGATTTAATCTTCTAAAGATTGTAACTCCTTCATCACGCACATTAAATCCATTGAACAATGCTGCTACAATAAACAAAACAAAATATCCTGTTAAGTGTTCTGCGTCCATGTACTTTCCATCAACAGTAAAAATATTCTTAAAAACTGGCAATTTCAAGTATAAGAAACTGATAACTGTAAGCCATGCGCCCATAATTCCAATCTGAGCCATCATTTTTTTACTAATAATGCTCTCGTCTCTTCTTCTTGGTTTTTCATGCATATATTCTTTCAACGCAGGCTCATTGCCAAGCATAATGGCTCCCAGACCATCCATAACCAAATTTACAAATAGTAAATGTGTTACTTTCAGCGGCTCATCTACACCCCAAAATGGTGCAATGGCACTTACAATTACTGCCGTTACATTAATCACAAGCTGGAACTTACAGAACTTCAAAATATTATGGTAAATCGTTCTTCCATACCAAATTGCATCTTTAATCGATTTAAAGTTATCGTCTAAAATAACAATCTTACCCGCTTCTTTTGCAGCTTCCGTTCCGCTGCCCATAGCAAAACCTACATCTGCTCTCTTCAGTGCCGGTGAATCATTTACCCCATCACCTGTCATACCAACCACTAAGTTCATTTCCTGACACAGACGAACCATTCTGGATTTATCGGTTGGCAATGCACGAGCAATCACTCGAATGTGTGGAAGCATCTTCTTTACTTCCTCATCTGACATTTCATTTAACTGCTTTGAAGTAAGTGCCTTGTCTTCCTCTGTCTTTAACAATCCCGCATCTCTTGCAATGGCAACTGCTGTTTCTAATCGGTCACCCGTAATCATAACAACCTGAATACCCGCATCCTGTACTTCCTTAATCGCATCCTTCGCTTCTGCACGAACATCATCACGAATAGCAACCAGACCAGTAATTACAATATCATCATTTACCTGATCCATCACAAGACCTTTTTCTGAATATCCAAAGGCTAACACTCGCATTGCCTTTGCAGCCAATCCGTCAATTTTCTTATCCAATACTGCCTGATCTAATGGCTGTTCATTTCCCTGTGCATCTATAAATTTCTTTGCATTTGCAAGCAATACTTCAGGTGCACCCTTATAAAATGTTTTTCCCAGATTTTCAATTCTTGCCTGACTGAACTTATTGGCAGAATTAAATCCCTGTTGTTCGGTTGCAATGCATTCATTGTCATTGATTAATGTATGATAGGTGTTTTCCCCTAAAAACTTCATAAGTGCCTGATCAGTAGCATTTCCTCCAATTACAGTATGGGTATCGTCAAACATAGAACGTGTATTTTTACCAATGGATAAATCTACGAAACCTTTTACTTTGCTATGCTTACTAAGTTCATCAATGGCAATGGATTGTCCGTCCGCAGTAAAGAAATCTACGACTTCTAACATACCTTTTGTAATTGTACCTGTCTTATCACTAAATAAAATGTTAAGGGAACCTGCTGTCTCAATACCTTCTGCCTTACGAACCAATACATTATGGTCAAGCATCTTGCTGGTATTTTGCATGAGTACAAGCGAAATCATCAATGGTAATCCCTCTGGTACAGCACAAACAATAATAACAACTGCCAAAGAAACCGCGTCTACGATACTTTTTACAATCACATCAATCGGCTGTCCGAAGAAACCACCAAAACCACCTTTCAAAATAATGGAATGCGTAAGATAAAGTATTGCAATAATAATAGCTCCAATATAACCAAAGGTCGAAATCTGTTTTGCAAGTTTCGCAAGTTTTACTTTTAATGGAGAGTCCGGCTCATCTTCCTGCATTTCTTCTGCCATCTTGCCCATCATCGTTTTCGTACCGACTTTTCGGACATCCAAAATGCCTTCTCCGTCAAAAATTACGGCACCCTTAAAAAGAGAGGATTGGTCTACAAATGTATCTCCAGTAACATCTTCTGGAAAGGAAGTATTTCTATCTACTGCACTTTTCGGACATTCTTCTGCCTCACCATTTAATGCAGAGTTGTCAATTTTTAAAGAACCATCCACTAATACACCATCCGCTGGTACTTTGTCTCCAGACTGTAATAGCACCTTATCTCCCACTACTACATCATCTACATCAATTACAGTTACCACACCATTACGATGTACCTTACACTGATCTTTTTTCGTGCTATCCTTTAATTCTCTATACTTTGTATCACTTGCCACACCTGTTTTCGCAGATACAAAAGCTACAATAAGCACTGCCACAATGGTTCCCAATGGTTCATAAATTTCTGCATATCCTAAAAAGAACATGACGATCATAAGTGCTGCAATTGCCAAAAGAACTTTAATCATCGGATCTCCAAATGTTTCTTTGAACTCCTGCCAGAACGTGGTTGGTTCTGATTCAGGAATTATATTAGAGCCGTATTTTGTTCTTGACTCTTCCACTTCCCTGTCATTTAGACCGTTAAATTTCATTCTTTCCCTCCCATTTTTTATATTACTAAACAACTTGTATCCTAAATTACACAAATATCATTAAAAGTGTAACTCCAAAAATATTCTGGCTATAAGTATAGCATTTCATATACTCCTTTTCAAATAAATACAACTGTTATAACGAAATTTTAATCTTTTTTTAATCTTTTTTCAGTCCAAAAATTCTTTTCCTATATTTTTTCAAAACAAACACGATACTTCTATAAAAAAAATGGACAAGTCCACATCCTCACAGAACGTTTTTGTTCTATAGAATACATTTTCCTATCAAGGAAAAAAGTGCAGACGAAAAAGATTTCGCTGCACTTTCCTATTTCTTTATGTACTAAGAATAAAAAGAAAACTCATTTATTTTTCACCGCCACTTTTCTTTGCCAGCTTATTTGCCAACAAATCCGAAAGAAAATTCATGCACATAACTACTATCATCAATACAACTGCAGTTGCGTATGCCTGATTGGTATGTAATCCTTCTCTAGACAAATTGTACATATGCACGGACAAGGTACGAGTGGAATCAAACAGAAACTTTGCTCCATTTGAGAATTGAGGTATTTTTGCCACACTACCTGCTGTATAAATAAGGGCTGCTGTTTCACCAACAATTCTTCCAATTGCCAATACCACACCAGATAAAATTCCCGGTATCGCACTAGGAAGTACTACACGAAATACTGTTCGAAGCTTTCCGGCTCCTAAACCTAAACTTCCCTGTCTATAAGAATCCGGCACAGACAATAAGGCTTCCTCTGTGGTTCGCATAATAACCGGAAGAACCATAATGGCTAATGTAAATGCTCCGGATAATAAGGACAAACGCCATTTACAAGCTGTAACAAAGAATAACATTCCAAATAGCCCATATACAATAGAGGGAATTCCCGTCAGAGTTTCTGCGGTCACTCTTACAATTCCAACAATCTTATTTCCCTTCTTTGCATATTCAACCAAATAGATTGCAGAAAAGATTCCGATTGGTACTGCAATCAGCAAAGATAATAACGTCATTAAAACAGTGTTGATCAAAGACGGAAGCATAGATACATTATCTGAAGTATATTCCCATGCAAACAAGGACGGTGTCAAATATGGCACACCTTTTACAACGATATAAAGAACTAAATACCCCAAAGATGCAATGGTTACTAACATAGCAAGACATACACATAATAGCAATACAAAAGAACCTGGGTGCTTTTTATAAGAATTCATTTTTTCTTTAAAACTTACCTGATTAATTCCTACTATATCTTTTCCTTCTGGTTCTTTCCCCTTTTCTAATATTTGCTCCATTTTATTCCACCGCCTTTCTCTTCAATACCGAAAACAACAAGTTGATGAGTAAAATAAATACAAACAATATAACACCTGTGGCAATTAATGCTTCTCTATGAAGTCCTGTTGCATATCCCATTTCCATTACAATATTAGCTGTCATCGTTCGTACTCCATCTGTTACCGCCGAAGGAATTCTTGCCTGATTTCCCGCAACCATAATAACTGCCATTGTCTCACCAATCGCTCTACCTACTCCAAGTATTACTCCCGCTAAAATTCCTGACTTTGCTGCTGGCAATACTGTTAGAAACACGCTTCGCTCATGTGTTGCTCCTAATGCTAATGCTCCTTTGTAATAATAATCCGGTACAGCACGAATGGCAGATTCAGATACTCCTATAATCGTTGGTAATATCATCATTCCCAACAAAACAGAAGCCGTAAGAATGCTGTTTCCAGTACCTCCAAACAATGTTCTGGATAACGGTACCAATACGCACATTCCGAAAAAACCATATACTACAGAAGGAATTCCCGCCATCAAATTTACTCCTGTTTTTAATGGTTTATACATCCAAGATGGACAAAATTTTGCCAGAAATGTTGCAGACAAAATTCCAATTGGTACACCAATTAAAAGAGCTCCTGCTGTCACGTAAATACTTCCCACGATCATAGAAAAAATACCAAACACCTGATTGGTCGGTTTCCAGTCCATTCCAGTCAGAAATTTAACAACTCCAATTTTTCCAATAGCTGGCAAACCTTTCGCGAACAAAAAAATACAAATCAATGCAACTGCAACAATAGATACACATGCCGCCAATAAAAATACTAGTTCCATTCCTTTTTCTTTTATCTTAGTCATAAAAGTTGCTCCCTTTACTTTACTATTTTACATCATTCCATGAAGTAACATTTCCACAGAAGATATCCTTTACCTGTGCTGTTTTTAAATCGGTAATTTTATTTTCATTGTTTACGACTACAACAATACCATCCATAGCAATTGATGTTGTCTTCAATCCTTTTCCGCTTTCTTCGTCAGATAATGCTCTGGATGCCATACCAATATCACAAGTTCCTTCTGCTGCTGCGTTTACACCTGTTGTAGAATCACTTTCCTGTAACTCAATTTCAACATTTCCATTAATCTTTTTATATGCTTCCTGCAATTTTTCCATAACTGGTGTTACAGAAGAAGATCCTGCTACTACGATTTTTCCTTTTGGGTTACTGCTCTTAAAAGCACCTGTATTATCTACTTCAATATAACCATTCTCAGAAATAATCTTTTGTCCATCTTCACTCATAATAAATGCCATAAAATCCTTTGCTGCATCGTTTACGTTATCCTTTGTCACAATGTTAAATGGTCTTGAAAGACTATACTTTCCACTTTTGATATTTTCAGCCGTTGGCTCTACTCCATCAATCTTTACACCTTTTACCGTATCATTTAAAGAACCTAATGAAATATATCCAATTGCATCTTTATTTCCTGCTACTGTTGTCATTACAACTTCTGTACTATTCGAAATAATCGCTTCATCTGTGGTATTATCTGTCTTGTTTCCATCCTTATCTTTTTCTTCTACACCTGTTAATTCTACAAATGCACTTCTTGTTCCAGAACCATCTTCTCTTGATACAACTGAAATTGCATTACCACTGTTTTTCCCCTTACTACCTGCATCTGAACTGTTTCCACATCCCATCATTCCGACTACTAAAACAGCACTCAATGCCATTCCGATCAACTTTCTTACTTTCTTTTTACTTGCTTTCTGAATTGTTTTCACCATAGTTTTCCTCCTGTTTTAGAAAAAAATTTACATAGATACTGTCTTGGTCGTCTGAATATTTCTTGTTTCAGACAGCTCTAACATCTGAACAGTTTTTAGTTTAACACCCCTATGTAAAATCTAGAACCAATCCAAAGTAAAATAAATGTAAACTCATATAACAAGAAAAGGATAAACCGTATTTACGATTTATCCTTTTCTTCGTCCTGTAATATATAAGTTTCTAAGCTCTTTTTTATTCTGTTGTATTCTTCCAGCATTGCCGATGTATATCGTTCAATCTCCAGTACATTATCCTGCTTTGCACATTGTTCCATATATTCAGCCATTTTAGAAAGTTCCATAGCCCCGATCAGTCTTGCAGAACTTTTTAATGCATGTACTTCTATCCTATAATTTTTTATGTCCACACTTTCATACAAGTCCATGATTAAAAGTATTTTTTCGTCTGCCTTGCTACAAAAAACAGCCCAAAGTTTTTTTAAAATCTCCATATTTCCAGATACTTGTAATGCCTTTTCAATATCAATTCCCGGAATTTTATCCGGTCTTACCTTTTCCTGTTTTTCTGTCTTTTTCTTGGCTGTCTCTATTTTATCTTTTGGCAACCACTTTCTTAATACAGAAATCATTTCTTTCATATCAATTGGTTTACTGATAAAATCCTGCATACCATTTTCTAAAAACATTTTTTCCACTCCGCTAATAGCGTTAGCAGTAAGGGCTATGATTGGAATCTTTTTATAATATTCTTCCTTCCCTGAACGAATACACTTTGTCGTTTCAATCCCATCCATCTCTGGCATCATATGATCCATAAAAATCAAATCAAACGCCTCTTGCGTTTGTAAACATGTAATTGCTTCCTTTCCACTGGTTGCCATGATCAACTGCATATGCATGGGTTCTAATAATCCCTCCAACACTTTTAAATTTACAAGGTTGTCATCTACGACCAATATCCTGGCATTTGGTGCCTCAAACAATGTACTTGCCTTCTCTTCTTTCTTTTGCGATAACACTTCGTTCTCTGCCCCCACCTTTTGAGGTATCTCAAAGGAAAATGTACTTCCTTTTCCATATTCGCTCTCAACAGAAATTGTTCCACCCATAAGCTCCACAAAAGCCTTGCAAATAGATAATCCAAGACCAGTACCTTCCAATTTTCTATTGCGTTTTCCATCTACCTGCTGAAACGCAGAAAACAATTTTTTCTGATCCTCCGCACGAATTCCAATTCCGGTATCTTTTACGGATACATACAATAAAATGTTTTCTCCTCTTGGTTCATAATCAATGGATATCGTTACCGAACCATTTTCTGTAAATTTAATCGCATTATTTCCCAGATTGATGATAATTTGACGAATACGCATGTCATCCCCATATAAAATAGCAGGAATATCTTCATTCACCATAATCTTTAATCGCAGATTCTTGTCTCCAATTCTGGCAGATAACATATTTTTTACATCCATTATTACATTTCTAATCTCATAATTGGTTTCTCGTATTTCCATCTTTCCTGACTCAATCTTAGAAAAATCCAAAATATCATTGATAATAGAAAGAAGACTTTTACCGGCAGACGAAATCTGTTCCAAATATTCTCGCTGTTTTTTATCCTGCTCGTCCCGAAGTGCAATCTCTGTCATACCTATGATTGCATTCATCGGCGTTCGAATTTCATGACTCATATTTGCCAAAAAACTGGATTTTGCAATATTGGCAGATTCTGCCTGTTCCTTTAAAACAAGTAATTGCTCCATCTGTTGTTTTAATTTTTGGTTTGCTCCCACTAATTTCTTTTTCACAGCAACACGTTCAAGTGCATCATAAATTTCCCTAAAAATATAAGAAAATAATTCTAAATCCTCGCCGTCTAATATTGCTTTTCTTTTTAGCCCCGTCCAACTATCTAACATTTGGACATAAACAATAAAGAAAACTACGATTTCATGTTGCAAAAAAATTGGTACTGCAATAAAAGAAGAAACCCGATCCTTTGAAAACGCTTGAAATACTCGATTATATTCCTCATACTCCTGACCATTTTTGGAATATACAATTCCCTTTGGATTTTCCTGCAAAAAGTCTTTTATCTTTTCGATATCCTGCTCTGACAACGTAAAACCAAGATCGGAATATAAAATTCGATTTTCTCCATCCTCACGGACAACTGCATATGCTTTATCAATGAAAAAATAATTTTTAAAAACTTGTACCAGTTCTGCTAATTTTTCATTGGTGTCTTCATTTAAATTGCTGGTAAATTGTTGTAATACCTTTAAAAAATGGATACTATTCGCAAGCTCTTGATTACTTTTTTCTACCGAAATCCGCTCTACCCAGTCTCCAATCTGTTCCAGCGTAATATCTTTCAGACACAATACTTCCCTTTGATAGCTTTTTGCATTCTCACTTTTCTCATCCAAATAAGCCTGTAATTTCTGTAAAAGATGGGTATAGCCCTGTTCCTTGCAATAGGAAATACATTCTTCTATTACTCGTTTTCCTTCCGCTTCTCTCCCACTTTCTTTGCATGTAAAATAAAGTTCCTGTGCATAAAGAGGATAATTAAAAAAATAAGAACCAGTAGAACGCTTCATATAAAATGTGGCTTTTTTCATTTGTTCGTAAGCTTGTTCGATATCCCCTTCTTTTCGAGATACCATTCCACTGACTAGATAGTATAAAAACACACTGTCATCTACAAACAAATTTTCATCCTCTCTATTTTTCAGATCAATAATATGTGCTAAAAACTGTCTGGTCTTATTCAAGTATAAATACGCCTCATGGTAAATCTGTTGTTTAAAACAGGCAACCGCAGTCAAGCCAAATAGTTTTGCTATATTACATGTACGAAGCGTACCAATCTTTAACTGATTTAACGTATTTACTGCTACTAGAAAATATTTACTGGCATTTTCATAATCATCTGCCAAAAAAGCGTTGATACCTAAATTATATAAGGTTTCTACCACCTCATCTACCTTTTCTTCCTGATAGTAGATTTTCAATGCCTGATTGTAGTACTGGTGTGCAACAATATAATGTCCCAATCCACAATTGCTGTATCCAATTCCATTGTATATCCCCGCTTCTGTTACCCAATTTGCTTTTCCATATATGACATCTAAGGATGCCTGATAAAAATAAATAGCAACGGAATAATACCCATGAATGGATGCCAACATTATATTTTTTCGATATGCCTCTATCAAAAACTGCTGATTCCCCAGTTTTTTTCCTAATGCTATTCCAGCCATAAACTCTGGAATACGACCTTTAATTTCCTCTACTTTTTGAAACTTTTTATAATCACTATTAAAACTATATACTAGAATGTGTGCGAGATGATTATATGCCTCATATTGTTCACATTGTTGTAAAAATTCCTCTGTAACAATGCTATCCTGTTCCGATACCCACATATCATCCCATCCAAAATAGCGTGCCATATTGGATATTAATTCTACTTCAAAAAGTTTTTTCTCATCCTTGAGTTTTTCGGCCAAACGACTACATTCTGCAAGACTTTTCTGCAGCTCCAATTCCGTTCTGGAATAAAGATATACTAATGTTTTAAAATATGCTACCTGATAATCGATCTGCAGGCGTTGCTCTTTCCTTACCGGAAGCTGACGCAACAGATTACATACAAGCAATGCATCTGCATAACTTTTTACCCCTAAACTGCTCCAAAAGAAACACATTAATAATTGTTCCTTTTGTTCCGCCAAAAGTTCAGGTTGCCCTAGTCTATGTTCCATCATAAAACTTTTTAAATACTCATTTACGGTCTCGTACTCTAAAAAACAGGACAAATCTCTTAGAATCTTTAGGTATTCCGGCATCTGCTTTATTTGATACCGAAAAGAAACATGTTCTGTATTCTTTTTGTTTTCTGCATCCAGTAACCATTCGTATGCGATTTCCTCATCTTCACATTCTTTTATGAATTTGTGTTTAAATTTACTCGCACTATTTAATCCATTTCCCAATTCATTATAAATAAGCAATACTCTTATATTACTATCCATTCCTAATTGTTTGAAATGAGAAGCAACTTCCCATGTGGAAATGCCAGCGAAATCGACTGCATTTAAAATAAACATGATTGGCTGCATCTGTGCAATCTCCAACAACATAGATATAACAGTTGTCCGTATTTTTTTCTTTTCAAATGCATACTCTCCAATCAATAGATTTTCTTTTCTCACAGGCTTCTTTCCTGAAAAATACGCCCGAAAAATATCTTTATGTAAGGAATAGACTTGATTTCTTTCTAAAAACAATTCTAAAAAATTTGTATTTTCTTTTTGCTTTTGTGTAACATACTCCCGAATCAAGGAAAGATATGGCTCATAAGCTGTTCGTAATTTTTCCTGATAAAAACGATGGTATACCACTCTCACACCTCGTTTTTCCAATTCCAGTTCTTCTATTTCGCTTCTTGTAACATTCAAACTTCCATTATGCTTTAATACAAGCACATTTTTTCCAGTATGCCCCTCTAATAATGCATTTATATTATCCAATAAATATGCACGTTCTTTACTCTCCATATTTATGCCCCCAAATTTATCTAAAAAGTTTCCTATCCCCCAACATCACTAAATAGAATATCGGTTATATCGGTTGTTATCCTTAGAGAACATAAAAAGATGCAGAATAGTATCTCACTTGAAATACGGTTCTACATCTTTTTTATTTCACGTTCTATCTACACAGATTGCCCCATGTATTACACTGTCATCCCTTATAATCGCCTCGATCAACAACAACTTCATAACCAACTGATCGAACTCGGTTTTCCAGACAGAAACGACATTCTGCTGCTTCTTCACCAGTACATACCTTTCCATCATATAAAGCGTATTTTTCACGAACCGCTTTTGGTGAAAGATTGGGCATAACCACATTGGCGCCAGCCAGAATTCCCTTTTCCCTTCCCCTTGGATCAATGGTCGCAAGTGCTGTTGTTGCTGGTAAAAGAACATTTTTTTCCATAATACGTATCAAACTTAATAAAAATAAAGTTTGCTCCAATGTTCCCTGTTTTTCTTTCGCAAATCGAGTTTCTTTATGAGGAATAAAGGGACCAATTCCTACCATTTCTGGATGCAAACTATGAATAAACAACAAATCCTTTGCCAATTCTTTATTTGTCTGAAATGGGCTGCCCACCATAAATCCACATCCTGTCTGAAAACCAATTTCTTTCAATTGTCTTAAACAATCCATACGATGTTCCAATGACATTTCTTTCGGATGTAATCTTTGATAATGTGCAACATCCGCAGTCTCATGTCGAAGTAAATAGCGATCTGCTCCAGCTTCATAAAATCTTTGATAACTGTCATATGACTTTTCTCCTATGGAAAGTGTAATTGCACAATCCGGAAAATTATTTCGGATTGCTTTTATTATATCTATCATCTTTTCATCTGTATAGTAAGGATCTTCCCCGCCCTGCAACACAAATGTACGAAATCCAAGTTTGTATCCTTCCTCACAACAAAGTAAAATTTCTTCTTTTCCTAAACGATAGCGCTGTATGTGCGAATTTTCTCTCTGAATCCCACAATAATAGCAATTATTCTTACAATAATTGGTAAATTCTATCAACCCACGAATGTAAATCTGCTTTCCATAAATGCAATCTCCAATTTCTCTTGCTCGTTTTGCTGCATACGCTTCATCCTCTTTGCTACGCCCTGAAAGCAGTTCCACAAAGGCCTCTTCCGGTAATATTCCATCACGTTCTAACAGCTCCAATAATGATTGCATTTTCATACCAGGCTCTCTCCTTCCAAACTCCGCATCAGAATTAAATGAACCAAACACAGACTTACTCCATACATATTTTATACTATTTTGCCAATTCTAACATACGTACTAATGGCGCATTTGCTTTCATACGCATTTCCTCATCCATTGTAACTTCCGGTGTTAAAGTTTCTAACGCCGCTTTTACTTTTTCTACACTTATTTTTTTCATATTTGGGCAAAATTGTCTATGTCCTACCGAGAAAAATTTCTTGTCCGGATTTTTCTGTTCCAGTTCATAAAATACACCCATCTCTGTACAAATAAGAAACTTCTTTGCATCACTCTTTGTTGCATATGCAATGATCTCTGATGTACTACCTACAAAATCAGAAATGGCAACTACATCTTCTGTACATTCCGGATGTGTTAAAATAAGGGCATCTGGATGTAATTCCTTTGCTTTTTTTACATCTTCTATATGGATACTCTTATGTACATGGCAAAAACCATCATTGAAAATAAACTCTTTCTCCGGCATTTGTTTTGCTACATAACGTGCCAGATTGTTATCAGGAATAAAGAAAATATGTTTGTTTGGAAGCTTTTCCACTACACGAATAGCATTCGAAGATGTCACACAAACATCTGATTCTGCCTTAATTTCAGCTGTAGAATTTACATAACAGACAACTGCTACATCCGGATATTCCTCGCGTATTTGATGAATACGATCAATATCTACCATATGAGCCATTGGACAGTCTGCATATTCGTCTGCCATAATAACACGTTTTTCAGGATTTAAAATCTTAGCACTCTCACCCATAAAAGAAACACCGCAAAACAAAATATTTTTCTGTGTTACTTCTGTAGCTTTTTTTGCAAGAAAATAGGAATCTCCCACATAATCAGCTAATTCCTGCACTGCTCCATCCACATAGTAGTGTGCCATAATTACCACGTCTTTTTCTTCCTTTAAACGCTTGATTTTTTCTATCATCTCTTAAATTCTCCTTTTCAATCGGTACGCAAATCTTCGGTATCATTTTAAATATACACTAGCTTCTATTGTATAAATCCATCGACTATTTGTCAATGCTTAACACTGCCTAACAGACCGTCTATCCGTTCCCTTGTTACAGTTCACAGGTATATGAACAGTAACGTTCCCTTCACTCTTTTACGCAAACTCACTTTTCTGTTTCTAAACTTATTTCTTATATAAGCAAAATCCTTACTGGCGCTCTCTCTTATTTATATTGGAAATCCATCCGATATATATTTTATACCAACTAGAAAGGAGTCGATTATTTATGGATATTAGTTCACTTTCCACTTCTATGTCTCTAACAAATCTACAAATGAATGTAGGATATTCCATGCTCGCTAAAAGTATGGAAGTTGCCGAGGACACAGGGGATGCCATTACAAAAATAATGGAACAATCCGTAAACCCTAATATAGGAAGTAATATCAACATTTCTGTCTAATTTTCAAAGCGAATATTACTCCTATGGATAACAGAAAAAATTCAAAATGACAGACTGTTTTCTTTAGTATTTCTAAGAAAACCGCCTGTCATTTTAAAATTATAATGCTTACACTTTCCTATTATCATTGCAGTTCTATCTCGTTTTCATAAGTTTATGACCATCCATATCTCATATATTTTGCAACTCACCTATCACTGCTTATTTTCCAGTAAAACTTATATTCACCTAAAAAAGTAATACATGTGCATAAAACCATAATAATACCGTTCACACTATCTGTGCTTAATTTATTTTGTTTTTCTAATACACTTGCCCAGTCTATAGCACAATACTTCTCTTTCACTGTAGTTTCGTTATCTTCGGTTCCCTTCTGAATGCTATCCGCTTTTATAATATTATCTTGAACAATCTGTCCGATATAGGTTCTAATATCCTCCCAATAAGAAATGCCTTGTTCTATATACTTCTGTCTAGACAACAGATTCCGTATAGAAAATTTCAAATTATTTTTATTTTTCTCAGAGAGGTGCGTTTGGTTTGTAAATTTTTCTATTTCTTTTTCTAACCCCTCGTCAGTCCCTGCTGATAGTAACGCAGATGCACCTTCTTCTATTATTTGATCTGATAAATTAATCTTAGCTTTTAACATATCAACTAACTTACTATACAAATTCATATATTCCAAAATACAGGATTCTTCCTGCACTTCATTCTTATATGCACTTCCGGGCTTGCATGTAACTGGAATACTCCTAGACAAATATTCATTATCTGGAAAAGATTTATAATGATACAAGGATTCAATCATCGGATAATTAATATATAAAAGCCCCTCATCCTCCACGCTAGAAAAATGTTTCTGCATTTTCATTATTTTTTCATCCGAATAAAAATTATCATGATGCTCATAGTCAAACATTAAAATAATATTTGTAAAGTTCCGCTTCTCAAGAGATGGCACTATACCAAACCGTTTGCTTACTAAATAAGGAATATCAACCTCCATATTCTCCTCAAACCATAACGCTCCATACTCTTCCTCAATTGCATGGTACAAATCATAAATATCACTTTCATATACATGTACATTTTCAATACGAATGGGAATTTCCGGAAAACATCTAAATAAACTTTTTAAAATATTATTTTTCTCCAGTTTTCCTTCAACAATAATTAATGTTTGATTTCGTGGCATACCGTCTATTTTAATAGCATTATTCATACTGTTCAAACTCCCCACCAATATACAACTTTTCCAAATTATGACCTTCCCTTAGTTCTCTCTCTGTAGCATCACATAAAGGAGTAATCTTTCCTGCCTTCGATAAAATAAACAAGCAATCCGGTCTCATTAACTGATTTGTCATTAAATTGGTATTATGTGTTGTTAAAATAAATTGGCTCTCAGGAAAATTTTTTTTCAAATATCGAACTATTTTCTCTGATATCTCATAATTGTAAAAAGCATCAAATTCATCCATATAAAACAAAGACGGCTTTCGATCTACCGCTAATACTCTTCTATAAAAAGTCGTAAGTGTTAATGTTCCACTTGACGCATTTTCATAAAACGGAATACGTGACTTATGCTTAAAGAAAAGCTCATATTGCCCATCCACCGTTTTCATAACTTCTAAATTACATTCAATTCCCATACCATTTAAAAAATCTTGAAACTTTTTCAAATTATCTGCCTGCGCCAAATACTCATTAAATGATATATTCACTAGGCTTCTTTGCCTTATAGAATTACTTACAATACTTATTCTCATCCTCTTTACATAATCTTCCAACTTATTCAAAATAGAACGTGGCATTATTGGAACATTATTTAAAATGTATCTCAAAAAAGGTACTTGTGTATGCTCTTCATCTTCCATCTCAACCAACATATGCTTTACAGTTTCTAGATATTTCTCAATCTGAATGGTATCTGCATCAACTAATTCTAAATTAATATCTGAAAAAACACCCTTTTCAAAATTCATATCAAAAACAATATTACCATTTATAACCAATCTTTCCGTAACCAAATCCTGTTTAAGATTTCTTTGATATTCATAATCAACCTCATCATTTCCAAATATAAACTCATATGAAAATGTGGCAGTTTTTTCATTTGAATTTGCATTTAAAATTCTATTATTTCTAAGTCTGAGAGGTCTCGAAAAAATATTATTCCAAATATCCGTCAATGCTTCTCCAAAATTTGTCTTTCCTGTAGCATTTCTACCATATATTAAACATTTTGTAATAATATTATCCTGAATACACTCAACATTAAACTTATACCCCCCCACTTTTCCTAAATCTAATACAAGTGTTTTATCAAAATTCTTATAATTTGTCACGCTGAACCTTTTTAGCATTTTTATTTCCTCTCTATCATTACATAATAATAATCCGAAATCATCTTTACCGTAATTTTTTTACGGAATTTACATGTTTAGTATATCACTCCAACCTTATAACTGCAAGGCTTTCTTCTTTTATGATATGAAAAAAACAAAAAGATTATTTGTTTGGCTTTGCTGTATTTTTATATCGGCTGTTTGAGAGGATGCTATATCCTTTTATAAAGATAGTGACAAGTTTGGAATATATATGCTACAATGAAGTCAACTAGGAAAATTAAAAAAACAAGAGGAATGTAACATATTATAAGGAGGCAGACAACATATGGGAACCTATTTTAACCCTGGAAACGAAAGTATGAAGCGTGCTGTCAACAGCAGAATTTATATAGATAAAACAGGTTTACTCAAACTTACAAATCAAATCTTATTTACAGAAGAAAATTGTATTGCCGTTAGCCATGCCAGACGCTTTGGAAAATCTCAGGCAGCCGGGATGATTGATGCTTATTACAGCTGTGGAAGTGATTCCAAAGAATTGTTTTCTCCTTATGAAATTGCAACTGCACCAGATTTTGAAAAACATCTTAACAAGTATAATGTGATTCATTTAGATATTTCCTCTTTTACCGATTTTTATAAAGAAGATTTAGTAAACAAGATTTTAGAAACCCTGCACCGTGAATTAAAAAAACAATATCCTACTATATTAGATCTCTCAAATCCTATTGGAACAATACTAATGCAAGTCTACGAATTGTCCGAAAAGGCCTTTGTAATCATTATTGATGAGTGGGACTGCGTAGTAAGAAATCATGCAGACCGCCCAGACTTGGTGCATACCTACTTACAATTTCTACATTCTTTATTCAAAAGTGAAGAATCCAAAAAATTTCTTGCTTTAGCATACATCACAGGTATATTGCCAATCAAAAAAATTGAGGATGAGTCTGCACTTAATAATTTTATAGAATATACGATGTTAGAATCCAATGAACTTACACCATACTTCGGATTTACTCAAAAAGAAGTAGAACAACTTTGCATAAAATATGAAATGAATTTTCAATCTGTGAAAGAATGGTACAATGGATATTTAATTGATGGTTTCCATATGTATAATCCAAATTCGGTATATCGTGCTATGGTTACAAAAAAATTAAATTCTTATTGGAAAAACACTTCTGCTTTTGACACAATCAATAACTATATCACATTAAATTTTTCCGGCTTAAAAGAAGACATTTTAACAATGCTTGCCGGAGGAAGTGTTCCTGTAAATGTAAATACGTTTAAAAACGATCTTTCTGTAATTGGTTCAAAAGATGAAGCATTAACTGCTCTTATTCACTTAGGTTATCTGGGCTATAACGCAGTTATGGAAGAAGCCTATATACCTAATTATGAGGTAAGTTTAGCTTACCAGGCAGCACTTTCTACTGGACAATGGTCAGAAATTGCAGCAAGTATCTCCCGATGCCAGGAACTTCTTAATGCCACAATCAGAAAGGATTCAGACAAAGTAGCAGAATTGGTAGAACTTGCCCATTCTTCCTATACTTCTCTTCTTAAATACAATGATGAAAACGCCTTGAGCTGTGTACTTACAATGGCATATTTTACCGCCCCAGCATATTACAATGTAATTCGAGAGTTTCCTTCTGGCATCGGATTTGCAGATTTAGTATTAATTCCACGTGAAGATACCAGTGGACACCCTGCAATAATCCTTGAATTAAAATGGAATAAAGATGCAAATTCAGCTATTAAGCAAATTAAGGAACGCAACTATACAGGAAACCTAAAAGGTTATCGTAAAAAGATTTTATTAGTGGGAATCAACTATGACAAAAAGAGTCAGGATAAAAAACATACTTGTATCATTGAAGAAATTTAGCCACTCTTAATCTTCACCATAAAAATAAGCCAGGAAGAACTTTCCTGGCTTATTTTTATGGTGTCAAGGTCAAATATGACTTACGGATTGTTCCGTTGTAAGTGCATCAAGATTTTTGTTTTTTACCCTTGGCATCTTTATATTATTTTCTATAATACTCCACAACCTTTTTCACTGCATGGATCACATCTTCCACATCCCCATCTGACATTGCATAATACAATGGTAGGCTCATGATTTCTTCATACAATTTTTCTGCTTGTGGACACAACCCTTTTTGATATCCCATTTTTTCATAATATGGATGATAATATACCGGAATATAATGTACATTACAGCAAATTCCTTCGGCAGCCATTGCTTCAAAAAATTCTCTACGACTACAGGTTAAAGTTTCTAACTTTAAACGCAATATATACAAATGTCTGGTCGTATCCGATTCTGGTATCTCCTGTTGTACAAACAATTCTGGTATTTCAGAAAATGCCTGATTGTATCTCTCTACAATTTCCTTCCTACGTTTCGAAAATGCAGAAAGCTTATCCAACTGACTTAAAATCAAAGCCGCCTGTATGTCCGTCATACGATAGTTCATTCCCAAATCAATCTGCTCATAATACCAACTTCCATGGCTTTCTCTTTCTAAAAGTTCTGGGTCTCTGGTAATTCCATGCGCACGATATAATAATAACTTCTTATAGTATTGCTCATTGTTCGTCAATACCGCCCCACCTTCTCCTCCAGTAACAGTTTTCACTGGATGGAAACTAAAGGTTGTCATATCTGCGATGGAACCAACTGCCTTTCCATTGTATTTTGTTCCAATTGAGTGTGCGCCATCCTCAATCAATACCAACTTGTTCTTTTGGCAAATGTTTTGCAATTCTTCCAATTCCACTGCCTGTCCAGTAAAATCAACTGCTACAACAGCTTTTGTTTTCTCTCCTATTTTTTCTTCTACTGATTTCGGAGATATATTATAAGTGTTTGGATCAATATCTGCAAACACTGGCTTTGCTCCACAATAAAGAGCGCAATTTGCCGAAGCGGCAAATGTAATTGGAGTAGTAATCACTTCGTCCTGCTCTCCTACTCCTGCTGCCTGACAGGCTATATGTAATGCTGCTGTTCCATTGCTACATACTACCGCATATTTTGCTCCCGTTATTTCACACAACTTTTGTTCTAACTCTGTAATCTTTGGTCCACAGGTCAGATAGTCACTTTTTAAAACTTCTACCACTGCCTGTACATCTGCATCATCAATATATTGATGTCCATAAAAAAGTTTTGACTTTCTTACTGGATTTCCTCCGTTGATTGCTAATTGTTCCACTTCTATCCTTCCTCTCTTTTGGTTGTAAAACAAAAATTGCTCCTAGATTTTATTCACTCAAATATTTTCTTCCATTCTAACAGAACTATATTGCAATTTTCTTCCAACTTTTGCCTGAAATTTTCGAAACTTATTACTATTAATCTTGTGTGTTCGTATTTTACTGCACACAATTCGATAAAAGACATCATATTGTCGCAATTCTTGGCTACATATTTGTACTGCTGATTCTAATTGTGGAATCGCTTCATCAATATTTTCTCCCTTAAGCTCTATATAATATGCTTTTTTTACACTGTCATTAAGTACAAGAAAATCACAACATTTCCTTTGCTTCACAATATCTCCATCTAATTTATATTGACGTACCTTATGCTTTCCATTTGAATTAATTGCTCTATGTTCACGCTTATTTCCAGTATCCCTTGATACAATAATTTTTTGATATTCTCCACATTTGGATTTATCATCTGTCAGCAACATAACTCTTTCACTCCTCTTCTAAAGAAAGCATTTCAGAAAATTCTTTATTTATATCATCTGACGCTCCATCAATAATTTCATTTTCAATGGATTGGAATTCATCATCCACACAATTAGATGCTTTCCCTGCTTCCAAATAGTAGGCAGCAAACTGTTCAAACTCTATCCATTGATTTTCCTTAATAATTTTCTTTAATTTTGCTCTATCCACCGATTTTGAAATTCGATTGGCATAAAGCAAATTATTCATTTCCCCTAAAATATACGGACTGTGTGTTGTAACTAGCACTTTATTTCCACCTTTCTTCGCAGCGGAAATAAATTGAGCAATTTTCTTTTGTGCATCTGGAAATAAATGTGACTCAGGTTCTTCAATAATAAAATATGCCTTTTTCTGATTTAATAGATAATAAAAAAGAACATTCAATATCCATACCACTTCCTGTTGACCAGAGGATGCAAAATTTATTTTTACATATCTTTCCCCCGAAACTTGTAGTCTTTCCTCGCCTCGAACATTCACATACTCTCCTTTGAGTATCTGTTGCATTAATACAACCATTTCCTCTAAAAAAGCACGTTCCATTCTCTTATCTGTCAGTTGAATTTGATTCATAATCATCTGTGTATAACTACTTGTAAATACAGTCTTCAAGCGTAAAATTCTCTCTAAATAATTTTGTGTACAATAATCTAAGTTTCTTTTTTGCATATCATCCATTGAACCATATACATAATTCAATTGATCACTAAATAATGTAATTAAACTCCTGCCAGCAGGAATATATACAATTTCCATTTCATCTTCAAAAAAAGAATCAATTGTATTTCTTAAACTTTGTTCTCTAAGTCCCCACTCTTCCCTTTCTTTATAATTCTCTATATTATTTAAAAATCTTTTGATATCCGGACTCATATCAATCCAAATATAATTTGGCCTTAATGGATCAGGTTTCAAGGAAATTTTAATCCACTTTTCGTCACCATAAAAATATTGCAACTTCATTTCATTATCCATACACCATGTTGTTCCAAAAGTCTGCAAAAAAATTGCTCTAATTTCTCTAAGCATTCTTTTTTCACAGGACATTGAAATAACATCTGAAACACCATTCATCAGATGTTTTCTTTTTATTTGCTCGAACAATATATTTTTTACGTTCTTAAAGAAAAAAATACTTTTTGCCAATGTGCTTTTGCCCGATGCTTGTGGTCCTGTTAAAATCATAAAGTTACTAATATCAGCCTCGCAATCCTTAATAGGTCCTAATCTAAAAATTTTAATTTTTTGCATTTTTTCTCCTATTCCAACTCTGTCAATAATATTCGCAACTTACTTTGCTACTTGCGTAACAGTTCAGCCGGGCAGAAATGATTGTGGAAATTGCACATGACTGCTGGCAGGCTAAGTGCAATTTCCACAATCATTTCTATCAGGCTAACGCCTGACATGAATAAAGTGTCCAGCCAAAAAGAATATTTTTAGTTAATTTATATATTCTGGCACTTTATGAATGTCCTCAGCTGAACTGTTACCTACTTGCTCATATAAAAGTTAAGATCCTTCTGACTGTAATTTTCTTACAGCCTATAATCAATGTATCACCTAAAACCTATGAATGCAAGACTTTCTTCCTTTATGATATGTATCACCCCAAAAAATATTTATAAAAGTTCAAGAATCCTCACTGCCACTTGAATGCGAGTACTCTTGCAAAAAGGTCTGGTTCAAACCCTATATCTCATATGACACATATCAAAATGGTTTTCACATATTATCGCCTTGACAGTATGTTTCATCATTTAAAAACTCTTCCATCACCTCTATAATCCGCAGTTTTCCTTTTCCATCTATCAGCTTCTGCATCTGGCAACTCATTTCTTTTCGTCTGGAATACACTTTCATTTCTTCCCACTTTTTCATAAAGTTTTCTGCCATGTTATCATAGAAACCTAAACTTAAAACGTTTCCCTGTCGTTCTAACTCTTCTACAATTTGGCGTTGGTTTTCCGCATACAAAAAAGCCATTGCTGGGGTCCCGCAGGCAGCCAGTTCATACAAGGTACTACCTCCTGCCGAAACCGCCACATCGCATTTTAACATAATAGCGGACATTTTGGATGGTTGCTCATATAACACCACTTCCTTATGCTTTTCTGCATATTCCACCAAAGCTTCTCTATGTGAAAACGCATTTCCTACCACCACATGAAAACTTATCTCGCCCTCTAACCTGTTACATAATTGCAATATATCTAAGGTTACATTATGAGGGTCCGCTGCACCTGTGGTAATCATAACATTTCTTATTTCTTCATGAATAGTTCGTTTCGGTAAATGACAAAATTCATCCCGAATCAAACTATAGGCTGTACCAAGCAAAAACAACTGTTTGGAATGTAGTGCGGTATAATCCTTTCTTTTGGCAAATATATTTTGATTGATTACAACATCTACATCATAGGGAAATGCCATCACATCATCAATATAAACAAGGCATTTTGTCTGCTTTCTTAGTTCTTTAAAATACCAGTCCGTAACATTGTAACTGTCTGCTATGATTACGTCTGGATGAAGCTTAAAACAAAGCTTTTTAATTGCTTCGCAATCCTTTCTCAATTCTTCTTCTGTTCCATAAGAAAACTCCTCTGCACAACTTTCCTTCTGTGCAACTGCTGGAAAGACCGAAAAAGACTGTTCTTTTATATATTGTTGACCGATTTCCAATTTGCTGTAAAAGAAAACCTTCCAGCTTGCCAAACGAAATGCATCTGCCAGAGAACAGCAACGAATCACGTGCCCCATGCCAACAGATTTTCCACCATGTGCAAGAAATAAAACTGTTTTTTCCACATTATTCTCCTTTCCTATATACATCCCATCGACTTTGCAGATTAAAATTTGTTGTCCAAGTTAAAAAAATGAAAGACCATGACACTCTCTTGCCACAGCCTCTTTACTTAACTATTCTTATGTAAATCTATTCCATGACAAACTGCATATTTTACCTCTGCAATTTTCCAATCTTCCAAATTATCAATATCTTGAACTTCCATTTCATCCAATTCGATTGGAACTGTCTTGTCCATAATCAATTTTCCCTGCTCATAAAAACTTGATACTAAAAATCCATAAAATTGCCCTGCATCATGATAGAAAGGTTGTAAATCCTGAGATCGTGTCAATGCATATTCTGGCCAACGAAACTGCATATATCCATTTTCATCTTTTATTACAGCCCTTTGCGGTGGAAAACTAAAACGAACTACCGGGTATACTGTATCTGCTCCCTTCTGCTGCAATAAATCCATTGCCTCTTTCAATCTTTCTCCTGTAACAAAAGGAGCTGTCGGATAAATACAACATGCCATATCGAACTTTTTTCCCTGTTTTTGATAATCATCTAATACCTCTTTTAATACATCATAGGTACTGCAAAAATCACCTGAAGTCTCTGCACTTCGCATAAACGGTACCTTTGCACCTGCTTTTTTCGCAATTTCTGCAATTTCCTCATCTTCTGTAGACACCATAACTTCATCAAATACGCCTGAATTTATTGCAGCTTCAATTGAATATACCAAAATAGGTTTTCCTAAAAAATCTTTCACATTTTTTCTCGGAATTCTCTTACTTCCTCCTCTAGCTGTGATGATTGCAACTGTACTCATGGTAATTCCCCTCCTAATTTTAAATAGTATATTTCTACCATCGTTCATCCTACTAGTTTTCATTTCAACATTCTAACCATATTTTCATTTTTTACTTCCAATCTTTTTTGGTAGCAAAAACAACTACCTTTTTTTTGCTTGTCATATCCCATTTCCTCAAATTTTCTCTGAGAAGCAATATTATGTTCCTTGACCAATCCTTCCAATACGTGAATGTTTATTTTCTTATCCCTGACTTTTTCTTCTGCCAATTTGAGAAGTACTCCTCCATACCCTCTTCCTCTTTCCTCCTTGGTCACACTATAAGAAATAAGTGCCTTGTCTCCTTCATATTCCAATCTAATTTGTCCAATTGGTGTTTTCTCTCTACAAGCTACAAACATATCACAATATTTAGAAATCAACTTAGCTTGAAACCATTTCTTATGATCTTCGTAAGGTATTTTTTCCATATGAAAAGAATTCTTTCTACACTCAGGTTCATTTGCCCATTGATAAATCAAATCCATATCGTCTATTTGCATCGGTCTTAACCAAATCTTTTCCATATTTTACTTCACCTTTCATGCAAGTTCATCACAAAATAGTAGCCTTTGAACTAACATTAATAGAAAACATCCTTCTAATAAAATAAATCATATTGCAATGGCGTTCCCCTCTTTATATCTCTATTCGCACATTTTCCCAATACTTCATCATAATGCTTAGGTGCCATTCCATATCCAGGACGTATACTTCTCACGTTTTCTTGTGTCAATTTTTCCCCTTTTTTTATGTCTTTCACTACGAACAACGAACGCCGAAACTTCACATTTTCCTGCTCTTGTTCTGATACACCATATCGGACTGTTCCTATTGCCTGTTCTGCCATTCGAATATCTTCTACCATCCGCTTAAACTCCTCAGGCTCCATAGAAAAAGAAGAATCTGGGTTATCAATCTTTCTGCTCAAACAAAAATGCTTTTCTATTATATTAGCTCCCAATGTTACTGCTGCTACAGCTCCAAGAGACCCCATCGAATGATCCGACAAACCAGTAGGAACCTGAAAAGTCTCTGCCATATTCACTAACGTCTTTAAATTCATATTCTCTGTAATCGCCGGATATGCACTGGAGCATTTTAATAAGGCAATTTGTTCATTTCCCTGTGCTCGAATTTCCCTGACTGCGTCTTCTATCTCTCCTAAAGACGCCATCCCCGTCGACATGATAATCGGCTTCCCTTTGGATGCAATATAACGAATTAAAGGTATGTCCACAACCTCAAAGGATGCTATTTTATAAAATTCCATATCAATCTGCTCCAAAAAATCTACCGCACTTTTATCAAATGGAGTAGAAAAGATGTCAATACCAATTTTATCTGCCTCCTCCTTTAATTCCTTCTGCCATTCCCATGGTGTATATGCCTTTTGGTATAATTGGTACAAATTTTCTCCCTGCCAAGTTCCATCTTCAATTCGAAAATAAGAATTGTTACAATCAATCGTCAGAGTATCAGCAGTGTAAGTCTGCAATTTTACACAATCCGCTCCGCTTTTTTTCGCTTCACGTATAATCTCCTTTGCCAATTCTAAATCACCTGCATGATTTGCTGACATCTCTGCAATAATATAAGCAGGATAACCTTTCCCAATTATTCGATCTTTTATTTGAATTGTACTCAATTTTTTCCTCACCTCGCATTTCTTATAAAACAATCCTATTTCAAACTTTTAACACCCTTTTCATTAATTTTCGCTGTACTTCAGAGCGTTCCTTCTAGTTACTACAAACGGCCATCTCTATACTAATTTTAAAGCTTCTCGCAACTGCTCTACATTCAGCCATTCTGCATTGGTTCCTGAATTATATTCAAATCCGTCCGCAACACATTTTCCTCCTGGCAATACAGCCTTCTTCAAATCTACCCAATCAAAATTTGGATATACAATATAATGCTTATCATATTCAAATGTACTTCTGGAATCATCTTTTGTAACCATTACTTCATGAAGCTTTTCCCCTTCACGAATACCAATTTCTTTTATACCACATCCTGGCAAAATTGCCTCTGCCAAATCTATAATATGAAAAGATGGTATTTTAGAAATATATGTCTCTCCACCTTTTGCCTCTGCCAAGGCTTTAAATACTAACTCGACTCCCTGCTCTAAAGTAATCCAAAAACGTGTCATTCTAGTATCTGTAATTGGCAATTCCTTATTTCCTTCTTCTGCTAATCTACGGAATAATGGAATAATCGAACCACGGCTTCCTGCAACATTTCCGTAACGAACAACAGAAAATACCGTTCCATTTAAACCAGTATAGGCGTTGGCTGCAATAAATAATTTATCAGAAACCAATTTCGTTCCACCATACAAGTTAATTGGATTTACAGCCTTATCTGTAGATAACGCTACTACCTTCTTTACCCCTCTATCCAAAGCAGCATCAATTACATTCTGTGCCCCGTGAATATTTGTCTTAATCGCCTCCATTGGATTATACTCACAAGTTGGCACCTGCTTCATAGCTGCCGCATGAATTACATAATCTACGCCATGAAAAGCTCGCATCAAACGTTCCTTGTCTCTAACATCACCGATAAAGAAACGTACCCTGCTCATATCAACCTGATCTGCCATCTCTGCTTTCATGTTATATTGCTTAAATTCATCTCTTGAATAAATAATCACTTTTTTTGGATTATATCTCTCAAAAATCATCTTCAGGCACTTTTTACCAAATGAACCTGTTCCTCCCGTAATTAAAATCGTCTTATCGTTTAACATCTCTATACTTCCTCCATGAATCTAGTATTCCCGATAGAAACGTCCGAAACTCCAAGTTTGTAACGTTTCATCCTAAGTTGTCTCTTACATTGTATCGGCTGTCTTTGCTATTTTTTTAACACTTATGTAAAAAAACCTATCGTTTACATATATATTGCAAACAATAGGTTTTAAATGATTACTTTAATTCATCTATATTTTCATATACTTTATAAAAAGCAGCTACTACATCGTCTAAGTCTTCTTTCGTCATGAACGGACGCATTAACTCATGTGTAAATAACGTTTCAAAATGCAACTGCTCACAGTTTGGACAAATTCCTTTACTATAATCCACTTTACTATTACAAAATGGATATCCATGATCTCCGTATGCTATTTTTTCTTGGAAAAGAGGCTGTAAATATAATGGTTTTACATAACCACAACCAATGCTTACACCTTCCGCTTCTCGCAATGTAATTGGCATCAATTCTGCCTTTACGGCATCTATATACGTCTCTCTGGAAACTCCTGCCTGCTCTTTATCGAAAAAGATTGGATGTACATAATAAGCGTGTTCGCAACCTTCACGAACTTTTGGAACACGTAAAAATGGGTTTTTGTCCAATTTTTCCTCCAGATAAGCAACATTCTTCTGTCGTTCTTCTAATAACCAATCCAGTTTTTTCAACTGCTCTCTTGCAATGGCAGCTTCTACTTCTGTCATTCGCAAATTAAAACCAATCATATTATTTAAGTTTTTCGTTCCCTTTGCACCAACAACTGCCTCTGCATGATTACGAATCAAACGTACTCTTTCTGCCAATTCGTCATTATCTGTCACAACAATACCACCTTCTCCGCAGTGAATATGTTTGTGATAGTTTAATGAAAATACGCCAATATCCCCTAGCGTACCTGCAAATTTGCCTTTATATTTTGCACCAGGTGCCTGTGCAGTATCTTCAATCACATACAAATGATGTTTCTTTGCAATTGCATTGATGCGTTCGGCATCATAAGGTTGTCCAAAAATATCGACTACAATAATCGCCTTTGTCTTTTCTGTAATTCTCTCTTCAATAGATTCAGGATCCAGACAAAAATGCTCCTTCTCAATATCTGCAAACACAGGGATTGCATTGTAAATAAGTGGTGCTGTTGCTGATGCAGCCATTGTATATGGAGATACAATTACTTCATCCTCAGGATTTAATCCGATTGCCCCTGCTGCACAGTATAAACCAGAAGTTGCTGAATTTACGGATATTGCATGTTTTACCCCAAAATGTTCTGCCCATTCTTTCTCTAATGCCTGAACCTGTGGACCACCATAAAAATCATCCGCCCAACAACCTAAATACTTTGATAAAATTCCAGAACGTAACACCTGTACGACTGCATCCTCTTCTTCTTTTCCGATTACTTTATAAGCAGGAAATAACTCTTTCCTTACTTTTTCTCCCCCTAAAATTGCCAATTTACTCATAATAACGCCTCCATCACTTTTTGTATATTCTCTGTCGCATTCATTGGAATATTCCACGCTGCAGCTTTCTTTTCATTTTGCAGCAATTCCCTTATTTCAGTCCGAATCTGTTCTGAAGTTCTGGCACTTTTTAGCACACCAATTCTTTCCAGAATAAATGGATTCTCCCTCTCTGGTTTCAATCCCTTCTGAATACTGATTACTGGTTTTCCACACAATGTACTCTCTAACAAAAACATAGATGACATCCCCACAACACCATCCACAGAACACATTGCTACCTTATAATCAGTTTGTCGGTCAAGGAAGTAGGAAACATAAGAGCTGTCTTTTAATCTTTTTTGCCATTTGTCCAAATCCTCTTTTGGATGTGGACGCACTACTACACTTACAGCAAAGGGAAATTGGGCTGTAACCTGCTCTAACTGCTCTTTAAAACACTCAAAAATAGTTTCTTCATCATATCCCCAATAACTGCTGCTAGGACCATATGTTTTGCAGATTGGTTCTGAAGCAAATAGCAAAATCTTTTCTGTATTTTTGCCAAACTTTTCTCTAAATTCCTGCCTATCCGCCTCATTTACTTTTCCAACTGCTTGTACAAACTCTGTAAGATAGGGTTGCCCTGTCACTTTAATCTTGTCTGACGGAACACCCTCCTCCTCCATCTTTTCTTTGGCATAAGCATCCATCACACAAATACAAGTAGGTAAATAGTCCTGCTTTCGGCTCTTCTCATACGCTTCCATTTGATTCACCCCATACTTGGAAAAACGGATTCCATAATTGATCCATTGATCTAAAATTGCAATTGATGGAATATTCAAATGCTCTGAGGCTTTCCATAAATACTTTTCCGTCCTATCATCTGCACTGGTACCTGTAACCACCAAATCAATTTGCTTGCCTTTTAAAAAGATTTCCATTTGTTCTATAGAAATCGCTTCTACTTCCTGCTCTATATTCTTCACCTGTAATCCTGCTTTTTGAAAACGCTCCAATGCCACATCCTTTGCATAAATCAATACTTCATAACTCTTTAAAAGCCCAGTTGCCAATGCTTGAATCACATTGGCTCCTCCAGGATCTCTGGCAAATAATAATACCCTCTTCATTTGCTTTCCTTCTTCCTACTTACACAATTGTAATCTCTTACAAATCTCCAATACCCTCAAGCCGTCTTGCTCTGTACATATAAGAGCATTTTTTTTCTCCAAATAATCAGCAATATTAGAAACTGCATTTCGAAAAGAACTGTCATATTTTACAGGATACTCTTCTACTTTTCGATAATTAAAATACCCTTCATAAGTAGGAGATGGAAGCACTTCAAACCGTTCCACATAGGCACAACCATCCGAAAGACGAATACGAGCTTTTTCAAAAAACAATTCTAATTCAAATATAGTTGCAACCTGACAATCCACAGGATGTAAAAAGATTGGACTTCCCGCCACTGTCAAATACGCTTCTACCGAAGGATCATCTTGTTCAAAATCGAAAATAGGATTCTGACTTTTTTCTACTGAAACTTCTCCCAACAAATAACGAATAAAATCAATCATATGAGAACCATTATGTAAAATTCCTTTTCCATAATAACCCGTTCCACGCAAAAAAGAACCGTACTCTCCTATTTTTTCTTTTAATTGTATCAATTCCGTTACAAACCTTCTTGTATAATTTAAAAGGATTGGAATTTGTTTTTCCTGATAGAGTTTTACAATCTCCTCTGCCTGTGCAATCGTCTTGGTAAATGGCTTCTCGGTAAATACCAATTTGATTGGATATTCCGCTATCTGTTTTAACACATCAAAATGAACTTTGTCGGGAACTGTACAGCATACAATGTCAGTCCCTTCCATTGCCGCATCCAGCGTTTGAAATGCAGTTACCTGCCAACGTTCTGCCGCCACTTTCGCCCGTTCAAAATCCTCATCGAAAAAACCCTTTAATGCAAACCTAGAATCCGCAGAAAAAGCATGGGCATGGGTCAATATTTCCTCACTATCTGCCCGATCAAACAATGCTCCTATATTACCTGCACCGACAATAACTACTTTATATTTTTTCATTCTTTCCCTTCTTCTCTTTGTTTTTTATTACAACTCTTTGATTCCTCTATAAAAAGGCACTGTATATCCACCAAATCCTCGTTTAAAACGGGATATATTTATTAATTTTTTATCTGGATCACTATAATGTGTTTTTCCAAATACTTGTTCTCCGATTTCATAAAACGCAATCCCGCGTTTTTTTAACTCCAGAATAGTTTCCCACTGTAATACATGCCCTACAGAAATATGTTCTAGTTTATCTGTTAATTCTGCATAAGAGCTATAATATGCCGTATCTTTATAAAGGGTTACAATAATAACCGCAACATTTTCGTGTCCTTTTTTTGCTATTCCTACTAAACCATTTCCATCTTGGACAAATTTTAGATAATGATGAGACATTTGTGAATTTCTAGTTACCATCCCTGCATCGCATTCATAAATTCTGCGATATTCTTTTATCACATCCTCCGTAATATTTTCCTTGTCAAAAAAAGTAATGGAATAGTCTGCTTTTTTTATATCACTTTTATGCCCCTTCCGTATGTCAGAAAAAAGCACGTTTTCTTCCTTCCTCAAATCTAATATTTGGGATAAAGACGAACGATCCTCATATATTTCTTTTAACATATAATTATAATTATACAGCTTGTATTGTTCATCTGGATTCGTCAATGGATCCATTCGCATTAAAATTTTTTTACACTTATGTTGCCTTCCAATTTCTTCAATTCTTTTTAATAACATCGCCATATATTTTTCCTGCAAAGAATACGACAACTTTTGATCCACAACTGGTGCAGGAAGGTAACCACCAGACCAGCTTACAGATTTAATATGATTTAACTCCTCTATATAAACGATTGCAACTCCAATCGCTTTTTTATCACTAATAAGTAAAAAACTTTCGTTCTGTTGCACATAAATAGAATATTCCAAATCAAACTTCATCTTATTGGATAAATAGTTAAACGTACTTCCCTGTATGTTCTCTAAATACGCATCCCACTGTTTTTCCCCTATATCAGAAAATTTTATATACTCCATGCCTCTCACCTTCTTGTCATTATTTTAGTTCCTCATGCAAACTTTTTTATGCAATCTTCCCCTTTAGTGAATATAACAATTCATCTGACATACGAACATAATCTTTTTGCATATATGCTTTCTGTATTTCCATTAAAATTTCATTCCATGCAATATCTCTTCTCTGTGTTGTGTACTCATCCAGTCTATCCAGCAATACTATAAACTGCTCATCTATCTTCTTTACATCAAGTAGGTAGATGGAATTAACCAGCTCATCAATTAATTGGCAAATTATTTTTTCCAAACTTATCCCTCCTGCTGTTCCACATAACTTCCATACTCTTTTTCTACTGTTTCTTTCAATTTCTCACATTCTTTAATTAACATGACACAGGCACGCTTCACTGCCCCCATCAAATTTCCCTGTGCATATAAATTTTTTAGTACATTTTCTGGCGTTAATTCATTTCCCAATGCTTTTACATATGTAATCGTCTGTGTAATATACTGTTGAAAAAAAGTAATAGTATCACGCTGATTTATCATATACTGTATAATTTGATCTCCCTTTTGCATTTGTTTTACAGCCTTAATCAATTGATTCTGCGTCATATCCTCATTAATACGGTCATATATTTTTTCTAAGGTAGCATAATGATCTTCTGTTTTCTTTTTGGTTTTATACAGTTTTTGAATCAATCGGTCCGCCTCTTTTAAAACTCTTTCCTTTTTTTGTTTTACCTCTTCTGGTGTTATCTCTCGATTTTCTAAATAATCGCATAAATCTTTTTCTTTGTTCTTCGTACAATATTGGGAGACTGCATCTTTCAATGTCATAATAGTACTTCCCTGAATTTTTGCTCCTCCCTCTGTTGCATCAATTACCTGTATATCTGGATTTGCAACAATCTTATCCTCAAACCAATAACGAAACAAGTTATAATATTTATCTGTCGGTATCATATCTCCATAAATATCCTCAACCATCAAACCATCGGCTTCGTCTGCATTATTTTCTCCCTCAAACTCAGTATGTGTAAAACTACTATGTTTTTTATTACCAGTAAATGCCAAATCCTGCCCAATTAAAATAATAGGATTGCATCCCGCCAATTCTGCAACTGCATAGGCAACTGTAGCACAAGACATTCCTATGTTAATAAAATTCAAATTTTCAAATTGACTACTCCACCATCCATCAACTCCATCATCATTTTTATTAATTACAATTTTTTTACCTGGAAACTCTTTATATATTTGAGACCAAATCAAGGATGGTCCCAGCAACACCAAATCCTCATCAAACTGCTTTCCTTCAAAATAGTATTGATACGTTTCTACTCCGCGTTCAATTGAAGCAATTGCATCTGGTTTTACCCCATGTTGTTTGCATGCAGTCCAACTGGCATCACAAGAAATAATCAAAGCCTTACCCTGTGCTTCCTTTAGCACATCAATATTTTTCTCTAAAGACGGTCCTGCAGATACAATAATGGCCGGCATATTCTCATACTTATGATATACATCATATATATTATTTGTTTTCATGCAGGCAATAAAATTTTCCGCATTTTGCTGAAATCCTTGCAACACATCATCTAAAGAATTTCCCAATGCCATAAAATACTGCAATATTTTTTGCTTTGCTGCCTCAAATATTCTCCTAAACTCTGATAAATATTGTATATAGGCAGGACATGTAATGACCTCTATATTATATGCCAACTTAGTCCAATTCATTGCAATTAAATCATATCCGAATTCTCTATCTTTTGTATTATCCTTACAATTCCACCATAACAAAACTCTTCCTTCTATTAGAACATCTGACAAGTCATTATGTTCAAATATATATTTTAATATATATTTATTAGGCTCATAAATCACAATTTTTGACATTCCAGATTTGTCCTGTATTAATCTTTTTATAAACTCTATGTTCCCTATGCCCAATACAAATATCAAATTTTCCTTTTTCGGATCAATATTTTGAGTTAATATTTCAATTTCTTTTTCTTGATTTTTACTATATATTTGTCTGGTATTTTCTCCATCTGTAAAAAATAGAATACCGTCCTTTTCAAAAACATTCTCTTGATTTACCTGTAATTTTTCCAATTCATCATATTTTTTTATTTCTTCAAGCATGCATTTTTTCAGCATCTTTACGTTATTCTTATATATATCCATATATCTCTCCGTTCCTCACTGAACATTATCTATTTTTATATAATTATAGCACGATTTTTAATTTTTTTATCTCAAAACTATACTTTTTTAATTAATCGAATAGGAGGCTAATCATTAGTTGATTAGCCGACCTCTCACACCACCGTGCATACCGTTCAGTACACATCGGTTCTTTAGTTTTCACTTATTTTCAAATAGAACTCTGTGAATGTAAAATAACCTAGTTCACGGAGTTTCTTATTGTTAAATGCAGTTTGCAACACAAATATCCATTGCAATACCAGTTTCTATTTCGCATATTGGCACATATCTATGCCTTTTCTTCTTCTACACCTAACTTCTTTAGTTCTTTAAATTTTGTTTTGACTTTCTTCCATTGTTTCCAATAGATTGCCCTTATCTTATGACGTAACCATTCATCTGTTTTTGAAAGAAGCACTTTCATGTCTGCCATTCCAAAGTAATTAACCCATCCTCTTATAAACTGTGTCAATTTTAATGCGCAGTATTCATTTTCCCATCCATTGCTTCGTTTTGTCAACTCTCTGATTTTATTTTTCATCTTTGCAATAGATTTGGGATGCACTCTAAATCTACATTTCCCTTTATATCTGTAGAAACTATATCCAAGGTATTTGACTTTGCTGATGTGCGATACACACGTCTTATCTCTGTTTACTCTTAGGAAAAGTTTTCCTTCTATAAACGGTGTAATATTTTTCAAAGTCCTCTCTGCACTCTTTCTGCTTTTACAGAAAATCATACAATCGTCAGCATAACGAACAAATCTGTGTCCTCTGCTTGTGAGTTCCTTATCTAATTCATTTAGCATTATGTTACTGGGTAACAGGCTAAGTGGTCCACCTTGTGGCATCATACCTACTTCTGTCTTTTCAAATATCCCTCTGCTGATTACTCCCACATTGAGATACTTATGAATAAAAGATACAACTCTCCCATCCTTGATTGTTCGTGATAATACTTCTACCAGTTTACTCTGACACACTGTATCAAAGAACTTCTCTAAATCCATATCTACCACATACACATATCCATCATTAACATTTGTCTGGCATTGTTTTAGTGCATCGTGTGCACCTCTGCAAGGACGAAAGCCATAACTGTTTTCAGAAAACTGTTCCTCCATAAAGAGGAGAAAGAACCTGTGTAATTGCCTGTTGAAAAACTTGGTCAACTACTGTTGGTACTCCTAGTTTTCTATATTCGCCTTTGGTTTCTTTGGGTATTTCTACCCTTCGGACTGGATTTGGTTTATATTTACCATCCATTAACTGTTGTTTCAGTTGCTTTCCATTGTCTTTGAGAAATGATAGAAGTTCATCTACATTCATCCTATCGACTCCGCCAGCTCCTTTATTGGATTTTACCTTCTTATATGCTTGATTTAAGTTATTGTTAGATAAAATCTTTTCCATCAGTTTGTCCGTTTGAAAATCTGTGATGATGTCGTTGTTTTCAGTAATCCTCTGGTGGACGAACACTCCTGCATACTCTTTCTGTTCCGCAGATACCATTTGCAGATAGTCCAATATGAAGTTGTGTGTCCTTAAATCCATCATTGGTTACATTCATTTACTCACATCTCCTAAAGTTCAGTCCCTCCCATTGCGTCGCGATGGCAACTTGTTGCCTAGTCCTTTAGGGCAATCACAATGGTACTATGACCTCTTCTGACTTCTTGCCATTCATTATTACTCACGAACTTCATACTCTGTTTCCATTCGCTGACAAGCCCTTGATACCACACATTTCTTTCTCTCCATCCATCTGCCACATTTACCATAGTTAATTCCGAGTAGTTATTGGACTTCAGTTTGTTTAGCAACCTTATCCTTAACTATAGCCAGATGTAATTTCTGTTCGTCAGAGCAGAGATTTGCCGCTACCTTCCTTCAGATTCCATCTCACGATGGACACCCTTGGTCTTGGCTGTATCCTTCTCACTACTAGGACGGATTAGGGATTTTCGCCCATTAGAAACGTGCGCCGCAAGGCACACTATAAAAATGAGGCAGATTTCTCTGCCTCACTCTATATTATTTGTCACTATCTATATTACTGTAACAAACTCAATACACCCTGATTTGACTGATTTGCCTGAGCAAGCATTGACTGACCAGCCTGCATAAGAATATTATTCTTAGAGTATCTAGTCATTTCTTCAGCCATATCAGTATCACGCAGACTCGATTCTGCAGACTGTAAGTTTTCAGCAGATGTATCCAAGTTAGAAATAGTATGTTCTAATCTATTCTGCATTGCACCCATCTTAGCTCTCTCAGTAGAAACCTTTTGAATAGCCATATCATATGCCTCTACTGCCATAGACGCACCATTCTGTGTACTTACATCCAAACCTTTTCCTGTAGTCTTATCAGCAATATCAAGATCCTGTGTTTTCATGGAATTAATTCCAAGTGCAACCTCTTGTCCAGCATTAGCACCAATCTGTAATCTCAATGCATCTTTTCCTGTTGCTGCAGGTGTTGTTGCAACTGCTTCACCCAATGTAATAGTGATAACATCTCCAGCCTTAATATTTTCCCAGCCAGAAACTGCAAATGAATATTCTGTACCTACCTCTGACACAATATACTTTCCATCAGAAACCTTCATAGTCGCATCTGACTGGAACTTGATGGTTCCATTTTCACTAATCATCATCTTTGAATATGACAAATCAGTACCATCTGCTGTTCCATGTAATGATTTTACAACCACACCGTCTGATGCAATTACGCTGGTGACATCCTTTGTAAACTCAATACGAATAACATCTGTATCTCTAATAGCTTTCATATCACTCAGACTTGTCTTTACATTAACAAGCGAATTTACAAATGTACCTTCAATCTTATTGGTACCATCTTTTTGGCTGACTGCACCTTTTCTATCACCATTTAATAATTTCTTTGTATTGAACTCTGTTGTATTTGCGATACGGTCAACTTCCTGTGTCAACTGATCAATTTCGTTCTGAATCTGTGTTCTATCGTCATCTGTGTTTGTATCAGATGCTGACTGAACTGCTAACTCACGCATTCTCTGAATAATAGAATGTGTTTCTGTTAAAGCACCTTCTGCTGTCTGGATTAAAGAAATACCATCTTCAGCGTTTGAAGAAGCCTGATCTAAACCTCTGATCTGTCCACGCATCTTCTCAGAAATAGCAAGACCTGCTGCGTTATCTCCTGCACGGTTAATCTTATAACCAGAAGATAACTTTTCTGTAGACTTAGCTAAGTTTGAGCTTGAAACTCCTAAGTTTCTGTTTGCATTCATAGATGTCATGTTGTGTTGTACTACCATACCCATAATAATTCCTCCTTGAATATCCAGTAGCGTCCTTGCTACTGCCCTTTAAAATTTAATTGTTTCTGTACCCCCTCTGGCCGTACGCACCAGTTAGATACTTATCCGATTAAGTAAATGTATTTTCTTTACTTGTTATATATATCGGAGGGGTTACTGGAAACTTAACCCTTTTTTTGTTAAGTTTTGGTTAAATTCCGTTTTTCTTTGTAACACTTCTGTAATCATTTAAAAGTCAAGCAAATATTCGCAATTAGCTGCTACCGCAGCATATCAGAAATGAATTGTACCCCTTCCTAATATAAGCAAGCCCCACCAGTTATTGCTCTATGCAATCGAAGTAAATGACTTTCTTGAGCGTGTTTAAGTAGGTTTTCTTTATTTCTTTTTATTTAAAAAGTACGACTGCCCCATAGCTGAATTTGCCGTATGTTGGCTATATCTGGCTACGCTACGATTTCCAGAGCGAAATTGTCGAATTTCTCTTTTCTTATTTTCAAAAAAAAGTTTCATATATTGCTGGTTTCTCACTTCCTGTGCCTTTATTTTCACCGTTTTATCCGTGATTTTTCGGATATATCCCTGCATTTCTTGAATTTGTACTTTGTACTGTTCCTTCTGCTCTTCCATCGGTTGCTTCACACGACTGTACACACTTTCAAATCCATCTTCCGCCTGTTCCACTTCCTGTAACAATTCTCCAATCTGTTTTTCAATCTCATCCAATCGATCGATATCCGGATCAGGCTTTTTTAATTCTCGCTCTTGCTCCGTGATTACGTTTTCAATCTTTTCTAACAATGTTACCTTCTTTCGCAAGGAAGTAACCAAGATATCCACATACGCATCTGTATGTTCCATTCCATTTCTCCTCTCTACTTTGTAAAAGTAGGAAAGAGCTGCCCCACTTGGTGCAGCTCTCCTTCTTTATGCATTCCCGTTTTTTACCTTTTCCATAACTTGTTTCCATGTATCTCGCATCTCACGGATACGTCCCAAAGCCTCGTCCAATAACTCCATATCTTTCTTTACATTTGCATCTACTAACGTATAGTAAATGTATTCATAGACACGATCAAAGTCTTGTGCAACCGGATAATTAAAGTCCAAATCATTGCGAAATTGTACGATAATCTTTTTTGCTTTTTGAATATTAAGATTTGCTTTCTCGAAATCTCCTTTTTCTAGTGCTACTTTTCCTATATTACAAAATTTAATTGCTCCATCATATAACATCAAAGTCAATTCTGCAGGCGATGCTGTACGAATACGTGTTCCTTGATATGCATTTGCTGCTGCCCCCGAAAATGCCATGCTACATTCCTCCTTTATTTCACTCTATACCCATTTTCTTTCTATGTATTATATCGACCTTTTTTTTCACTTAATAACCATAAAAGAAAAATTAATTCTTATTTTTAGGAATTGTTGCCATAATAGGTTCCAAACACACTTGCACTGTTCTGCATCTTTGTCATTGCCTTTTCCATTGCAGTAAATTGCTTATAGTAGCGATCTTCTAGGTCATTCAGCTTATCTTCTAAAGATGAGATTTGCTTTTTGTAAGCTTTCTGATCGTCATCCATCTTTTTATCATTATAGAACGTCAAGGCACTACTAAGGCTGGTCTTTGCCATCTTCTTAGTCATCGCATCATACAAGGACTGCCCCGCCTCTGCCAATGTTTTCATGACAGCTTCTGGATTCTCCTCAAGTGCTGCTTTTAACATATTTGTCTGAGTGGAATAAGTCTCATCATCCTCATCTCCATATATATGTAACTTTCCATTTTCCGTATAATCGCTGGAAGTACGAATACCAAAACTAGATAATGAATATTTCTTTCCATCCACCTCTGTTGTCGTTTGTAAAGAAGAACGCATCACCGTAATAATTCCACTCAATGTATCATCTCGACGAAGCAAAGAGTCTTTAATTTTGGTTTCCCACTTCTCAATTTCATCATCTGTCATAGCTTCCTTCTGCTCATCAGTCAATGGATCATATCCTCTTGCCGAATCTGCCTTGTACAATTTGTTCATTTCTTCTAACAGTTCATTGTACTTCTTGACAAAATCCTTTACCATCTTGTATGCTGTATCGGTATCATTGGTTACATTCAACTGAATCTCTTCATATTCTCCTGTCGTTTTATCCAAAGTTGTTCCAGTTAGATTTAAAGTCAAGCCATTAACAGTAAAGGTATTGCTAGAACCTGTTAATTCTGCACCATCCAGTTTGATTACCGCGTCATTTGCCCACTTTATACTTAAACCAGAACCACTGATGTTATCACTTTCCGTCTTACCTGTTGCATCTATCTCATCTAAGCCCAACACAGTAAGTTGTGATTTTCCATCTGGTAATTTTGTAGCACCCGTTACTTCATTCTTTGCATAAATTTCCATCTGCGTATCAAACGCATCCTTGTCTATATGCTGTGTCAATAACTTGTAATTATTTACTTGATTCAAAGTAAGACCTGCAGCAGTTATCTCATCCTCTGTTGCAGTATCATTCATAGCTAACGTTTTTAACTCTGCAAACTGATCACTGTTTAAGTCTTTCAAGGAATCATACGCAGAACTCAATTCTGAACGGAACAATACAGAATCGCTGGATGCAGCAAAAGATTCGAATATTCCTTTCAGCCCTGACTCGTCCTGTTGTTCTGCCAAATAGCCACACATATTATTATTTAACGTTCTATCTGCATCATCAACCGCTCTTGCTGCATTGTATGCATCTTTAAATGTAGCATATTCTTCATCCGTAATTCCGTATTTAGCCAGTTTTTCCTGTACCGTAGCATCATCATCACCATCTCTGGCACACTCTAATATATCGGTAGCTGCATCCACCATAGAACCGCCACTGCTCTCTAGCGTAGACTTCAGTTTTGCCTTAATCGTATCTGCCGCCGAAACATAATTGTCATAAAGAGCATCATCTGTTCCAGTTGCATTGGAAATAAGATCTTTAATTTTTTTATCCGCATCCATTCTAGTAGAAGTACCTGTCGTAATACTAAATCCCTGATCTGCACCACTAGATGCCGAACTGATAAAGAAACGCTGTTGCTTCGTATCAAAGTTTGCATTTAATCCAATGGATTTACAGGTAGATACAAAGTCTGCAATTGTTGTTGTTCCTGTCACCTCTAATTGTGCACTTTTCTTACCATCAGCCGTGGATAATTTGATTACCGTTCCCGCTGTCATTCCCAAATCCGTCAAACTTTTCATAGTAGAGGTTGCATCTTTGATTTTTGCACCTGTAACATTCTGTGAAGATGCCAAAGAACGGATTTCCAAAGAATGCGATCCATTTGCTGCACTATTAGATGCAGTAGCTGTAACCGCAGCTTCTTTGGATGATGTTGCTTTTTTGGTAAGGTAGCTACCCTGTGTTTTAAATTTCGTCAATTCCTTTGTGTAAAAAGAATATAACTTGGTATTTAATCCTTTCCAAATTTCTTCTGTCCACTCTGATTTTGTCAATTTATTCTGTACCTTAGTACCTTTCATTTTCTGAGCACTAACCAAGGCTGCTACAATCGATTCTGTGTCTAACCCTGAAGTCAGACCTGTCATACGAATTGCCATACGAACTCCTCCTTACATTTTTTCATCTACAACCAGACCTGCTGTTTCCAGCATTCTGGTAATTCTCTTTAATGATTCTTCCGTTGGTACTTCTCGAATCACCTTTTCTGTATCTTTATCGGTTACCTTTACACATATACGATTTGTTGCTTCATCATAAGAATACTCCCGTGCAGTATTAGTAAGTCTCGCTTTTCTATTTGCTTCCTCAATTGCCTGTTTTAATTGCTTTAATTGGGCTTTTGATAAACTTTGCTCCGCACCCTCTGTCTTTTCTTTTTTCTCATTCTGTGTAAGCTCTACTGCTTTTCCCTTTGTGTCCTTGTCCTTGGGTGTCTGTTGTACCTTTGTTGCAGTTACCGTTTCTGCCATTACCTCCGTGTTGGCTGTTCCACCTACCTGACTGATCATAAGTCCCACCTCCATGTTTTCTATCAGAATATACTCTACCCGATATTTACATTACTGTTCACGTACAATGTCATTCACTTAAGCTCAAAATCTAATATATTGAAAAATCTATTGACATTTCAAGGCTTAAGTAAATGACATTGTTTCACATATCTCTTATCTTATTTATCGACCTGCTTTTTGAAAACTTAATAGAGTATTTGGGAATTTTTGTAATGCTATTTTTTCGTTAACAATTTTTCAAATGCAGTGGATTGGGAACCATTTTCTTCCGAAGTAGCTTGCTTATTGAAAAGCTCTTCCAATGCATTTTTATTCTGGCTAACATCCTCAGATACTGCCTGTTTATTCTCTTCCTGTATTTGTAAGTAAATTTCTTTTCGATAAATGCCTACCTGCTTTGGTGCATTAATCCCAATTTTCACCTGATCATTTCGAATGTCTAAAATGGTGATTTCTATATCATTTCCAATCATAATGGATTCGCCTTGTTTTCTGGATAATGCTAACATGATGCCGCCCCCTTTTCTGCCTTCATTTTTTGTATTGCATCGTATACATTATATTTTACTTGATAATCTGCATTTTCTACTACAAGTTGACAACCCTTTCTGGTATCTGCATTAATGATCAATGGTGCTTTTAAATTTGCTGTCAGTTTTGTTAAGTCACTAGGAACCGTCAATGTTAATAATATACACAAATTTTCCTGATTTAAATCGCCCAATGGTTGCAATAACTCCTCGTTTACCTGCGGATTATAATCTGGTTTTACAACCAACGGATTGATAACCGGCAAAGCAATGGAAGGTTCCTCTACACTCTGAAACCACATAATGCCACCTTGTTGTTCTTTCTCCGTATCAAACAATATGGTATATTTGGTAAGATGCTCAAATCCCATGATGCCATTTTCAAAAGTAAGGATCTTCTCCTCAGTTAAATCAATTTCTCCAAAATATTTTGTCTGCACTAACATATTCTTTTCCTCCTATTATTCTTTTGTTCTGCATCCTTGCACCTTTTCGTAAATATGTTTATCCATAAACACGTTCAAAATTGTTCCTTTTTTGTAAGTGTCTTCTCTTTACTTTTTTTAATTCTATTTCTTTTATTATATCGGTCAAAAAAAGAGAAGATACAACCCTGTATCCTCTCTTTTTGCTCTATTTTCAACTATTTTTTACAGGAAATCCAATAAAGAAGTCTGTACCATCTTTCCGGCAGCACTTAAAGAAGCATTATAGGCAGTCTGTGCTGCTGTATAATTAACCATTGCTTCTTCTAAGTCCATCACTTCATTATTATCCCGTAATTCCGTATAATTTACTTTTAAATCATCCAATCTGGTTTGGATCATTTGTAATCTTGCAGAACGGCTACCAATACTGGTAGTTGCTATACTAACACTGATTTTCTTAATCTCTGTTTCTCCATTTTCGTTTAAATATGGAACTTTTATACCGTTTTGTGCTGCCTTTGTTGCAGTTTGTGCGTTGGCAAAGCTTTCACGTAAAATAGATTTTTTCAGCGTTAATTCTACTTCTAACTGTTCTTTTAATGTATTTAAAGCAGCAATTTCATCTGGTGTTTTATTGCTATCAGACAAAAGTAAATTTGCATTATCAATTTTCGCCTGAGTACTATAGGCATCATTTACAGCATTCAAAATATTATCGATAGCTCTGGCATAAGAAGAGTTGATTGTTTCATTTGCCAAGACATTTACCTTTAATTGTTGACCAAAGTTTACATCATATTTGATATCCTGACTCTCCGGTTTGGTATATATCTTTTCCGTTCCCACTCGCTCTTTTCCATCATCATTCAATTCAACAGAAGTACAATCATAATACATTTCCGGCCGAACATCTCCTGTTTCAAATTTTGTCTTATCATAGGTTGCCACGATGCTTTTTGCGGTACGGAATGTTTCATATAAGTCTTTTGAAATAACAATTTGCCCAGTATCTGCAATAAAATTGATTTCGCCCTGTGCAGGAGCATAACAATCTGTATCTGTACTATTTTTTTTCGTAATTGTAAGTGTCACATCGTTTCCAGTCGAATCTTTTACCTTTAATCCCAGATTTTCTAAATCCTTGTATCCAAGATCCATCACATATGCTTTTTCGGTCGTTGGTGCCTGTTTCTTATAATCTTCTGCCTTACTGTTTGGATTATACGTAGCACCACCTTTTATATATGTTTTTTCGTATAAATTTTCAAAGGTCAACGGCTCTGTAATGGTATATTTTTTTGAGCTATCATCACTAGTATAACAAACAGATGTGTCCGTACGATAACCAGAAAACAAATATCTTCCCGCATTGTCTGCATTCATACTTTTATAAATCTCTTCTTTATAATTGGAAAGAAATTGCTCCATACTGTCACGGTCAATCGTTTCATAAGTATCTGTTGCACCTGAAACACATTTATCATACAATTCTGTCAAAAGGCTATTCATATTGGTCAAAGCTGTTTCCGTTGCACTCATCCAAGAAGAAGCATCTTCTGCATTTTTTTCTCGATACTGCTGCAACTCTGATAAATTGGAACGGTATTTCAAAGCACGAATGGCAATTACCGGATCATCTGAGGGATTCTGAATCTTTTGTTGCGTCGCATATTGTTCATATTTTTTATTCATATCCGCCTTATTTGCCATGATACTACTAAGCATTCCGTTTGTCATCATTAAATTTGTTACTCTCATTCCCTACACCTCTCTTTTAGTTGCTACTGTTCAGAGGGTATGCCTGTATATCCAGCATTTTTCGAATCCCCTCCTATAAGCTACAATTTTTGTTTCTTTTTACATAATGCTTTTTCCTACTTGTTACTTTACATGTTCAATAATACATCGTATATTTGAGACATAGTCGAAATCATCTTAGCAGATAATTCGTAAGCACTTCGATATTTCACCATATTCATAGCTTCTTCGTCTGAATCTACACTGGAAATTGACATGCGTTGTTCATCGATTGCCTTTGTAATATTCGATTGACTAGTTGCAAACAGGCTTGCCTGCTGTGTATCAATTCCAATATTTGCTGTAAAGGTAGATAAAAATTCCATCGGAGTTCCTTGCTTAAACATACTCTTATCGGTCTTTCCTGCAATTATTTGATCTAGCATATCTACACAGTCAACACCTTTATCGATATCGGATGCCAAAGCAAACTTCATCACATTATCCTTGATTTCGTCCGTCACACAGAAGTTTAACGCAGTAACATTATAATACGATGTTCCCGTTTTTGCCCCATCTTTTCCTTCTGCCGTTCCATTAGAACTAAAACTCTTTATTTCCTCATACAATTCATAGTTTTTACCAGTAACCGCCGATTTTCCATTAAAGAAATCCATACCTTTCTGTCCACTTAAATCTTCGGCTGCATTATGTATTTTATTAAAGGAAGTTGCATAGGTACGCACAAATTCATTTAATTGCGCCTGATAATAAGGAACTCCCTTATAATCAATGCTAGAACCAATAGACACCTGTTTTCCTGCTGCATCCTGGGTAATTTTTTTATTTCCTACATCATCATAAAGTCCTTCAAATGTATAGGTATATTCTCCTGTCGCATCATCAATTTCTACAGAAAAGCTGCTATAATAATATTGTTTTGCACCTATCATAATCGTACCCTTTTCTGCCGGAATATTTAATTTATTTGCATCATTACAATTTGTCCCTTTTACTACAACAAAATCATCACCAATATTAGTATTTATATCAGCCTGTCCAGTAAAGGCTGTTTTATTATTTCCATCTCGAATTTCAAACAATGCCTGCAATTTTCCGCCTAAAGTCGGGCTGGAACTGTCAAAATCCTGTCCATCTTTCCAACTTAAGGTATACAATCCATCAATATCGTTTTGATTTACCTTTCCATCTACAGAAGAAACAATTAATTGATTGTATTTATAAGTGTCTACTAAAGTTTTATTATCTAATTTTATAGTAAATTCATTTAATACACTCTTGTCGTCTCCGCGATTGGTCTCTGTAACAGATATATTTCCATACTCCGATAATTCATCAATCAATCGATCTCTCTGATCTCGTAAATCATTAGCGACCCCACCCTGTTGCTCTAATGTGTTAATTTGTTTGTTTAACGTTGCAACCTGTGATGCAATCGAATTGATACGTTCTGCTGTTGTTTTTATATCTGCGTTGGCTTCTTTTTGTACACTTTGTAAGCTGGTGCCAAGATAATTTACAAAATCAGCCAAATTGTCTGCCGATTCAATTGCCGCAGTTCTTTTTGTAGAATCTGCACCATTTTTCTGTAAATCTTCAAAAGCATTATATAAGTTCGTAAAATAACCGGTCAATCCTTGTGTATCTTTATCCGTTTCTTTAAAATAATTTTGCACCGATGTCATATAGTATTCTTTTGTGTTGTAGTTTCCATAAGCTGCATTACTGATTCTGTATTTCTCATCATAGTAAATGTTTCTTTGTCGTTCTACCCCAATCAAGGATACACCAGTTCCTGCCATACCAGCTCTAGAATAAACCGAAACTGGTGTTCCTGCCTCAAAGCTGGCCACTTGTCTGGAGTAACCCTTTGTATTGATGTTAGACGAGTTATGCACAGTTGTATTCCATCCAATCTGTGCTGCATTTAACCCCGTTTTCCCTATACTTAATCCAAAAAATGTTGATGGCATATCATCCCCTCCTTACGATAGTTTATTTAGCAAATCCGCCAACATATCATTGACCGTTGTTATATATCTTGCATTCGCAGTATAGGCATACTGGTATTGTATCAGATTTGTTAATTGCTCATCCGAAGATACACCGGAAACCGTCTGTCGATTGCTATCAATACCATCTACCAGACTTTCCTGGTCTTCTGCCATACTTTTGTACTCTCTTCCTTCTGTAGCCAAATTACCAATCAATGCCTGATAATAATCTCTAAATGTATGTTTTGTAAGCACATTGGGATTGATTGTATCAAATTCTACCGTCCAAATATCCTTTAATTTTTCACAAGCCTCTGCATCATATCCATCTATACCACCAAGATATTGATTGGCAGATAATGGAAGTTTAGATGGATTCTCCAGCAGATTTTCATTGATAACTAACTGCTTCGTTGTGTACAACGTATACACATCCTTTGGATCTTCTTCATTATAAATCCATATATCCTTTTGTGATGTATTTCCATCCTCATCTGTAACCTCAATGGTAGCCTTTGTATATCTGTCTACTGCCTGGCGGGAAAACAATTCTTCTCTCGGTGTTGCATCCTCATCCATACCAATTGCGGCATGATATTCATCCCATATTTTTACATCGCTTAAATTTTTTGTAACTGTATTGCCTTTGTAATCTGTATAGGTAACCGTTGTTGCATTTGTATCCAACCCCAAATTATTCAATACTGTATCCGCATCTGTATTTGGACAAAGTACATCGTTAATTGCTGTTGTTATCGCATGGACCAATTTATCAAAGCTTGCCTGATTGTTTTGAATCAGATAAGAACCAACCGTCTTATTATACTCAATAACATCCTGATTATATTGTACCTCATCAAAAACTCCATCTTTATAATATTTTTCATCCTGCTTTGTTGGAATATCTGTATATTTTCCCGCAGCATTTCCTCTCGCCATTAATAAACTTTTTAGTTTACCGATGTCTGTATTTTTTTCAGAGGAAAATCCCTGTTCCAAATTGAATACTGGATTTCCTGTTCCCCACACAGCATTCAACATCTTAGTGCCATCATTTAATGGCTCTGTGTGCATCTCGTAAACATGATCCTGACCTACAAATTGCGTTCCCTCTATATTAACCAACGTACGACCATCTACATCTTCATAATAGGTAATACTTGCATATTGTGACAACTCATCCAATAATAGATTTCGCTGATCCCGATAATCGTTGGCATTTTCCGAACCGGATTCATAACGAACAATTTGAGAATTCAAATCATGAATTTTATCACCAATTTGATTAATTCGATCTACTGATGCCTGTATCTGTGTATTTAAATTGACCTGATAGGACTCTAGCTGCTTATAAATATCCTGGGCACGTAACATAAAAGTATTTGCAGTATTGATAAATGCTGTGCGTTTTACAATGCTGTCCGGTTCCTTCGTCAGTTCCTGTATAGAATTCCATACATCACTAATTGTTTCCTGGAATTGCACACCTTCCATCTCACCCATAAGGTTTTCGATTTCCGATGCTGCTTCACTCTGTACATCATAAAAATTCTTTCTGCCAACTTCTAAACGATAGGCCTTGTCAAAAAACACATTTCTAGTTTGTTTTATGCATGCGACCTCACTTCCTAAACCAACCTGCGAATAACTGATATGGCTGTTACCAATCGTGTTATATATTTTATCTACATTTGTCACATCTTGTCTGGAATACCCTTTAGTATTTACATTTGCAAGATTATGTGCGGTGGTATTTACTGCTGTTTGCGCTGCCTTTAATCCACTTACACCTGTAGACAAACTTGTCATCAAGCTCATGACATCACCTTTCCTTTCTATACTGTACTATGCCTATTGCTTTGCATCAAACGTCCCTGCCTGCAAAGATGGTGCATCTGCTGTGGTTGCACCTTTCGTATAGTTGTTCCCCGGCGACATCCTTGTGCTTTGAATCAAATTCATATTGAATTCTATCATTTCTAGGGATTGTACTATTAACGATTTGTTTTGAATATTGATATTTTTTAATTCTTGAATGGTATGTTTTAATTGATCATGTATTTGTGAAAGCTGTTTTTGTTCTTTTGGTTGTTTCTCCAACAGCTTAATTATCTCGCCTAGTGTAAGCTCTTCCGGCTTACGATTTAATAATATTCCTATATTAACAATAACCTCGGATCTCCTTTTTTCCAAAACAGTTATCTGGTCAATTGCCAATTGTTCCTGTTCTGTGATTTTTTGAAGAGATTCGAGGTTATTTTTTATAATCACATTTTTCTTTTCCGACGCAATCGGAATAATCTTCTCATATAATTGCTGTTCCTCTGTAAGTACGGAAATCAGCTCCTGTATTACACTTGCCAAAAGGAAGCCCCCTCCTTTGCTTTGTCCTAAGTTTTAGAAAATGGAACCTGTCATACTACTTAATATCTTCTCAGCTACATCTTCTGTGGATACACTATAGGTTCCTTCTTTCATCTGTTTCTTTATCGTTTCCACTTTTTCTTCTCTAATATCCGGTACATCTGAAATTGCCTTTTTCGCTACTGCTAAATCTTTTCCTGTTTGCGAAATTTCAAATTTGTCATCTTTGGCTACCTTCTTTTCCTTATTGATCTTCTGTGTTTGTGTTGCTGTCTGATAAATTTGATTCACCGCATTATACGCATCGATTCTCATAATGTTCACCACCTTTTCTTTCTATTTTTTATATCGGTCAGATTTCATAAAACGTTATAGTTTTTTTGACTTTTTTCACTTTTTGTGTATTATGTCAATTCTTTCCTATTTCTTTTCTATGGTTTCATGCATATTGCCTATGCATATAATCCTCTATGACCTCCATTACCATCTACAGATACTTCCGATAAAGCATTTCTTCCATAAGTTAATCCAGAATATAACTTCTGAACATTTGCCATCATCGGACCTTCCATATCTTTTGATGCAATTTGTGCATATGCTACACGCAATTTTTCAAGTAAATGAATACATTCTTCTAAATCTGTATTTTGCTTTTTCAAACGTGCCTCTACGATCTTCTTGTTTATAAATCGGTAAATAGAAAACAATTGATATGAAATCTTGTACTGATAATTTAAGGTTCCCATTAATTCATTTAAAAACTTCTGTGCATTTTGAAGCGAAATATCGAAGTGCTGCATCTTCTGTTTTGTGTATGCATCCAGTGCTTCTCTAAGTTCTTCTTGCGTAATCTCATAGACAATCACCAAAAGTTCTGTACGATTCGCCTGTGTGATCCTTGCAGAGAATTCCTGCCGCTTTTCTCTTTCCATACATGCCGCCTCCTATGCGTATACTATGCAGACAACCTCTTTTTGCAAGTAGTTATCTGCATACTGTTCTTTCCTCATCTCTCGTTGTATATATCGGCTTATTTTTTTTCGACCTTATAGCAATCTCCAAAAAAAGGTAAGAAAAAGGTTATCGCCCAAAACAAAGCATTTCTGCGACTTTTCTTTGCTTAAAAACGATAACCTTTTTTGTTTTATCTTTTTATTGTAATAAAGAAAGTATATTTTGTGGCATTTGGTTTGCCTGTGCCAACATAGATGTACCAGCCTGCGATAATACGTTAAGCTGTGTATAATTTGACATTTCCTCTGCCATATCCAAATCTTCAATACGAGAAAGTGCTTCCGTCATATTTTCATTAGAAGTATCCAAGTTACTAATTGCATGTTCTAGACGATTTTCATAAGCTCCAAGTTTTGCACGAACCGAAGATACTGTATTAATTGCCTTGTCAAATAAGGAAATAGCTTGACCAGCATCGTTTGTATTTCCCACATTTACATTTGCAATACCAAGAGATTCTGCATCTACTTTCGGAATACTAATACTAACTGTCTGCTCCTCATTTGCCCCAACCTGAAGTACCATTGGACCTGCATCTAATACGATAAGATCTACCTCCAGCGGATTTTCCTCGTCCAATGCATTATTATCAATCATAACAGTCATTTCAAACCCATTTTTATCCGAAATCGTAACCTTATTTCCATCTGCAGCAACAGTAGCTGTCATAGAAAACGCACTTGCATCATCCTCATCTGTTAAAAGTGTTACTTCTGCATCTTTACCTGCATTATCGTCATCAGCTTTCAAAATGGTATCAATTCCAAGAAAATCTGCTAACGCATCGTTTTCACAATATACCTCAACTTTTCTTGCAGATCCCGCCTCTTTTGATTCAAAATTTAAATATGCCCCCTGCTCAACAGTAGATGGATTACCTGCACCATCTGTTGTATATATATCCACATTTACCGTACTTCCTAAATCACGTAGCTGTGCATATACCTCTGCTATAGATGAACCTTTCTCTATCTCTATCGTTTCCCCATTAATTGTTATTTTCCCAGATACTGGAGCAACTGAATCTGAAATTTCATTAGGAGCTGTAATTTTTTCTTTTTGTCCCACACCAGTCACTGTAATCTTATACCCCTTTGCGGTTACAGCATCGGATGCAGAAACAATAGATACCTTTGTACTTCTTGAATAGGTTTTTCGGTCAGAATCTCCATTCAACAATTTTTTTGTGTTAAACTCGGTATCCTCTGATATACGATCTATCTCTGCGCTCAAATTATCTATTTCTAATTGAATTGCTTCACGATCTTCTGCTGTATTTGTCTCATTTACCGCCTGTACAGATAGTTCACGCATTCTTTGCAACATGGATTCCACTTCATTTAAAGCCCCCTCCGCCGTTTGTATAACCGAAATACCATCCGATGCATTTCTAGACGCCTGATCTAAGCCTCGAATCTGCGTTTTCATTTTTTGAGAAATCGCCATTCCTGCTGCATCATCTGCTGCACGATTAATACGATAACCAGAGGACAAGCGTTCCACACTTTTCTCCATTGCCTCGTTTGTTCTTTGTAATTTGATATTAGACTTTAACGCTGAAATATTATGATTGATCTTCATAGTTTTCTCCCTTCCGCCTCATAGAGAGAGGCACACAATGCTTTTTTACGTTGCATACATTGCTAAATGCTTTACAAAAGCCTTTGCTACTGCATATAGTTTTGTTGCATCCTGCTTCGTATCTGTTGTTACATCATGAGCCTCCATGCTCCTCGTATATAACCCATAAACCACTTGTCCAAGTCCCATCCCTTGGTCTTTTAGACGTTCTTTAAAAGTATCTTCCCTGTTTTGAAGACTTTCGGCTGCTTTTTTTGATTCGGTCAAAATAGTTCCTATGACCATATCCTCTTTTACCGAAAACTCTGCACGAACTTCTCCAATTTCTTCCAGATTTGTAGTTATCGTTACCTTTCCCTGTTCCTTACTACCATTTAAAATCGTCACATGCATAGTGGTAATACTCTCACCGGTACGAACCGGTATTTGATAATCTTGTCGCCCTGCCAGTTTTCTGGCAAGCCCAACGCTGTTTGCCATCATGCGCAATTCCTGTAATCCCATAGAATGAATCTGCTGATCTGCAAAACCATACTGTAGGATAGTTTCTACCTGTTTTTCCAAATGATCAAACTGAGACTGCATCGTATCTGCATCCTCTAATCCATCTGCCATCGCATCAACAACATTGTCATATTCTTTTTGTTGTTCTTTGGGAAGTTTTCTTGCTTTTTCCTGCAATTGTTTATATACCTCCCCAAACTGGCTGGCTGCAATCAAGTTTTCCACTGTTACAGGTATGCCCTCTGATTTCAGATAAGAAATTACTGCATCACTATTATCGGTTACTTGTTGTAAAATCTTTATCTTTTCTTTTTCATAAGATTCTTCTGCAATATCTTTATCTTTTTCCTGCTCTACCTGTTGATTGGCTTCCCTAAGCTTCCAAAGAAGTTCTTCTGCATTTTCCTGCATCAAATCCGTAAATTTTTCTTCTCCAGTTTTTCCTGTCAACATTTTTTCCAAACCAGATGGAGAAATTTCTTCCACCAGTTCTTCTACTATATTCTGATAATAATTTTCTTTCCAATTCTGTTCTTTTTCTTCTGGCCCCTGAAAACTCTCCTCTATTTGTGTTAATAATGTTCCACGACTATAGGTAATATCCTGCATATCCTCACTATCTGCAACCTGCATTTCTACTCCGCCATTTTTCAATGTACGAATTGCTGTATACAAATTTTCTAGTGTAAGATCCCGATCTGTCTGTACAACATAACCTACTGCTGCACCGTCCATTTTTTGTACATTATTTAACAAACGATATACATTGATAAATGTCTGTCGATCTTCCTGACTGATACCATTCTTTTGTTCTAGCTGATACAAATATTTACTATATTTTTCATCCTCTGTTATTCCAAGCTCTTTTTTAATCGATTGAATATCCTGATCCAGTGTATCTAAATCAGATTGCAACGGGTTACTATTTCTTTTTATTAATTCCACTGTCACAGCTGGATGTAAATCTTTTATTACTTTCTGAACCTGACTATCATACTCTTTTATTTTATAGATATTTTCCTCTGTAATCGGCATAGTATTATGTGCCAAAATCCTTACTGCACGTTGATTTTCCTGTGTCTGTTCCATTCCCAACTCTTCTAATATAGTATCTATATTTTTAAATGCCTTTTGCATACTGTCTCCAAGTTGACGATCTGGTTTTGTCATAAGTGCCTCATAGGCTGTTTCCGCCTGTTCAAAAGAAGCCTTTTCACGTAACCCTTCTTGCTGTAATGCATACAGAGTAATGTTTTCTCGTTCTGCGAGTGTACTTCCTAAAATAACATTTGGTGCTTCTTTCAAAAATGCCACACAATCTTGTGTATCCCGCAACAAATCTACATTTTGCTGACTTTCTTCAACACCGCCCTCCTGCAAAATGCCACGATAATACGAATCTTCCATTTTTCGAAGTTCATCTACTACTTTTTCGATTTGTTCGACATCTAAATCAATACCTTTCTCCTGTAAACGAATTGCTGCATCTGCTGTCATTTTTAATCGAATCTCTTCTAATTGTCTACGTTTTGTAATATCAGAAACGGTAAGATCTACTTCTGGCAATTGTTCCAGCTGTTCATTCACTTGTTGTAAAAAGGTATCCAAAGCCTGCTGGACTGAAGTCATTGTGGGTGTTACCAAGGAAACTTCATCCGGTTCCTGCCCTCGTGCCATTCCCTCTGTAATTTGTTCTAATACCTGTTCCGGTTCATATTCTTCTTTTAGCTTTTCTAGAGCATCCAACTCCTTTATCGTATCTCCGTTAATCGGTAGTTCTCGCTCAAAAAGCCATTTTGCTTGCTGCATCACCTGCTCTGTTACCGAAATACCGTCCTCTTTTAATCGTTTTTCTGCCTGTGGTGCAATTTCCTCCCAAGCGGCCAGTTTCTGCTCATTCTGTCCCTCTGCATCACTTACATAGGAAACACTTCCTGAAAGATATGTTGCTGTCTGACCTAAAGCATAATCACTATATTTGCTGCTATTTCCTGCATATTGCGCTTGATAAATATTTGCAACGGTTGGTTCTAATGCATTTTCCAATAAATAATCCATCGCTGCATCTGACATTGTCGGTGTTACCGCTGCCATATCCATCACACTGGAAACTTTTTTTATGTTTGCTTCTGTCGCTGGTAAATCTGCCTTTAATAATGCATCTGCAATCTGCTGTGCCATCGGCACTCCTGCTATATTTTGAATCTGATTGTGCACTTTCACTTTTTCAATCTCTTTTTGGTAATCCTCTTTACGTTCTACATATTGAGCAATGCCTTCTCGTTTTGCCTGTCTTTGTTGCTTGATACGCTCCAAGGCTCGATCTAACCGCTCCAGATTGTACTTTTCGATCGACATGCCTTCCTTTTCCAAATCCGTACAATCTTCTTCACTCATGCGCTCGCTTATAGAATGCAACGTATCGGATTCTTCTTCTTTATCCGTTGCATTTTTTGTATTTTTATTATCTGTCAAACCTTTTTGTCCCCTATCAATAGTGGTGCGAATCATTTTTTGCTTTTCGCTCTCTGTTTTTCCTTGCGTATCCACTTCCTTTAACACAATATGATTCTTTGTTACATCCTTGATTTCAAAACTTCTTTCTTCGCCCTCCCTGGCATTCTGCACTGCAGTTTTTGACACTTGCACTTGCGAACCATTAAAGTCAATGGAAATTTTGTCGGATACCCCTGTAATCGTACCTACTACAATTTGCCCCTTTTTTCCTATTTTGGTATAATCGGTCTTTCCCTTTTCATCTTGGGATTTATTTACATTCCATGAGGTGCCTGCCTTTACCTTTCCTGCAATTTCCATCGTTTTCCTTTTCCCCTTTCTTTTACATCCCGCATTATATCTGATAAAACTCTATTTTCTCTGTTTTTATGAAAATAACATCTGCATATTTTCCATCACAAAATATACTTTGGTAATACTAAAACTTATCTATTCTATGTTACATTTCGACAACTCTTTTTTAAAACATTAGTCTGCTTTTGATCTTATCATACAACAAAAGAAGCAGACCATACTCCCCATTTATGGTCTGCTTCTTTTGTTGACAAAATCTCTCCCAAAATATTGTCTTTTCTTTCTTCTTCCATTTTACAAATAAAAAACACGAACTTTTTAGAGATGCAATCCTTTCTTTCTTCCTCGCATCATATAACTCCTTCATGTCATTCTCCCCTACATTGAAACATTCTCCCCATTTCAGTACTATGCACTGTGTTCCACTAGGCTAAATCATGACAATTTCTCTGAGCTTTTCTTCCAGATCTGAATATTGTAACTAAAACTTCCGAACACTCCCTTTGCATCATAACGCATTTTCCTACAACCTAATACCTTCCCCAAGGTTTTCATCTCTGTAAAAAAACTCAATGTAAGTTTCTTTCCTCTTTATAAAAACAAAAGGAACTATAACTCGCTGAACAGATTGTTATGCGTTGTATGCCATACTCCCATTTGACTTACATATCTTTCACCCTGCCAATCAAGTTCTTTTTCTTACACGAATATTATGACACATTTCTACTGTTTTTGCAATAGCTTTTTTCATTTTTCTGATTTTTTTATTGTCTATTTCTATTTTGTGAAGTTTTCGTTCTTTTTCACAAGTTTTCACAAATTTTCTAATTCTTTATCCGCACTTATATCCAACATTAAAAGAAGTATTGTTTATATTTCCTTTTCTCAATAAACAATACTTCTTATTTTTCACATTATTTTTTTCTAAATCTGGCAAAAAAACCTTTTTTCTCTTCTTTTTGCTCTATGCCACCACGTACACCTTTTAATTCCATGATATAGATTCCGCTAACAACCGCTTTTATTTCTTTCTTTACCGGAATACTATCATATATTTTTTCATCACAAAGCATTGTAACAATCTTAGGTCCAATCTTAACTTTTACAACTGGTACCTTCGCTCTTTTCATATACCACTTTGATTGCTCCATCACAATTTTAGGTAAATTAGCATCCTGTAATTTCATCTTCTTTTTATCAATAACAAGAAGTGACTGTACTTGAGCTCCTGCTTTCATTTGTTCCTGTGAAGTTTCTGCCTGTTCCTGCATCTGTTTTCCCTTTCGATAAAGCAAAACACAAGCAACTACCAAAATTGCTACAACGATCAATAAAATGATCAACCATTTCATATGTATTTCCCTCCTATATTGTTTTCTACTGTATAGCCCTTATTTCGGGCTATGTTCTATACTTTTTTCTAGATAACATAATTAAAACTATATCATACTCTAGTTCATATTTTCAAGCATTTCCTCTACCTTTTTCTGCATGTATGCTCCTATATGTCTTTTTTCTTCTGTTGGTATATCTTTAGGATAAATTGGCTCTCCATATACAATGGATACTCTGGTAGGAGAAAACCATGCAAAATGATGTCCTATTACCTTATCTGTATTTTTTATCGCTACCGGCACAATGGCACAACCAGTCTTGGTAGCCAGTTTAAAACTTCCATCATGAAATGGTAATAAGGTATCTTTTCGATTCCTTGTTCCTTCTGGCATAATAAAGATAGAATACCCTTGTTTGATTTGTTCAATTCCGGTAAGAATCATCTGTAATCCTTGTCTTGGATCCCCCCTATCTAAGAAAAGGCATTTTAAAAAGCGCATCCATCTGCTGATACATGGAACCTTCTTAAAGTCATCTTTTGAAACAAATCCAGTTAATGTAGGAACCGTCATATAACTTGCTAAAATATCACAATAACTTCTATGGTTCCCAATATACAATACCGGTTCATCCTTAGGAACATTCTCCTGTCCTTTACATTCAAGCCTAGCCCCTGCTAATAAAAATATGATACGAAATCCTATCTTTACTATTTTTTGTGAAAATGCGACTTGCAATCTTTCATCCTTTTTTCCTAGCAGCCATGCAACCAAATATAACGGCAAACTAATGATGGCAAAAAGAAGCAAGAACACACCTACTAAAAATATTCTCATATCGTCTTTTCCTCACTTTTATTCTTCTACGCCTTAGATGCAATCTTTATCATAACTTTGCAATCTGCAACATGATTGTAATTCATGTCTAATGCATATTTTAATTCTACATTAATAATGTCTTCAAGCTCCTTCATTGAGATCTCTGTTGTATTAATCCCAACCATCAAGTCTCCATAAGGTGTTTTATAGCAACTGGTCGTTTTTCGACTGCTATCAAATACCATCTGTACATTACTCATTCCCTGTTTAATTATTTCCACATGATCTTTTTCCAAAAGCAATGTAACATTGGTAATTTCCTGGTCTGCTTCGTCCACCTCTTCATATTGTATCAAATGTTTTCCATTTTCAAAAATATAGGTTCCTGAAGAAATCAACTCAACAGGTTCTCCTTCTTCTTGCTCCATATTTTGTAAACCTTGTAAGGATACAATGACCTCTTTTGTCATAGTTACCTCCTTCCCTTTATCATACTATAATGCCCATTAATACTGTTCAATATTAACATCATCTGCCTCCATAACATCACACGGAAGAATGGTATTGGCAAATGCTTTAAATTTTTCCGCACCATCGCTTACATAAAATTTATGTTCTGTTGGCTTCCATTCTAAGCGATTCAATTGTTTTTCCTCTAAAACTTTTTTTAATTTCAATGCTGTCTCATACGCCGGATTTACCAACTGTACATTTTCACCCATAACCTTTTCTATTGTATGACGAAGTAATGGATAATGTGTGCAACCTAATACAAGGGAATCCACCCCGTATCCTTTTAATTCACTTAAATATCTTTCTGCTATTTCAATAGTAACAGAATCATACAACCAGTTTTCTTCTACCAAAGGTACAAACAATGGACATGCTCTGGAATAAACTTGTGCTTCCGGTTTTATCTTGTGAAGACACTGACTGTAAATGCCACTGTTTACCGTAGCGACTGTCCCTATAACACCGATTTTATTATTTTTTGTTGCCTTTGCTGCTGCCCTTGCCCCCGGTTCGATCACACCTAAAACAGGAATATCATTCTCCTGTTTTAAAGTTTCTAATGCCAATGCACTAGCTGTATTACAGGCAATTACAATAGCCTTCACTTCTTTTGTCCGTAAAAACTGCGCAATTTGTCTGGAAAAACTAATAATCGTTTCTTTGGATTTGCTTCCATATGGCACACGCGCCGTATCTCCAAAATAGACAATATTTTCATTTGGCAATTGGTTAATAATTTCTCTTGCTACTGTAAGTCCACCTACACCAGAATCAAATACGCCTATGGGATGTTCACGTTTATGACTTTCTCCCATGCTTCTCCTCCTTATGGATTAACGCATATATGCAGTTTCAATCAAGGTATCTACCAATTTCTTTGTGTCAATTCCTGCAGCTGCCCAAAGCATTGGATACATACTGATACTTGTAAAACCAGGAAGGGTATTAATTTCGTTAAAGACTACCTCGTTTGTATCTTTTTCTACAAAGAAATCCACTCTCGACAAACCGGCTCCATCTACTGCTATAAAGATTGCTTTGGCTGCTTCTCTAATCTTTTCTTCTACACCTTCTGGAAGCTCTGGTGAAATAACTGTCCTAGATTCCGGATTATTATATTTTGCTTCATAGTCATAAAAATCTGCTGCTGCCAGAATTTCACCAACACCAGATGCTTTTACTTCTTTTCCGCCTAATACTGCACATTCAATTTCTCTTCCGATAATCGTTTCTTCAACCAAAATCTTTCGATCATGCTGTACTGCTAATTCTAACGCTTTTTTCAATTCCTGACGATCATGTGCCTTTGAAACACCCTGTGAAGATCCAGCATTGGATGGTTTTACAAAAACTGGATAAGAAAGTTTTGCCTCTACTTTAGAAAGCACATTTTCCATATCTTCTAAATCTCTTTTTAGCACTGGAACATATGCAGCCTGACGAATATGTAATGTATCCACAATAATCTTTGTGTACAATTTGTCCATCGACACTGCGGATGCCAGTACTCCACATCCTACATACGGAATTTTTGCTAATTCAAAAATTCCCTGAATGGTTCCATCTTCTCCATATAACCCATGAAGCGCTGGAAAAACTACATCAATCTTTTTCTGTGTTAATGTATTGCCTTCTATATAAAGAATACTCTGCTCTGCAGAATCTGGTGAAATAATTGCGGTTACCTTACTTTCTCTCCATGCACCGCTTTCAATATCTGCTACATCTTTCACCTGTAACCATCTTCCATCTTTTGTAATTCCAATCATTACAACTTCATACTTTTCTGTATTTATATTTTTTATAATTGTTGTAGCAGAAACACAAGATACTTCATGCTCTGAAGATTGTCCACCAAATACAACTGCAACTGTTTTCTTACTCATCATCTTCATCCTTTCCTTTTGCCATATTTTCACTAAACTACATTGTAACCTTATTACAATAAATAGTCAATGGATTTACATTTTTAATGCTTCTTACTAATCATGCTTTTCCACAATTCCACAATCTTTAATCGATACTCTACTGTTACATTTTGCTCATCTATGCAGTCATATTCTTCTTGGCTTAATGTGTTTTTCAATTTTTTCTTTGATTCATCCGGCACCCTTGCCATTCCTTCTTCTACCATACACAAACTTGGATACATGACACACCACCAATTATGTCCTTTTGCCTCTCCAATCTCAACCTGTAATGTTTCATATTTTCCTGCTGGAAAAATGGTATCACCATACTTTTTTACTGGAAATTCGTTAGTTGTAAGATAGGCAACAACCTTTTCTTTGCATCCCTCTTTTTCTAGCGTCCTTTCTGCAACTTTTGTAATATTCCCTAAATTCACTTTGATTATCTTTTCTGCTTCCGACTTTGTATAAATATCCTTTAACTTTTCCTGCATCTCTTCTACCACAGCATCTCGCACACTTAATTTTAATTTTTGATCTTTTGCTTTATCACTGTTGGCTAATACATGAAAACGAATTACTTGCCTGGAAATTCCCTCCTGTAATGCATTTACTTTTTTTTCTTCTGCTCCGATATTTAGTAAACAAATCACACCTAAAAACAAAACTATAATTACTATTCGTATTTTTCCCATTATCTCCATTTCTAACTCCTCTTTTCTATTTCTGATTCGATATCATAAAATCTTCCCTGTTTTTTTTCTTTTAAACCTTGTTATAGAAAAATTGTTACTGTTCAGAGGGTACCATTCGAAAAATGCCAGAAGTACATAATAACTAAAATAGTTACTAATTGGCTGGACATTTTTCTCATGACGCCGTCATCGGCTATGTCTGAGTATGTGCAATTTGCACTTTTTCCGCAAGCGCAATCGTGCAAGTTGCACATACTCAGCCGCACCCTCTGTACAGTAACGAAAAATTCTCTTTCTCTAAATGACTTTATTTTTTTATTATGGTATAATGGAAACGATATTGTATACAATGTACAGGAGGAGGGTAAACATGAACAAAATTACCAAAAAAGCTTACGGAAAATTAAATTTATCTTTAGATATTGTCGGCAAACGTGAGGATGGTTACCATTTGGTACGTATGATCATGCAGACAGTCAATTTATATGACGAACTAATGTTTCTTAAAACAGAAAAGCCTAGCATTACTCTCACCACAAATAGAGAGGATCTTCCTACTAATGAAGATAATTTGATTTATAAGGCGGCAAAATTACTAATAGATGAATTTTCTATTCAAGAAGGCATTTCCATTCATTTAACCAAACGCATTCCAATAGCCGCAGGTATGGCTGGCGGTAGCGCAGATTGTGCCGCCACTTTGACAGGCATTAATACACTTTTTGACCTTGGTCTTACCGAAAAAGACTTGCAAGAACGAGCCGTTACTATGGGGGCCGATATTCCTTACTGTATTATGGGCGGCACGGCATTATCCGAAGGAATCGGCGAAATCCTAACTCCACTCACACCCGTACCAGAGTGTTCCATTCTTTTGATAAAACCCCCTATCTCTATTTCCACCAAATGGGTGTACCAAACTTTAAAATGGGATACACTTACCCGTCATCCAAATACAGAAAAAATGCTTTCTGCCCTTCGCGAACAGGACTTACAAACCTTATCAGATACAATGGAAAACGTATTGGAAACCGTCACCATTCCTGCTAATCCTATTATTGCATCCATCAAAGATAAAATGCTTTCTCTTGGTGCAAGTAATGCTATGATGAGCGGTAGTGGTCCTACTGTATTTGGTCTATTTCCAGATAAAGCTGTGGGAAAAAAAGCCTATTCTATTTGTAAGGATCTTTATCCGAATTGTCAGGTAGAATGGACACGTTTTATCTCCAGTGAAGAAATAAAAAGCAAATAAAGGTGGTGAAAAAATGGAAAAAAAGAATGAAATCGATTGGAGTCAGTTAACCCTGGACATGGATGATTATCTTCCACTCCGTGACGTTGTCTTTAATACACTTCGCCAAGGTATTTTACATGGATTACTTCCACCCGGTCTTAGATTGATGGAGATTCAGTTGGCAAAACAACTTGGTGTTAGTCGTACACCAGTCAGAGAAGCCATTCGTATGTTAGAATTAGAAGGTCTGGTAAATACTGTTCCCAGAAAGGGAGCGGAAGTGGCAGAAATCACACAAAAGGATCTTCATGATGTGTTAGAAGTCCGTTGCGCCTTAGAAGAACTTTCCGTTGAACTGGCATGTAAATCCATTACACCAGAAGAATTATCACAGCTGCATAAAGCACTGTACACTTTTAAGGAACTTGTGCCAAGCGGAGATGTAAATGCTTTGGCAGAATGTGATGTGAAATTTCACGACATTATCATTCAATCCACTAGAAATAAACGTTTGATACAATTACTAAATAATCTAAGAGAGCAAATGTATCGCTATCGCTTGGAATATTTAAAAGATTTATCTGCACATGAATTACTTGTAAAAGAACACCAAACAATCCTAACCTGTTTAGAACAACGCAATGTAGAAGGTTCTAAACGCATTATTCGAGAACACATCAATCAACAATATGAAGATGTGATCCAAAATTTGAAAAATCATTTTTAAAGACTATATTCCTTTCAATAAATATATTTATAAGATATACAAAATCAAGTTCTAAACTTTACTTGGAACAAAGTGAACGTAACAGTTCAGCCGGGCAGAAATGATTGTGGAAATTGCACATGACTGCTAGCAGGCTAAGTGCAATTTCCACAATCATTTCTATTTGGCTAACGCCA
>CADABQ010000008.1:0-46647 GCA_902786205.1 uncultured Lachnospiraceae bacterium | reverse complement strand
GTGAGAAAGCGTACAGAGTAAAGTGTCCAGCCAAAAAGGATATTTTTAGTCATGTTGTATATTCTGGCACTTTATGAATGTACCCGGCTGAACTGTTACAAGTGAACAGGTGCAGATGACTGTAAAACATTTTGCTCTTTTATAAAGTCCAAACTCAAAAAACCAGCTCTGTGTTAAACACAAAAGCTGGTTTTTCTTATTTACACGAGTAATCTGTCCGAAACTACATTTGTGTGAAAGCTTGCAAATACAACTCACACTTAATTCCCTGGCAATTAATATTTCATGTCTTTTAAGATGTCACTAAAATCAAAGGTAGCAAAATAATCCTTTGGAGTTTCTGCACGACGAATCAGTTGTACATTTCCGTCTTCTTTTAATAATAATTCTGCAGATTTTAATTTACCATTGTAATTGTATCCCATAGCGAAACCATGTGCACCTGTATCGTGAATAACAAGATAATCTCCCATATCAATCTTTGGAAGCATACGATCTACTGCAAATTTATCATTGTTCTCACAAAGAGATCCAGTCACGTCATATTTATGATCACATGGCGCATCTTCTTTTCCTAATACAGTAATGTGATGATATGCTCCATACATAGCAGGACGCATCAAGTTTACTGCACAAGCATCTACTCCGATGTATTCTTTATAAATATGCTTTTCATGAATTGCCTGTGTTACTAAATGACCATATGGCGCAAGCATAAAACGTCCCAATTCTGTAAAGATTGCAACATCGCCCATACCTGCTGGTACCAATACTTCATCAAATGCTTTGTGTACACCTTCACCAATTACCATAATATCATTTGGCTCTTTATCTGGTGTATAAGGAATACCAACACCACCAGAAAGATTGATATATTTAATATCTGCACCTGTTTTCTCTTTTAATTCTACTGCTAATTCAAATAAAATTTTTGCAAGTGTAGGATAATATTCGTTACTTACTGTATTACTTGCTAGGAAAGAATGAATACCAAAATGCTTTGCACCTAATTTCTGTAATCTTTTAAATGCATCTATCATCTGCTCTTTTGTTAATCCATATTTTGCATCTCCAGGATTATCCATAATATCTGTTCCTAATGTGAAGGTTCCACCTGGATTATAACGACAGAAAATAGTTTCTGGAATTCCTGCTGTTTTCTCTAAAAAGTCAATATGTGTATAATCATCCAAATTGATATATGCCTTTACGTCTCTTGCTTTTACATACTCTTCTGCAGGGGTTACATTAGAAGAAAACATAATATCTCCTTCTTTAAATCCTAATGCTTCAGATAACATTAATTCTGTTAGAGAAGAACAATCCGTTCCGCATCCCTCTTCTTGTAAAATTTTTAATATATATGGATTTGGAGTCGCCTTTACAGCGAAAAATTCCTTAAAACCTTTATTCCATGCGAATGCCTTTTTTAATTTTCTTGCGTTTTCGCGAATCCCTTTTTCATCATAAATATGAAAAGGAGTTGGATATTTTTTTACAATTTCCTCAACCTGTTCTTTTGTTACAAATGGTTTCTTGTTCATGCTTATTTTCCTCTTTTCTGTAAATTGACTCACTTTCATTCTCTTACGAAGCTACAATTTGCATCCTTTTCCTATTAACCAAGTTTTGCAAATCCAACGTTCGAACAATCAAAATAATTTTAATATAATTTATCTATACTGTCAAGGCACGCTAAAATAGGGAGTGGAGCAAAAATATTCCATATATTGCAGTTCGCAAGTATATAAACTATAACCATTTAGGGCAATTCTATGCATGAAAATTGTTGAAAACTGTATATCTGTCCAACATTCATACGGTATTTTGAGCACTAAAAATCCTCACCCGTGAACAACAGGCTTTTCGTTTGGATTGAAAAAAATTTACTAATATGATATATTTTTTACATATGGATACCCCATTTAAAAGTCTATGGAGTATTCATAGAAACTTTTGAAAATAGAAAACTGTTCGCATACAGTTTCATAAGCAATAGAAAGGTTTATATTATGATAAAATTAGGAAAAATACAAACACTTACTGCTGCAAGAAAATCTGACTTTGGCATGTACCTTTATGATGCCAACGGTTCTAGAGAAGATCAAGTCCTTCTTCCAAAAGGCCAAGTTCCCTCTTCCATGAATATAGGAGATGAAATCTCTGTATTTATTTATAAGGATTCGGAAGATCGGTTGATTGCTACAACTGCCACGCCAGCTTTAACTTTGGGAGAAGTAGCTTTACTTTCCGTTGTTCAGACGACTAAAATCGGTGCCTTTTTAAACTGGGGCCTTGCAAAAGACTTATTTTTACCTTTTAAAGAACAGACTCGTCCTCTTAAAGAGGGTGACCAGATTTTGGTAGGACTTTATACGGATAAAAGTAACCGTCTATGCGCTACCATGAAAATATACGATTTCTTAGATACCGATTCCCCTTATCAAAAAGATGACACCGTCTATGGACATGTTTACGAATTAAGTGATAACTTTGGTGTATTTGTTGCCGTCGATGATCGCTACTCTGCACTTTTACCGAAACAAGAAGTATATGAAAACTTTAAACCAGGAGACGCAATTTGTGCAAGAGTCCGTTCCGTTCGTGAAGATGGAAAACTCACGTTAAGTATTCGTGAAAAATCTTTTGTCCAAATGGATGCAGATTCGCAATTTATTTACGAACGACTTACTTCTTCTCATAAGGGTATGCTCCCATTTCATGACAAAACTGATGCAGAAATCATTAAAAGAGAATTTCATTTAAGTAAAAATGCTTTTAAGCGTGCAATTGGTCGATTAATGAAACAAGGAAAAATTCGCATTGAAAAAGACGGGATTTATTTAAATCGATAATTTGGCAAAATGAAATGTTTGCTATTTTAAAGAGCCCTTTATCGAATAAATTTTCTCATAAAGCAAAAAGCATCACAGAAACTATACATACATTTCTGTGATGTTTTTATTTAGGTATCAGCGCGAAGAAACTTATATTTAATGTTCCAACAAAGCAAGTGTCGCAAAAAGTACATCTTTTTCTAGTGGTTTTGGTAATAAGAATTTTAACCCCATCTTTTTAACTTCTGTCAAAAGATTTGCATCAAATAAAGAACTTAACATAACAATTTTTACCTCTGCATTCTCTTCCATTAAAATTCTTGCAGTTTCTAAACCATCAATTCCAGGCATAATAATATCTAAAATCACTATATCTGGTTTCAATTGACGAAACTGCTCCAATCCTTCTTCTCCAGACTTTGCACTCCCAATCACTTCATAATCACTATCTTCAACCATATCTTTTAACTGATGGTACACAAACGGCGAATCATCCACTACCAATATCGTACGTTTCATAAACTCTCCTCCCCTTTGTTCTACAAATATGATGCTGGGGGTCAAACCTTTTTACCCTAGTATCATAAATATTCATTCCATTCATAATTAATGTGAAGAAGCATATCACCATATTCTGATGTAAATGCTATCACACAGTTTTGCTTATATATTTTTTCTTTTATAGCCCCTGCTCCTACTATAGGAACTGTTAAGCGAGAACTTTTTCCAATTATATTATTGATACGAGTTAATGCATGTCCAGAAAGAATATTGATATATTCTCCCAAATACAAATCACGTATATCAGATGTCAACTTCTTATGTTTTAACATTCTCTTTAAAATTTCTTCCACTAGCGAATGTTCCAACTGAAAACACATTTTGGAAGCAAATATCCCTTCTGACTGTATATGAATTTCCTCTGTATCAAGTATTTTAATACTCTCTTTCCTATATTCCAATGGGAAGTCAACGATTTCCTCAGTCGCAGATATAAGGCTATCAACAAATGTCTGAACCACATTTACTTGCACACTCATTATGTCTGCACCGCCCTTCTTCCTTAGCGATCAAGAAAACGCATCTTTGCCTCCGCACTTCCCGGTCTTTTTCTAGGTTCTGGTGCTTTCTTTACTTGATACATATTTCCAAATGTAGTTTCCAATCTTTTTTTGCATGCTTTGCAGAAACGACCAGTCTTAATCATTGCACCACATTTTTCACATTCAATACCAATTTCTGAACTATCTGAGAAGGATAAACGTTCTTCTCTAATCCATCGTTTAATCTGCTGCACAGATACCTCATTGTCCTCAGCCACCTGATTAATAGAAGCATTTGGATTGTCATAAATATATTCCTTGACTCCTTCAAACTTATCCTCCATCTTCTTTGCACAAGCTGGACAAAGAGGTACCCCCTCTACATAATTAAATATTTTACCACACTCTTTACAGTTTCTTACTTCCATAGTAAATCCCCCTCCTTTTAATAATAGCGTTAGAATCCCACCCCAACGCAAAGAACACCAAAATATACTTCCATAATACCCATTTTTTTTAGAATTTTAGCGCAGGCATCTATAGTACTACCCGTAGTATATATATCGTCAATTATAAGAATTTTCTTTAGTTTTTTTTCTTGTTTTTCCCATTTTTTTGAAACAGTAAAAGCCTTTTCCAGATTCTCTATACGTTGCCTGGAATTTAATTGCTTTTGTGCAATGGTTCTCTTTTTTCGAATAAGCAAATCTTCTACCACAGGTATATTCAATTCCTTGCTAATTTGCTCCGCCAACACTTGCGCTTGATTGTATCCTCTTTGTATATATCTAGTCCAATGCACTGGCACAGGTACCAAGGCATCCAACTCTAATTCCCTTATTTGTACTCCAAATCGTTTTGCAAATTCTTTTCCATAAAACTCACCATATTCCTTACGATGATTATATTTAAAATTAGCAATTGACCTTTTCATCTCTTCATTATAACTCCAAAGGGAAAAACCCCGTATAAACTGGTGTTGTTTCTTTGTACAATCACAGCAATATTCCATTTCCCTCTGTAAAATTGCCTTACCACAACATTTACATTTCGGTTCTTTTATCAATGGTGCCTGCTTATAACAAGTATTACAGACAAGTTTTCCTCTAGGTGTTACAATCTCTCCACAAAACGGACATCTTGTCGGATAAACTAAGTTTATACCATATTTAATCAGATTAATTCTTTTCCTCCTATTCCGCTAGTTTTTCATTTTCATACGCTCTCAACTACCAGTCAAGCGGATATTCGCAATCCGCTCTGCTACTTGCTCATAACACGATTAGCTGCTATCGCAGCATAACAAAAGGGGCTTGTACCACTCCTGATACAAGCAAGTCCCCACCCACCACTTATTGCTCTACGCAATAGAAATGGGAGACTTTCTTGATAGTGTTAAACTCTCGAAACTAGCTATCACTTTTCTAATACAGAAGAAGTAATTACACGAAAAGATTATTTTTTCTTTCCGCATAATTACTTCTGACATTACTTATATAATGCTTCTGGATATACACCCTGTTCTACCAATTTTTTCAAGGAAGATTGTACCATATACTTATCCTCCTGATATGTTACACCAAACCATTTATCGTTCGTATCCAGTACCTTTACCTGTGCACTTCCCTCTTTAATTAACTCATCTACGATACTAGGCAGTAAATACTCTGCCTTCATCTCATTTCCACTAATTCCAGACAAAAAAGGTGTAAATCTCTTATCTAATTCATCAATAAAATCGGCTGTAAATCCCCACATATTCATGGAAGCCGGCTGTTCCAACGAAATGCGAAGCTGCTTTCCATCTCTCACTGCTTTCGCCTCATCATGATCTCTTTGGATTTCAAATGTTTCATTTACATCCAATAATATATTATTTTCATCCACATCACAAATTCCTCTTGTAACGGTTCCATTTTCGCTCAAAGTATTTCCCAAACGAAATCCTGCCATACAAAAATTATACTTTTTGTCTGTTTTATCTGGATTGACTAAATAATCATGAACCTTTACAAATGCCTCTTTTCCATAATAATCATCTGCATTTACAACAACAAAAGGATTCTTTACTACATTTTTACAACTAAGAATCGCATGTCCTGTTCCCCATGGTTTTGTCCTTCCTTCCGGTAATTTAAAACCTTCTGGTAAATTATTCACATCCTGAATTACATATTCAGTATCTATCATTTTGGAAATTCTATTTCCAATTATCTTCTTAAAATCCTCTTCAATATCCTTACGAATAATAAAAACAACTTTATTGAAGCCTGCCTTTATTGCATCATAAACGGAATAATCCATAATAATTTCTCCGCTAGGTCCCACTGGTTCTAATTGCTTGATTCCGCCAAATCTACTCCCAAGGCCTGCTGCCATAACTACCAATGTTGTTTCAATCATTTATTTACCCTCCTTTTCGTTTTGCTATTCATTATACCATTTATTTTTCTTTTTTGCACTACTTTTCCCATTTTTTTCACATAATCAAATAATTCAAACACTATTTTTTATGTATTCGTAAAGTGTCAAACTTTTTTTCACTTTTTCTTTTTAAGTTCCAAACTCTTCCAATTCTTTCAACCGTACATCTAAAGATGTACATCTTTTCCGTTCGTTTACATTAGCAATCATATTTTCAACCATTTGATTGCTTCCTACGATGGTCACACACTTTTTTGCACGTGTCACCGCTGTATACAACAAATTACGATTAAATAACATTCTAGGTCCATTTAAGATTGGCATAACAACTGCCGGATACTCACTTCCCTGGGACTTGTGAATGGTTATAGCATAGGCAAGCTCCAACTCATCTAATGCCGAAAATGGATAATCCACCATCTTTCCCTCTTCAAATTCCACCGTTACAAGTTCCGCAAACGTATTAATTTCTTTAATGATTCCACAATCACCATTAAATACTCCGGTACCACTATCTTGTACAATACCATATTTACTTTTTATTTCCCAAGTCAATTGATAATTATTTTTTATCTGCATTACTTTATCGCCCTCACGAAAAATGGATTTTTGAAACTCTTTTTCCTTTTTTCCTTTTTCCCTTGGGTTTAAATACTGTTGCAAAATTTGATTGAGACGATCCACTCCCAATTCTCCCTTTCGCATCGGTGTAAGAACCTGTATTTCATGCATCGGCGCATTTACATATTTTGGCATTTTATCTCTAACAAGCTGTATAATCACACTGATAATCGCATTACAGTTATCTCTTGGAAGTAAAAAGAAATCTCTGCTTTTGTTATCAATATGTAACTTTTCACCTGCATTAATCTTATGCGCATTCATAATAATATCGCTTTCTGCTGCCTGTCTAAAAATCTTTGTCAGCTCAACAACTTGAAAACATCTGGATTTTATAATATCTTTTAATACATTTCCCGGTCCTACGGAAGGCAACTGATTTACATCTCCCACTAAAATAAGTCTAGTTCCTACTGCAATTGCCTTTAACAAAGCATGCAATAAATGAATGTCTAGCATAGATACTTCATCTACAATAATCACATCCGCTTCCAACGGATTTTCCTCGTTTCTTTGAAATTGTACATGTTGTCTCTGATCCTCTTCCACATTTCCATTCAATTCTAATAATCGATGAATCGTTTGTGCCTCATATCCAGTTGTCTCAGACATTCTTTTTGCAGCTCGACCAGTAGGTGCTGCCAATAATATCGTTTGCTCTTCCTGTTCAAAAAAATGTATGATAGCATTAATTGTAGTCGTCTTTCCAGTTCCCGGACCACCTGTAATAATAAGTAATCCATGCTTCGCCGCTTCATATACTGCCTGTTTTTGTAACGCATCTAATTCCATATCCATTTCCCGCTGTAACGGTATGATACGATGCTCAAATTGTGTTTCCGTGTATTCCGAGATTAAATTCAAATCCATTAACATTTTGGCACAATTGAGCTCAGCATAATAATAATAGGAACTATATACACAATTTTGCTCTTCTATCTTTTTAATGACAATTTGTTTATTTAAAACCATGTCCATTAAATGATGCTGTATTTTTTCACTATCAATTGCTAATAAATCTGCTGTTCTATGATACAATTCCTCTTCTGGAAGATACACATGCCCCTGGTTGGATGCCTCTTGCAAGATATGTAACATTCCTGCTTTTATTCGAAAATCCGAATCGGAATTTATTCCCGCCTTTTTTGCAATTTCATCTGCAATGCGAAAACCAACACCGCTAATATCCTCCGCCAGTTTATATGGATTCTGGCGCATAATCTCATACATACGGTTTCCATATTGTTTATAAATTTTCACCGCCAAATTTAAAGAAATACCATACTGTTGTAAAAACAACATAGCACTACGCAATTCTCTTTTTTCTTCAAACTGGATTGCAATTTCCCTGGATATTCTTTCGCTAATCCCCTTTACTTCTGTTAAACGTTCTGGTTCATCCTCAATAATACGAAATGTATCCTCTTTAAAATGTCGAATCATTCTGGCTGCCAGTGCCGGTCCCACTCCCTTAATTGCACCTGAACCCAAATAGCGCTCCATAGATACCAAATCAGTTGGCTCTTTTATCTCATAAGATTCCACCCTCAATTGTTCTCCATATACATTATGCGCTGTCATTGTTCCCGTCAAATGAACATATTCACCTTCGTTAATAAAGGAAAACGTCCCTACACAAGTTAGTTCCTCTTCCTCTTCACAAGATAAACTTAATACCGTATATCCATTTTCTGCATTTCGGAATACAATTTTCTCTACATATCCCTCCACAGTTTCTTTTTGTTCACTCAAAATATCCTCACTTTCTTCTATCTAATTTTCTATCGTTGTCAAGCGGATATTTGGCAATCCGCTCTGCTACTTACTCGTAACATTATTCCAATTTTTTCACTTATCATTTTATAGTACCACGATACTATTTGCTTTGCAAGCACTGACATTTTAATCTAAATTAATCAGGTAGCAATTCAGTCGTTGGCATTCATACAGTGCTAGAATACATAAATTGCAATTTTCTCAAAATCCCACACAAATAAAAGGAGAGGTCATCTAAAACCACTCCTTTTCTCTTCTGTCACTTTGCAGTTGTATAATTATATACCATTTCTCTTCATCGACTCATACAATGACTGTGCAATTCCCAAATTGCTCTGATCACTAACAATCTCTGCGTACTCCTGTATCAAAGTATCTCCAAAATACTGCATATAGGAGTTTTCTTCCTCTTCTTCGGATTTTATAGTCTTTTTTGCTTCTTTCATAATCTGCTCTATAAAATAAGACTCAAAACTTTTGCAGACATCCATCAATTCATCATCTGTTGCATTTTTTAAATTAGAATCTTTCAACGTAGATTGTAATGCATTAGCAGATGTATGATTGGATATCTGGTTAATATCTGTTCCATAAGTAGAACTATAATCTAATCCGCCTAATCCTGAAATTGAACTCATTTATCTTCCTCCTCTATTATCTACGAAGATTGTTTGCCTGCTGTAACATTTCATCGGATGCTGTAATTGCTTTAGAATTCATTTCATATGCTCTTTGTGCAACAATCAAATTTACCATTTCATCCGCCGCAGATACATTGGAACCTTCCAAATGCTCTTGATGAATGTTACTTCGTTTTAAATTTCCATCTGTCATTTCACTTCTAGGTGTACCAGAAGCCTCTGATTCCTTAAAAATGCTATTAGAAGCCTTTGTCAGACCAGCTGGATTATTAAACTGCACTAATCCGATCTGTACTCCAATTGGTTGTAAATTATTGTTTTGATCTGGATAATATAAATAACCTGCTTTATCAACCGTTATTAATGCACTATTATAAGTTGCAGGTAGGTTTACCTTTTGACCATTTACATCTAAAATTGGATATCCCTCTGCAGTAGCTAATGTTATTCCATCCGTATCTATCGCCATCTGCAACGCTCCATCTCTTGTATATCCAATACTTCCATCTGGAAGACTCACTTGAAAAAATCCATTTCCTTCAATGGCAAAGTCAAATTTTCCTTCCGTAGCATATATATTTCCCTGGTTAAACTGTGAGGTAATCGCTCCACTTTTTACACCAAGTCCAACTTGTGCAGGAATTGGTTTTACATCTCCCTCACTGTCATAGGTTGTCCCCTGAATTGTTTGATACAATAATGACTGAAATTCTACTTTTTCTGATTTGTATCCGGTTGTATTAATATTTGCTAAATTGTTTGCAATTGTATCTACATTTACCTGCTGTGCTTTCATACCGGAAGCAGCAGTCCATAACGAACGTAACATATTTACTCCTCCTTCTTTACACCATATACGTTACTAAGAAATACGTCCAATCGAATTGCAGGATGCATCCAACATATCATCCACTGTCTGCATAACTTTTTGACCTGCTTCGTATGCTCGTGTCACTGTAATCATATCTACCATCTCTGATACTACATTTACATTTGACTGTTCCGTATATCCTTGATTTATATAGCAAGTCGCCGTTTTTTCAGTAGCACCATCTACTACTTGGTATAAATTATCACCATATTTTTCGATGTAATCATAATCTTCAAAATCCGTCATCGCCAACGTATCCACATATGCCCCATTAGCATAAATACCACCCATACTGTCAATCGTAATGGTCGCATCTACTGGCACTTGAATATCTCCCCCAGATCCTTGTAAATGGTTTCCATTTACATCTACAATATATCCATCTTGTGTCATTTTAAAGCAACCATTTCTCGTGTATCTCGTCACGCTACTACCATCTTTTGTCGGGCAACGCAGGGTAAAAAAACCTTGTCCATCAATAGCTAAATCAAATGTATTTCCCGTTTCTACAAAAGCTCCCTGTCCATAATCTGTATAAGTTTCTCCGATTTTTACCCCTAAAGACATATTTCCAATCGGCTGATTACAATATCCTGTAGAATTATCTCTTATTTTCACCGTTAACATATCATCAAATGCCTGATTTGCTACTCGCTCTGTTTTATACCCTACCGTCGCCGAATTAGCAAGGTTATTAGAAATTACATCCAGTCGTTTTTGTTCATTTACCATGCCAGTATACGCAGTATAAAGCCCTCTTACCATCGGTCTTCTCATCCCTTCCTTATTTTCAAAATTTGCCTCCGAGCAGGCTGTCCCATTCTATCATTTGTTATATCGTATTGTTTTTATGAAATAATTATATAAACTTCCGAAAATTTAAAAATTTATAATCCATCATCACGTCATTCACAAGATTTATGCTTATTTAACTTATATCGGATGCATTTGCTTTCGCACTCCTTTTCTTTTAAAGCAAAACTACTTTTATTATACACTCTTCTAGCTCTTATTACAAGAAATTGCATGTTTATTCTTTTTCTTCATATTTTGTGGGTTACAATTTACAGATATGTGAACTGCAGCAATTGATGACATTTATCCTATGACGCCGTTACCGACTATAACAAAACAAAGTGAACCAAAATAGAATAAAAAACCCCTTAAGTAGATTTGGTTATTTGCCTAATCTACTTAAGAGGTATCATGTCAGATTGCACTTTCTTTATTTATAATGCAAACTTAAAGAATTTGTTCTATTTCTTATTTCTCTTTTTTCTTAAAGAAAATATCTTTTCCTGTTAATACCACAGCACCCGCTGAAATAACAACACTCATCAACCAGAAGAATAAGTTTGTACGATCTCCTGTTTTTGGTGTAGAAGAAGGAATATCTGGTTCAACTTCTTTTACTGGTACCTTTGTTGGTTTCGGTGTTGGTTTCGGTGTTGTTTTTACTGGTGGATTTGGTACTTCCGGCTCATCCTCAATCACCTCAGGAGTCTCTGTCGGTTCTGTCGTAGGTTCCGCTGTTGGCTCTTCCGTTGGTTCTGGTGTTGGCACCTTTGTTGGTTCCGGTGTTTTCACATCATCTGGAGTGATTGGTTCTGGTGTCGGCTCTTTTGTTGGTTCTGGCGTTGGCACCTTTGTTGGAACAACTGTTGGAATAAGCGTTGGTTCCGGCGTTGGCACCTTTGTTGGTTCTGGTGTCGGTTCCTTTGTTGGTTCCGGTGTAATAGCAGGTCCAGATGTTGGTGCCAATGTTGGCTCTTTTGTTGGTTCTGGTGTTGGCTCTTCTACTCTTTCATTTACAAAAGTAAAATAGTTCTTTTCTCTATCCTGTGCAATTGTTCCAGCTGCAACCTTTTCCGTATATGTATCATTGTATTTATTTACTGTTGAAAGCACATATTTTCCAGTTTCATCTGCAACTTCTTTTACCTCATATTTTGTTTGTACTGGAATACCTTTAATAGTTGCTGCTTCGTGTGCCTTTAATGTAATATTTCCATTCTTTGTTGTTTTCTTCTCTGTTGTTCCATCTTTCTTTGTTACATAATACTCACCGTCATATGCTTCTGCCTTAGAGGAACCACCAAATACATCACTAAATGTTACATGGAAATTAAATTCCTGGTTCTCATACTTTTCATCACTTGTAAGATCTTTTCCAATTACTAAATCTCCAATCAGAACCTTATTATAATAATTTACTGTAAGATTTGTTGTAGGCGCCTCACTTTGATTTAAGAATAAGAATGTACCATCTTTTTTACTTCTGTCATCCGATGTCACATAGTCATCTCTATCCTTGCTGTTACTAATTTGTTCATTTTCATCATTTAAATCCCATGATGTAGTATATAAGTCTTTTAGAATTCTTCCATCATTTGTAAGACCTGTTTCTGTAATATCAAGTGTATCTCCTGTAGTAAACTGATCTGTATACTTTGTCTGCTCTGCATCCTTTAATAATGGAGTGTCCTTCTTGTCCATATCATTATCATTTACATTGTAACTAAAAATATCTTTTTGTGTTTGCTCTTTTGTTGCTGGTTTCAAAGCATCATTTACATTACTGATATCTACTTTATTTGTTAAGGTTAAGCTATTTGGCTGTGGAAGATTGAAGTTTACTTTCATGTTAGATTCAATCTTTCCTCTTTCCATATAGAACATAGTTAATGTATGAGAAGAATTTGTATTCTCTAAAGACTTAATCAATTCACTTGAGAAATTCTTTTTAACATCTTTTTTGATCTTCTCGTCTGTTACATACCAATGATTTCTTTGTGCAAATGCATCGCTATTATCCTTTACACCACTTACCGTCGCATATTGATCTTTAAAATTAATACTTCCCGTTACTTCTCCATGTGCTCCACCAATATCTAATGCTAAATATCCATCAATGAATACCCATACATCATCATCACCAGAAAAATTAAATACAATATCCTGTCCATTAATCTTTCCATCACTTGTCATGTTAAATGGAATCTCCAATTTCACACCAAATCCATAATTTAATCTGGTTGAATCTCCATCTGCTGCTGTGTTATATGGGAAAAATCCTGGTTTACAACCATCTCCATCATCACATTTCTGATCTAATACCTGAACATTTTTATTATATGTTTTATTATATCCTAAATACTCTAACTGTCCATTACTTGTCATATGTACTGTATCGTATTTACTGTCAAACTCATATGTTTTTACACCATCTTTTTCCACTGTACGGAAGGGGAACGATACATTTTCTGTTACAGAACCCAAAGCAAGTTTTGAGTTTTTATGTGTGGTCCCTGTCAAAAAGCTTTTACTAAAATATGGTAATACTTCTGCACCGTTTGCCTGTGTTACATCACCCTTCGCATTTAATGTGCTGTCTACCAAACCTTGTGTAGCCGCATTCACCTTTGCATATAATCCAAGCTTTCCACCACCCTTTTGTGAAGAGTTTGCACCAAGCCAGAAATTCTTTTCCATGTTGCTACTGTCTGATTTTTTGTAATAGAAACCACCATTTACATCGCTATTCTGATCTCCAAAAAACAAACCACAATATAATGGATAACGGTTACTTACTGCTGAATTTCCATACTTATATTTGTCAAACAATACATTATTAAATTTTACAAATGAATTGTTTGTAGCACGGTTATCCGTACCATATACACCGTCATCAATTGCCCCTGGTACATTTCCTTTTGCATTTTCTACCTGACTGTCTGAGTAATAATCATAAAATGTAGATTTTACTACAAACATTTCCTCATTTGTGTCCGGATTAACCACCGTAGACAATTTTTTTGTGCTGACAACTCCATCTGACTGTGCAGTACTATCTGTAGCTAATGCCAATCCTACACCACTTATGGATGTCACCAACAATGCCAATGAAAGTACAAAGGCTAACATCTTCATTGGTGATTTTTTAACCTTAATCGATACTGTTTTCATCGCACTTCTCCTCCTTTTTATCATACCCTACATTAGTTCGTTTCCCTTATAGAATAGCACATAAGTCCTATTTTTTCAATATTCATATAAAAAGATTTGTAAATTACTGTAACCGTTCAGTCGGAGACATTCATAAAATGCCAAAATATATATATTTCCTTATAATATTTACAACTTTCCAACCCTGCTTTTCCTATTTATTTGTTAATACATCATTTAATATTTCTGCTAAATAGGACATAGTATTTTTCGCCTCTTTCATCGTATTATTTTGATTTCCCAATTCTATCAACAAAAATCGTTTACACAAATGCATATTATAACGATACCCTTTTAAATAATTCTTTATTGTTAAATTGGGGTATCGTTCCATGGCACGTAATTTTACCTGAAGCCCAAACGCAAGATTATCCTGTAAATTATCATTATGTAAATATGCAATTTCTCCTCTTCTATTTCTACTTAATCCATTAAAAATCATGAATTGCGCCACCGTTTTTCCATCTATTTTCGTGATTCTTTTTTCATTATTACTACCTGCATCTCGATGTAAATCAATCAAAACTTCAATAGATTTATTTTGATCCATAATTTCTTTTACGCCATCTAGGGCTTTTGTATATGCTTTATTTCGATCCATTTTTCCATTAATCTGGTCATATTTTGTTTTATCATGTAATACAGTAAAACCATATTTTTCTTCTAGTTCTTCTTTCAATTTTTCTCCTACTTCAATAATAGAATTTTTCCCTGTCTCCTTCCCAAAATATTCGGTTCCCCCGTGTGTATGAAAAATCAAAATTTGGGGTTCTTTTGTTTTCTTTATTGCATAATTTTTATTTAGCATTTTTTCTACTTGAAAAACACTTTTATCCACACTAGTCGTAGCATCTACAATATAAAATTGTTGCAACAAAAAATTTGTATTTTTATTTTTTCTTAATTGTTGCACTAACTGATCCGTTTTTTCCTTTTTGCTATTTTCTTGTTGTATATTATGTTTTTTATTCAAATCACTCCCTACTCTTTCTAAAAACTTTTCTTCTTCTGCACGCATTTTACTATTTTCATCTTCCACTAAGCGTAGTGTAGCTTTCTGTTTTTTCTTCTCCTTCCATTGTTTCTGTTTCCATGCATTTACTCCACCTCCACGACACAATAGATAGGAAAATGCTGGGCTTTCTTCCAAGTTTCCCAATAATACTCTTTTCTCACCTAAACTTATCCATGTAATTTCTCCGAAAAAGCAATCCTGTACCTGTCCCCATATATGAAATATAGATTTTTTAATATTACTACTCTGACTTGTCCCAAAAACAATCACTATTATTAACACATAAAATAAACAACGGTATTTTTTCTTCATCTTATCTCCCCTTTGTTTATTCTATTTTTTCTTAATGTAAAATATACCCCCTAAACTTATTTTATTCTAAAATATATGCTCCTGTAAATTCGTTGAGTGCCATCGAAATTATCTTACTCATTCGTTTTACTCTTTGATCCACATCCTGTCCCGTCATGAACATTCCTTTCATTTTCTCATTTTTAAATTGGCACATAAATTGTTCCTTTTCCTGCATCGTTAAACTACTCTTTTCCAGGCCAACTTCCATATAATCCTCTACGATTGTCTCCGCATCCACAACAGTAGGCACACCAATTGCTATTACTTCAACCCCAAGTGTAGATTGATTTAATTCCTTTCGATTATTTCCAACCCCTGCTCCCGGACTTATACCGGTATCTGTCAATTGAATGGTTTTTCCCAACCTGTGTATACTTCTTGCAGCCAAAGCATCTATTACTAATACAACATCCGGCTTTGTCTTTTCCACAACTCCTCTTACAATTTCCTGTATCTCGATTCCAGTCTGCGCCATTACCCCTGGTGCTAATGCTTGTACTTCCAATAATTTATATTTTTCCTTCATTTTTATGCCAAATTCTCTTACCAAATGTCTAGTAGCTATCACTTTGTCCACTGTCAATGGTCCCAAAGCATCTGGCGTAATTTCACGATTTCCCAATCCCAAAACAAAGAAATTTTCTCTTTTCTCTTTGACTAACCGTTCCAACTGCCTTACTAATTCAGCGATTATATTTTCATCTTTTTCCGTTTCCATTTCTATGGTAATATAGGTCCCCTTCCTTTTTCCTATCTTTTTACTTCCCTCATCAGAAAGGATTTCTAATGTGGATAATGTAATCCCATCCTCTTCTTTTTTTTCTAAAACAACTCCCTGAATTTCTCCCTCATCCTCTATTGCCTCTTTGGCTTCCAACGCTAAATCAGTTCTTTTCATTTTTTTCATCACCTCCAAACTAGTATTTCCTAATACTAATTCTTTATACAGGTCTACAAATTTTCTTGACATTATGACCATTATATACTACAATAATATAGTCTGTTTCAGTAGTCGTCCGTGTCCGGCCTACTGACAGAACATAAGACAAAGATTAATGATAATATATTTGGAGGTGTAGGAAATTGGCTAACATCAAATCTGCAAAAAAGAGAATTAAAGTAATCGAAACAAAAACTGCAAGAAATAAAGCTATCAGATCAAAAGTTAAGACTGCTATCAAGAAAGTGTATGTTGCAATTGACGCTAAAGATAAGGCTGCTGCAACTGCTGCACTAAAGGAAGCAACTATTGAAATTGATAAGGCTGGAAGCAAGGGTATCTATCACAAGAAAAACGCTTCAAGAAAAATTTCTCGTTTAACACTTGCTGTAAATAAGCTTGCTTAATTATAATAAACGAAGTTTTATATGGTAATTATGCTGCAATTACCAAAAAGAGAACGCCAAGGTGTGGGCGTTCTTTTTTTATAAAAATTTATTATAAATTTTGATTAACTTTTATATTTTATCATATGTTCGCAAAGCTCTATTTTATCAGCTTTACGGACATTTCTACATAGAGTTACACGCTTATGTAACTAAGGATAACAAGAATGGGGATTTACAGTTGGTTGAAATCAACATTGCGATTGTATAATGAAAATAGGAATATATTGCACTATTCTTTACAACAAAGAGAGGGTCCTTTTTAACCCTCTCAACTTAAATCTATTTTATATATTACCAAATTCACTTAATTGTAAATCCGGATTACGATCCAATACCGTATTTACACTCCATGGATGTGTAAATATTAACAACGGATTTCCTTTCAAATCCTTAATTTTCTTCGTATCAGATGTTACACTTAGAGAAGATACATCAATTTCTTCATTCTTTATCCAACGAATATGCTCATATGGTAACGGTTCCATACGAATTTCTACGTTATATTCATTTTCCAAACGATACTTTAAAACATCAAATTGTAGTACCCCGACAACACCAACAATAATTTCTTCCATGCCTGTATTAAACTCTTGGAAAATCTGGATCGCACCCTCCTGGGCAATCTGTTCAATTCCTTTGATAAATTGTTTTCGTTTCATTGTGTCTACCTGACGTACCTTTGCAAAATGTTCTGGTGCAAAGGTTGGAATTCCTTCATATTGAATTTTCTTTCCAACCTGACATAAGGTATCACCAATCGAAAAGATACCAGGATCAAAGACACCAATAATATCTCCTGCATAGGCTTCTTCCACATGTTTTCGTTCCTGGGCCATCATTTGTTGTGGTTGTGACAATCGGATTTTTTTTCCACCTTGTGTATGGTACACTTCCATGCCTGCCTCAAACTTACCCGAGCAAATTCGCATAAATGCAATTCGATCTCGATGCGCCTTGTTCATATTCGCCTGAATCTTAAAAACAAATGCCGAAAAATCTTCACTAAATGGATTGACATCACCCTCCAAAGATTTTCTTGGTAATGGCGATGTTGTCATCTTTAAGAAATGCTCCAAGAATGTCTGCACACCAAAATTAGTCAGTGCCGAACCAAAAAATACAGGTGAGAGTTTTCCTCGACTAACCTTATCCATATCCAACTCATCACTTGCTCCATCTAACAATTCAATTTCTTCCATTAATGTTTCATGATTGACACTTCCAATCAATTCATCTACTCCTGGATCACCCAATGCAACCTGCACCGTCTCTACTTCTTTTTGTCCATTATTAGCAGCTGTAAATCGAGAAATGGTTTTTGTTTGTCTATCATAAACACCTTTGAAATTTTTTCCGGAACCAATCGGCCAATTGATAGGACAAGTATGAATTCCAAGAACATTTTCAATTTCGTCAATCAAATCAAAAGGATCGTTTGTTTCTCTATCCATTTTATTGATAAAGGTAAAAATAGGAATACCACGCATAACACATACTTTAAATAATTTAATCGTCTGTGCCTCTACACCTTTTGAACCATCAATTACCATTACTGCCGAATCAGCTGCCATTAAAGTACGATACGTATCTTCCGAAAAGTCCTGATGTCCTGGTGTATCCAAGATGTTAATGCAATATCCATCATAGTTAAACTGTAAAACAGAGGATGTAACAGAAATTCCTCTTTCTTTTTCAATTTCCATCCAATCAGAAACCGCATGTTTCGCAGTTTTTCTCCCTTTTACCGAACCAGCAAGATTAATCGCTCCTCCATATAACAGAAATTTTTCTGTCAATGTTGTTTTTCCGGCATCCGGATGGGAAATAATCGCAAACGTCCTTCTCTTTTCAATTTCCTGTTTCATATCAGCCACAATTATGCCCTCCTATCTTTTAGACATAGAAATACGGACATCATGTATGCATGATGCCCGTATTCTTCTATTCTATTATTCTTTGCAAAGAATTATTTTAAATCACTTTTTGTAATTGTTTTAATCTTAATCATGTCTGCAGGTGCACCTTCCTGTAAAGAACCACCAGCTACGATAACAATAACATCGCCTTCTGCTAATCCTTCTGTTTCAACAGCTTTTTCTACAGCATAAGAGAATAACTTATCAGAAGAATCAACTTCTTCAGACTTAATTGGAACAACGCCCCAAGCTAAGTTAAGCTGTCTTGCTCCTCTTTCACTTACTGTTGCAGCAATAATTGGGCAGTTTGGACGATAGCTTGATAATTTCCATGCAGTCTTACCAGATCTTGTTACAACAACGATTGCCTTAGCATCTAAGCTATGTGCAGCACCGATTGCAGCATTACAAATAGCATCTGTTGTATCATTTCCTAACTGTAACTGATGCTGATGGAACCACTCTTTGTAATCAATTGACTTTTCTGTACTTTCAGCAATTTCAGCCATTGTCTTGACAGCTGTTGCAGAGTAATCACCATTCGCTGTTTCACCTGATAACATTGTACAACATGTATTATCATAAATAGCATTTGCAACGTCAGAAACCTCTGCTCTTGTAGGACGAGGATTATTTGTCATTGTCTCTAACATCTGTGTTGCAGTTACAACTAATTTACCACTTCTATAACATTTATCAATAATCATCTTCTGATATGATGGTAATAAATGATATGGAACTTCTACACCAAGGTCACCACGAGCTACCATGATACCATCAGATAATTCCATAATCTCATCTAAGTTTTCAATACCTTCCATATTTTCAATCTTAGAAATAATCATAACATCTTCTCCGCCATTTGCGTTTAAGATCTCACGAATTGCTGTAACATCTTCTGGCTTTCTAACAAATGAAGCAGCAACAAAATCAATACCCTGAGAAACACCAAAAATAATATCGCTCTTATCTTTTTCTGTTAAATATGGTAAACGAATTGAAACGTTAGGAACGTTAACACTCTTCTTATCAGAAATCTTTGCTGTATTCTGTACTTTACATACAACATCTGTTCCATTAATTTCAACAACATCCAATCCAACCTTACCGTCATCAATCAAGATAAGATTTCCTGGTTTAACATCATGTGCTAAACCTTCATAAGAAAGGCAAACAAAGTCCTTATTTCCTGGCATATCTCCAACTTTAAATGTAAATGTCTGTCCTTTTTCTAAAGTTACAGAACCATCTTCAAATGTTTTTAAACGGATTTCTGGTCCCTTTGTATCCAAAAGGAAAGGAATATTTAATCCAGTTTCTTCACGAAGTTTCTTAAGCTTGTCCATACGACCTTTGTGTTCTTCATGATCTCCATGAGAGAAGTTTGTTCTCATGCAGTTCATTCCGTTTAACATCATTTGTTTCATCACTTCATCGTCACGATCAAGAGATGGTCCAGCTGTACATATCATCTTTGTTTTTCTCATGTTTTTATTACCTCTTCCTTATATATTTTCTATTTACTTTTACTAGACAAAATCTCATTTTTTGCCCTACGTACCCTATTATATAATATTTATTTGAAATCTACAATACAAAATCTATTATCGTATCTTCCAATCCTTTTCCATAAATCTACTAAATTTTCGTCAATTTGTCATATATGACCTTTTTTTACCAATTTTGTCTTAAATAAAATTTATCTACCTTTCAATAAATAAACTATTTCCCTCTACTTTATTTAATCGCTTCTAAAAAATTCAAATATCATTTTTTAAAAATTTCCTGACACTTTTTTAGATAATGCAAAAAAAGAAAAAATGTTATATAACTGACTTTCTAGCAATAAACACTAGAACCATCTGCTATATAACATTTCTTCTTCATAATTATATGAGGGGTATTAGGGGTTATAGGGTCTAAGGGGGGACACAATGAATGAACATATGCGACTTGAAAGGAGGGGGTCAATTCAACATCGCGCTCACTCATTTCCTATGTCATTATAATATCACACATTGGTAACAGTGTCAAACACTTTTTTAAATTTTTTTTAATTTTTTTGTAATATTTGTTCTCAGATTTGCAATTTCCTATGAAAACCATGCATATTTTCAAGTTTTTCAGCACAAATCCATCTCTAGAAAAGACAAAGAAATCACGAAACAGGCACTGCTTCCCTGTCTGTTTGAATTGATACTTTTTGCAACCTGCTTGGTTCCTTGTACATCCTCGCAACATTTGTTGACTTTCAAGGCAAACTTTTTATAAATAAAAAAGACCTTTACATAATGTAAAAGTCTTTTTTAATGCGGAGCATGGGACTTGAACCCACACGTCTCAGAGACACATGATCCTTAGTCATGCCTGTCTGCCAATTCCAGCAGCTCCGCATATTCTATTTTCATAGAAAGCTCCCCGAGTTGGGCTCGAACCAACAACCCCACGATTAACAGTCGTGTGCTCTACCATTGAGCTATCGAGGAATAATACTCATATATGATACCATCTTTTCGAATTATCGTCAAGTATTTTTTTACATTTGTTTATTCAAACACAATCATTTCTGCCCGGCTGAACTGTTACTTCAAACAAAATTATTACATTTTTTGTAATAGTTTAAGTGAAATATTTATTATCACTTCTCTTTTCAAAAAGGGAGCTGAACAACAATTTTATGCATTCGCTCCCCTACTCACATCTTTATATTATGATTATGCTAATTTTCCCTTAGCTACTTCTACTAAAGCTGCAAATCCTTCTGGATCATTGATAGCCATTTCAGATAACATCTTTCTGTTTACCTGAACTTCTGCTAACTTTAATCCATACATAAATTTGCTGTAAGATAATCCGTTCATTCTAGCTGCTGCATTGATACGAGCAATCCATAACTGTCTGAACTGTCTCTTTCTCTGCTTTCTACCTGCAAAAGATTCTGTTAAAGCTCTCATTACAGACTGTTTTGCAACACGGTACTGCTTAGATCTTGCACCTCTATATCCCTTTGCTAATTTTAATACTCTATTGTGTTTCTTTTTCGCATTTAAAGCACCTTTTACTCTTGCCATTACATGTTCCTCCTAACTCTCTAACTAATTCTTACAGATATGGTAAAATCTTCTTCATTGTCTTTACATTTGTTTCGTCAACTGTTGTAGCCTTTCTAAGATTTCTCTTAACCTTAGCTGACTTCTTAGTTAAAATGTGTCTCTTATAAGCTTTATTTCTCTTTAATTTACCTGTTCCTGTTACCTTAAAACGCTTTGCTGCTGCTCTTTTAGTTTTTAACTTTGGCATAATAGTTCCTCCTTATTATCAAATCGCTAAATCATCTTTTATAGTAATGTTAACGTTTTTCACCTAAAAACATTATCATACTTCTACCTTCTAATTTTGCAGGCTTCTCAATCACTGCTACATCTTCAACCTTTGTAAAAAAGTCATCTAAAATTTGCTTGCTCATACCCATATGTGCCATTTCACGGCCTCTAAATCGTAAAGCAACCTTTACTTTATCACCTTTGCTTAAGAATTTTCTTGCCTGATTTGCTTTTGTATTTAAATCATTTACATCAATGTTTGGTGATAAACGTATCTCTTTTACATCTGTAACTTTTTGCTTCTTTTTTGCTTCTTTTTCTTTTCTTGCAAGTTCGTATCTATATTTACCATAATCTACAATCTTACATACAGGTGGCTTTGCATTTGGTGCAATTTTCACCAAATCTAATCCTGCTTCCCTTGCAAGCTTCATGGCATCTCTTGCAGACATTACTCCAACCTGCTCGCCATCTTCTCCAATTAATCGTACTTCCCTGTCTCTTATCTGTTCATTAATCATTAATTCGCTAATAACTGAGCACCTCCAAATACTGTTCTACTCTCTCCGAACTCCCGTATCCATGCTAAACTCTTTTAAAACAAACATTGCTGCAACCCATTAAAAAAACGTGGATAGCAATACTATCCACGCCTATGTTTTACCTTCATTTTAATATCTTAATGAAAAAAACCGAACCTCAGTAACTACATCATATGCGTCCTAAGGTGAGAGTGGATACTCTGCTTGTTAATCAAGTTTATCATATTCAACAACTTATTCAGTATAACATTATTTGTTACATCTGTCAACTACTTTTTTTGTTCATCCTGTACTTCGATTTTTCTTATTTCTTTTGTACGGATTTCCTTGCAAATAGCATCAATGAAATCATCCAATGCTTTTTGTCCTTCGTCTCCTAAGTAACGACTTCGTACAGATACAACACCCTGTTCTTCCTCTTTTTGTCCTACCACTAACATATAAGGAACTCTAGCTAATCTTGACTCACGAATCTTATATCCGATTTTTTCTGCACGCTCATCTACAGTACAAAGAATACCGTTTTCCTTCAGCTTTTCCTCTACCTTTTTTGCATAGTCATGATACTTCTCTGAAATTGGAAGTACACGAACCTGCTCTGGACAAAGCCATGTTGGGAATAATCCAGCATATTTTTCAATCAACCATGCAAGCGTTCTTTCATAGCATCCCATACTTGTTCTATGAATAATATATGGACGAACCTTTTCACCGTTTTGATCTACATAATACATATCAAACTGTTCTGCAAGAATTGCATCCCATTGAATGGTAATCATAGTATCTTCTTTTCCATATACATTCTTTGCCTGAATGTCTACTTTAGGTCCATAGAAAGCTGCTTCTCCTTCTTCCTCATAGAATGGAATCTCTAATTCATTTAATACATTCCGAATACGTTGCTGTGTATCTTCCCAAACTTCTTCTGTACCAATATATTTTTCCTTGTTCTTTGGATCCCATTTTGACAAACGATATGTTACATCTTCTTCTACTCCCAGTGTACGCAAACAGTATCTTGCCAAATCAAGACATCCTTTAAATTCTTCATCCATCTGATCTGGACGAACAATCAAATGTCCTTCTGAGATAGTAAACTGACGAACACGAGTTAATCCATGCATTTCTCCAGAGTCCTCTTTACGGAACAAAGTAGATGTCTCACCCAAACGAACCGGTAAATCACGGTAAGATTTCTGTGAAGCTTTGTATACATAATACTGGAATGGACATGTCATTGGGCGAAGTGCTAATACTTCATCATCTTTTTCCTCATCACCTAATACAAACATTCCTTCTTTATAATGATCCCAATGTCCTGAAATTTTATATAAATCACTTTTTGCCATTAAAGGTGTTTTTGTTCTTACATAACCACGCTTTTCTTCTTCATCTTCAATCCATCTTTGTAATGTCTGAATAATTTTTGTTCCCTTTGGCATCATAAGTGGAAGTCCCTGTCCAATTACATCAACCGTAGTAAACAGTTCCATCTCACGTCCTAATTTATTATGGTCACGTTTTTTAATATCCTCTAAATGCTCTAAATAGGCTTCTAAGTCTGCTTTTTTTGTAAATGCAGTACCATAAATTCGAGTAAGCATTTTATTATGCTCATCACCTCTCCAATAAGCACCAGATGAAGAAATCAACTTAAATGCTTTGATTGGTTTTGTACTCATCAAATGAGGTCCTGCACATAAATCTACGAAATCTCCCTGTTGATAGAAGGAAATCTCCTCACCTTCTGGTAAGTCCTCAATCAATTCTACTTTATATGGCTCTTGCTTTTCTTTCATAAGTGCAATTGCCTCTTCCCTTGGAAGTGTAAAACGCTCAATTTTTGCTGCTTCTTTAATGATTTTCTTCATTTCTGCTTCAATCTTATCCAATGCAGCGCGATCAAAAGGTTCACAGTCAAAATCATAATAAAATCCATCATCAATAGATGGTCCAATTGCCAATTTTGCATTTGGATATAAACGTTTTACAGCCTCTGCTAATACATGAGAAGTTGTATGTCTGTAAGCGGCTGCTCCTTCTTTATCCTGAAATGTCAAAATACTAAGTTCACAATCTGCATCCACCATATGACGCAAATCAACCACTGTTCCATCCACCATTCCTGCTGTAGCCATTCTTGCAAGTCCCTCGCTAATATCTACAGCAATGTCATAAACACTTTTTGCTTCTGCATACTCTTTTACTGTTCCATCTTTTAATGTAATCTTCATTTTTCTACAACTCCTTTACTAGAATAAAAAAAGCTCATCCCTTTCGGCAAATTCTACCGAAAGGGACGAGCTACTATTTCTCGCGGTTCCACCCTTGTTGTTTTGTATCTTATCACTTACAAAACCTGCTTCATTTGGTTATAACGTTACCAACGGACCGGATTGGGGTCACTCCGAGGTAGTTTTCAAACAGTTCCTAATAAGATACTTCCAGCATTTGTATCTCTCTCTGTATTATTTCCTGCCCTACTCGTCTCATCAATGTGTTTTTTCTATATCATTTTTATTTATTATAGCATTCCATTCTTTTTTGTCAAGTTTCTCTTTAACCAACAGCATCCTCATCCGAAGGCTCTGTTGGATCCTTCACTGGTGCTTTTGTTTTTGTTGGTGCCTTTGTATGCACAGGTTCTTTTGTTTTTACTGGCTCTTTTGTCACATTCGGCTTTGGTGTCTCTGTAACACGAGGTTTTGGCACTGCTGTTACAACAGGTGCTTTTGTTGTATGCACAGTTGGTGCAGACGTCACCACCGGTGCTTTCGTTGTACGCACAACTGGTGCCTTTGTCTGTGATACATATGGCGCTCTTGTTATCTTTGTCTGTGGTACATATGTTGGAGCTGTTTCAGCTGAAGAACCGTTCTGTCCTCCTGTATTAGATGTACTACTATCTGACCCTGGATGCAATGTTGTAATATCACCATGACCATCGCCATAGATAAATTTCCATAGTGCGGCATTATTTTTATCAAAATCTAACACTAAAGAAGATCCACAATACAAGTTCTGTTCTGAATAGGCATTATCTATAGGTATACGCATTTGCTGTAATTCCGGTACTCCGATCTGTAACATAACCTTAGCATAATTTAACAAATCAGAAGCTTTGATATTTGTTGTTACATATGGCAATAATTCATTAACCAAACTTACCATATCCGGAATACTCAAATCTTTTACTTTAGAATACGCTTGAGACATAACCGCTCTCTGACGGTAGGTACGTCCATGATCGTTATTCTCTCCATTAATTGCTGCTCTCTTTCGTACTCGGCAGTAACCCAATGCCTGTGTACCTGTCACCTTCTGTTTTCCAGGAACAACATTTCTTTGTTTTTTATCACTAATATAATTGGTTGTATTTAAATACTGTGCTTCCGCTTCTGTCAGTTCTATTTCTACACCACCAATTTTATCAATCATTTTTTTGAAACCTTTAAAGTCTACAATAACATAACCATCTAACTCAATACCAAAATTTCTGGTAACTGTCTCACATAACAACTGACCACCACCAAAGCTAAAGGCTGCATTTAACTTATTGTCACGATATCCAGGTATCGAAACATAACTATCACGCATAAGAGATACCAACTTTAATGTTTTATCTTCGGTATTCATACTGGCAATAATCATACTATCAGAACGACCATTTGCATTTTTTCCATCTAGAATTCCTTCGCGACCAATACAAAGAATATTTACAACTTTCTCATCCATCAAAAGCTGATTTTTGTCACGAGGCGGCAAGGTAGCCTGTGCTGCTAATTCTTCCGGGGTCATATCAGTTTGTGCATAGTTTCCACCATTTTCATAATTGATACGTAACATAAACCAACCTAAAACCAGAGTGACTATCATTACTAAACAGGCCACCGTAGTTCCCATACCAACAAAAACTTTTTTTCGTTTACTCCATTTTTTATTCATAGGTTCCTCTGGCCTTTCTATACCCTGTTCTTCCTCAATGTCTGGCTCTATAGAAGAAACCGAGTCGTACAAATCATAATCCATCGGTTCATACTCTATTTCATTGTCTTGCTTTATATCCATATCTTCGTTATCTGAAATCTGTGCAATGGAATCTGACAAATAAGACTCCAAACCATCGGTATCTTCAAACTCAAAATCGTCATATCCATCAATCAGTTCTGTTTTCTTTTCTTCCCCGTTTATATTGGACTTTTCGCTTTGACTGTTTGTGCCTCTATTGTGAAACACCCGTCTATTATCTTCTTGCTCTTTACTCATACCTGCCCGTCCTTTCTCTATTAAATAACACCTGAAAGCTTATATTTTATCACAGCTAACGCTTCTCTCAAGTAATAATGTATACACATAACCGAATCTGTAGGAGCACCCAATCCATATACCGGCTTTATTCCCTTCTTTTCTGCTATTGCTATCGCACGATATATGTGAAAACGATTACTAACAATAATGATTCCGGCTTCTTTCCTTTTTACTTGTTGCATACTATATTCTATATTTTGTTCTGTATTTTTAGATTTATCTTCTTTTTGTATCCGTTCAGAACTAATTTTCTTTTGATTTTCCAAATATAGCCTCATAGCCTCTGCTTCTGTTATATCTTCTCCATCTCCTTGTCCGCCCGATACGATTATCCTACTTTCCGTATGATCCTGCGCATATTTCGCTGCACAATCCAAACGAGCCCGCAAAGCTTTCGAAACTTTTGTTCCTTTTACTTGAGCACCCAGCACAAGAATATATTCCGGCTTTCCTTCTATCGGCTGTTTGCCTTTTATCCAAAGCATACAAGCAATTGCTATTAGAAACACCCCTGCACTAAGCATTAATACAAAAGTTCCTTTTATAATATATTGCATGACAACTATTTTTTTGCATATAGAATAAAAACCACCTATCGCTATCCATGCAAATACTACTGCTGCCACAGGCCATAACCATAAATAAGAAACACTACTACCAGCATATACTACTAATAGAATCGTATATACTATACTCAGAATGGAAAAAATAGATGCTATCCACAGCATATATTTCATATATGCCCCTTTCTTATAAAATTACCATCTTATACTATAATTTATTTTTTATTGCATGTAAACCCCCTTATTTTTTTTTCGACATTTTTTTGTAACAGTTCAGCCGGGCAGAAATGATTGTGGAAATCGCACATGACTGCTAGCAGGCTAAGTGCAATTTCCACAATCATTTCTATTGGGATAACGCCCAACATGAATACACATTGAACACTTGGCGAAGTATTTTTGAGCCTAGTGAGAAAGCGTACAGAGTAAAGCGTCCAGCCAAAAAGGATATTTTTAGTCATGTTGTATATTCTGGCACTTTATGAATATCCCTGGCTAAACTGTTACATTTTTTTACCAGCTCAATTATAATACAATTCACCTTTTCAAAAAGCTACACTTTTTTATTAAAAAAGCGAAAGATTTATTCAAACAAGAGACATTTAGTTCTATCCCCTCAACTATTAACAAACTATGAGATATGAACTTTTCGAATTGCACTCGTTTAACAGTATTCGCCAGTGTCCCAATGTAAAAGTGAGCATTCGCTTCTTGCTTATGTAAATGAAAATTCCCTATATAAAATGATTTATTTTTTTAATCAATTTATATAGGGAATAGTTTTCTACTCACCAAATGATTTACAGTTCAATGGCACCATGTTCTGTTCCATTTACTACAAAATATACTTTTCCATCTTCTGGCTTAATATATATATCAATTTGTTTTAAATCTTTGGCTAGTCTGTTCCAATCATTTAGCCAGATTTCTTTTATTTTATTCTCATAATGTTCTACATCGATTTTGCTCTGTGCACCATCAAATTCAACAAACACAGACTTAGGAACCTTTTTCGTTGTTGTTTTCTTTCCAGTTGTCTTCTTTGTTGTTTTAGTGGCAGTTTTCTTTTGCGTTGTTCTAGACGCACTCTTCTTTGCAATATTTTTTGTTTTGGATGCCCCTGTCTTTGTTTCTTCCAAGTCTTTTTTCTCCGCTACATCTTTCACCTTTTTCTCTATCATATACTTACTCCTCCTAATTCACCTTTATTCATTATTTTCTTTTTTATAACCTAATATCTTGATAATACCTCTAAAATCAACTTTTTTCAAGTATTTTTTTGTTTTTTGTGTTTCTTTTTGATTTTGTTCACAAAATGCATATATATTTTTACATTTTATGTTCTTCTCCTTTTTCTTTTCTAAAATTCTTCTTCCCTTTTGGCATAAAAAGATTTATAATAAGATAAAATGATGTTGAAGGCAAAAGGTATCTTACGGATTGTTTTGTTTTTTAAATCCTGTTGTAAGCTTTTGACCTTGGCATTATAGAAATATAAGATATGAAAAGAAAGGATATGGACAACATGAAAAAAATAATTAATTTTTTATTGCACTTCCTTGCTGTTTGTGGTTTTCTTGTTGGTATTTATTATCTCTTAAAAAAATACGTTTTAAAAGATAACTCTTCTGAAGAGGAAGAAGACATCGATTTTGATGACTTTGATTTTGATGATGAAGATTTTACAGAAACAGTTTCAGACAACCGTGAGTATGTGACTTTAAATGCAAATGATAATAAATCTTCTCAAGACGATGCAACTGCTTCCACAGATGATTTTGACGAAATTTATGATTAATCACCTGTTTAGTCGTTTCAAGACAAATTAATCTAATTTATAAAAAACACAAAAGGTTCTAAATACCTTTTGTGTTTTTTTCTATTATTAGGATATCTATAAACAACAAGCCAAAGTTTTCTACTTATAAAAAACTTTGGCTCTTACTTTTTTTACAAAACAATTTTTCTCTAGAGATTACTGTCTAGATAATCTTTTTGAGGTTTCATACATATATTCATCGATCCCCTTTGTCATCTGCAATGCTTCCTGAATATCATAATCTACTACCTTGCCAGCACGATAACCTACTACACGATTTGTTGCACCTTCGCATAATAAATCAACAGCCTTTGCTCCCATAACAGAAGCATACACACGATCTCTAGCTGTTGGGCTTCCACCTCTTTGAATATGTCCAATAATTGTTGCTCTTGTCTCAATTCCTGTAGCCTCTTCAATTCTCTTAGCCATTCCGTAAGAATCTCCGATGCCTTCTGCATTCACAATGATATGATGTTTCTTACCTAATTTTTTCTTCTTTAAAATATTCTCAATAAGACGTTGTTCATCACCATCATACTTTTCAACCATTAAAATGTCTTCCGCACCATTTGCAATGCCACACCATAATGCAATATATCCAGCTTCACGACCCATAACTTCAATAATACTACATCTCTCATGTGAAGTAGATGTATCACGAACCTTATCAATGGCTTCCATTGCTGTATTTACAGCAGTATCAAAACCAATTGTATATTCTGTACAAGCAATATCCAAGTCGATGGTTCCTGGAAGACCTACTGTATTGATACCAAGTTTTGCTAATTTGCTAGCACCCTGGAACGATCCGTCTCCACCAATTACAACTAAACCATCAATACCATGCTTTCTTAAAATATCAGCAGCCTTTTTCTGTACTTCTGGCTCTTTAAACTCAAGGCAACGAGCTGTATAAAGAATTGTACCACCACGTTGTAAGATATCGGCAACACTTCTTGTATCCATGTCAACAATATCTTCTTCCAACAATCCTGCATAGCCACGCATAATTCCCTTAACTTTAAGACCAGCAGCTAATGCAGTTCTTACAACTGCTCTGATTGCAGCATTCATTCCAGGTGCGTCTCCACCACTTGTTAATACACCAATTGTCTGTACTTTATTTGCCATCTTTCTTGACCTCCAACTTATATCATATTCATTTATCCAATTGTATCTATTGTAATCCCTATTTTACAACTTTTCAATACTTTTTTCAACAACCTTCACATTTTCCTTTGTATATTTCTGTTCCAACATTTGCAAAAGTTCTGCATTGATTGCTATTTGTTTTTTTCCATAATACTTTCTTGCTTTTTCCTCCTTACAGTATACAATCAATGGTTCTTTTCCCTTATGTTCCTGCAACATTGCTTCCAAAAATACCTCTTCCTTTTCATATTCTGCCTTATTTGCAAATTGAATCCAAAGTTCTTTAGGCAAAGAATCAAACGGAATTATTTTTTGCAAGAAAATTTTTGCCGGACGATCTTCTTCTACTGCAACCGTTCCTACCACAAAAACTTTTTGATCTTGCACAAGCATATTTCGATTCGCCTCATACTGTCTCGCAAATGCAACTACTTCAACTGTGCCATATAAATCTTCCAATGCAAGAAATGCCATCATTTGATTCTTTCTTGTGACCTTTACATTTATGTCAGTAAGCATTCCTCCTACCACCACTTTAGCACCATCTTTTACTGCCGTCGCATTTGTGTCCTCTTTTTGAAGGAAATCTAGCGTAGTATTGGTTATATTTTTTTTCAAAAGATCCGTATAATCCTCCAAAGGATGTCCACTAACATAAATTCCTAGAACCTCTTTTTCCATTGCTAAACGTTCTTCCTTTTCATAATCCTCTACATTGGGATAATGAATTTCAAACTGTTCTTTTTCGGTCTCACCAAGAAAGTCCATGATTGACATTTGCCCGGCTATACCATCTTTCTTTTCTCTAGAAACCTCATCCAAAATTTGTCCATATACAAGCATTTTCTGTTTTCGATTTCCGCGCATAGAATCAAACGCTCCTGCTTTTATAAAATTTTCAATAGTACGTTTATTTACTTCTTTGCCCGAAAGGCGCATGGCAAAGTCTTTTAAGTCCTTATAGGTTCCATTCTCTTCTCGTTCTTTTACAATAGAATCAATAATTGGTCTTCCTAATCCTTTTATTGCAGAAAGTCCATAACGGATTTTTCCACCTTCTTCCGAATAAGATACCGAAAAATTTCCTTCTCCTTCGTTCACATCTGGAGGCAGTATATCGATTCCCATTCCACGACAAGTCATAATGTATTCTGAGACTTTTGTAGAATTGTCCAATACAGACGTCATAAGTGCTGCCATAAATTCTACCGGATAATAGCATTTTAAAAAAGCAGTTTGATAAGATACCACTGCATAACAGGCTGCATGTGACTTATTAAACGCATATTTCGCAAAGTCTGTCATTTCATCATATATACGATTTGCAACTTCCTCTGCTATTCCATTTGCTACACAGCCCTTTACTCCTTCTGTCTCATTTCCATATACAAAGTTATGACGTTCAGTAGCCATTACATCTGCTTTTTTCTTTGCCATAGCACGACGAACCAAATCACTTCTACCGTAACTATATCCAGCAAGGTCTCGGACAATCTGCATAACCTGCTCCTGGTAAACAATACAACCATAAGTGGGTTCCAAAATGGGTTCTAATTCTTTGCAATCGTATGTTACACTATCCTTATTGTTTTTTCCTTTTATATATTTGGGAATAAAATCCATTGGTCCTGGACGATACAAAGAGATACCCGCAATCACATCCTCAATATTTTCCGGTTTTAATTCTTTCATAAAGTTTTTCATTCCCGGACTTTCTAACTGAAAGACACCTTCTGTCTTTCCAGAGGATAATAGTTGATATACATTTGCATCTGCCATATTAATCTTATCGATTTGAAGAGGTACACCATGTATCTGTTGCGCTTTTTTATAAGCCTCACTTTGAGGATCTAAGTTTTTCAGTCTTTTATTAATCAGTTCCACCGCATCATGAATCACAGTCAAGGTACGAAGTCCCAAAAAATCCATTTTCAATAATCCCAATTCTTCTAATGTGGTCATCGTATACTGTGTCGTTATTTTATCGTCTGCGGCTTTTGATAATGGTACATATTCGTCCACTGCTTTTTTACTGATCACCACCCCCGCTGCATGCATAGAAGTATGACGAGGTAATCCCTCTAAACGCATAGAAATATCGATCAAGAATTTCGTCTGTTCATCCTTCTCATACAAATCCCTCAATTCTTTATTGGTGTCCAATGCTTTTTGTATCGTCATTCCCAATTCCTGCGGGATCATTTTGGCAATGCTGTCCACATAACTGTATGGTAAATCTAACACTCTTCCAACATCCCGAATTACCATCTTTGCTGCCATCGTACCAAATGTCACAATTTGTACTACTTTTTCTTTTCCATACTTTTCTACTACATAGTCGATAACTTTTTGTCTTTTTTCATAGCAAAAGTCAATATCAATATCGGGCATAGTAAGTCTTTCAGGGTTTAAGAAACGCTCAAAAAGTAAATTATACTTAATCGGATCAATATCCGTAATTTCCAATGCATAGGAGACAATACTACCTGCTGCCGAGCCTCGTCCTGGTCCAACAGGAATATCATTATCTTTCGCATACTTAATAAAGTCCCATACAATCAAAAAGTAATCCACAAAACCCATGTCATGTATGGTTTTCAATTCATAATTCATTCGTTCTACTAAATCCTTGGATGGCGTATCATATCGCTTCTTCAGTCCTTTTTCACATAACATCTGCAAATATTCCCAGGCAGTATAACCATCTGGAACCGGAAATTTAGGAAGTTTGTATTCTCCAAAAACAATTTCTACATTACAACGCTCCGCAATTTTATGTGTATTTTCCAATGCTTCTAATGCATAAGAAAATAAAGATGCCATCTCCTCTGGAGATTTTAAATAATACTGTCCACCATCATAACGCATACGGTTTTCATCGGTTACTTTTTTCTGCGTCTGAATACATAAAAGAATATCATGTGCCTGTTGATCTTCCGCATTAATATAGTGAATATCATTGGTCGCTACTAAATCAATCCCCGTTTCCTGATGCATTCGCAGCAATCCTTGATTTACTGTAGCCTGTTCTGGTATTCCATGATCTTGCAGTTCCAAAAAGAAGTTTCCTTTTCCAAAAATTTCTTCTAAACGAAGTGCTTCTTTTTTGGCTTCTTCATAAAATCCTCTTTTTAAATTAGTCGCTACAATTCCCGCAAGACAGGCACTTAATGCAATAATACCTTCATGATACATTTCTAGCACTTCATAATCCACACGAGGCTTATAATAAAATCCTTCCGTAAAACCTTTGGAAACTATCTTCATCAAATTTTCGTAGCCTTTATTATTTTCTGCTAACAAAACTAAATGATAGTATCTGTCCTCTCCTGAAACATTTTCTCTATCTATTCTACTTCGTGGCGCAACATAGACCTCACAACCAATAATAGGCTTAATTCCTGCCTTTTTGGCTGCCTTATAAAAATTAATTACGCCATACATTACACCATGATCAGTAATGGCAATGCTATCCATCCCTAATTCTTTTGTTCGTTCTATCAATTCTGGTATCTTACTGGAACCATCTAGCAAACTATACTCTGTATGCACATGTAAATGTGTAAATTTCATAACAGCCTCCTTTAATAGCGAAAAAAGAGACTGTTCCATTCACAGTCTCCCTTGTTTTTATATGTGCAAACGCTTACTTTTTATCACTTTTATCGTTTAAAAACTTTTCAATCTCGTTGATTGCATCCTGCTCATCCGCACCATCTGCGATAACAGTTACTTCTTCACCAGCTGCAATTCCTAAACTCATCATCCCCATAATGCTTTTTGCATTTACTTTCTTGTCTTCACATTCAATATAAATACTACTATCATAACGACTTGCCACCTGTACTAATACTGCCACAGGTCGTGCCTCTAATCCTGTAGGAATTTTAATCGTCATCTTCTTTGTTATCATGTTCCTTCTCCTCCTTTTGTTCTCTCAGACGTTCTGCAATTTCACTTAGTTTTCTTAATCTGTGATTCACACCCGATTTACCAATCGGCTTACTTAACATACTTCCCAGTTCTTTTAAAGAAGCATCCGGTTGCTCTATCCTAAGCATTGCAATTTCCTCAAGACCTGGCGTTAAATCACCAAAACCAATTGTGTCTTTAATATAAGTAATATCCTCTAACTGTTTACTTGCTGCCGTTACTGTTTTGTTAATATTCGCAGTTTCACAATTTACCTTTCGATTGATAGAATTGCGCATCTCCTTAATGATACGTACATTCTCAAAATTCATCAACGCCTTGTGTGCCTCCATAACATTTAACATATCGGCAATTTGCGAACCATCCTTTAAGTATACCACAAAATATTTTTTTCGTGGAACAATTTTTGCATCAATATCAAAAAAACGTATGACATCTCGCAACTGTTCTGCACGTTTCTGTGATGTCATAATAATTTCAAAATGATACGTCTTTTCCGGATCACTCATAGAACCTGCTACCAGAAAAGTACCTCGTATAAATGCACGCTTACAACAAGTGTTTTGTAAAATTAAATTACTCACAATAGACTTCTCATCATAAAGACTTCCATTGGAATCCAATAATTTAGTTGCCTCTAATATCTTCATTCTTATATTTTTATCCTTGATCAGCAAAGTATATACACGATTCTTCTTTCCATGCTGTCCTTCTTTTACAAGGATTGTAACCTCTCCGTGAAAGGCTTCCTTTACTAACATAAAATATTTTCGTGCTACTGTCAAGTTTTCTGTTACAATTTTAATAGAGTATTCCCTATCCTTTTCTTTTTGTATTTTTCCACATAAACTTATAATTGCAGCCATTTCCGCAATTTGGCAATGTCTGGCGCTTGGGATATTCTTACATAATTCTTCTTTGATTTCTCTTGAAAATGACATCTTATCCCTTCTCCACATCTCTATGTTCTACTTTAATTCCATAATTATTTTCTGCCAAGCGTCTTGTAATTGCATTTGCAATTGTAACAGATCTATGTTTTCCTCCAGTGCAACCGATTGCTACAACCAATTGATTCTTTCCCTCTACAACATAATTAGGTATCAAAAAGGTGAGCATATCTTGTAATTTATCCAAAAAAACATTTGCTTCTTTACTTGCCATTACGTAATCATACACTTCTTTATCGTTCCCACTCTTTGGTTTTAATTCTGGAATATAAAATGGGTTCGGTAAAAAACGGACATCAAATACTAAATCTGCATCAACAGGAATCCCATATTTAAACCCAAAGGATAAAATAGTAAGATAAAAGTTACTAAATTCCCTATTTTTTACGAAGATATTGTCAATTTGCACTTTTAATTCTCGTACTAATAAATGTGTAGTGTCAATAATATAATCTGCTCTCATTTTTAGGAAACCAGTACGACGTCTTTCTTCTTCAATAGCATCCTCCACTCTTCCTTTTCCTGCTAAAGGATGATTATGTCTGGTCTCTTTGTATCGTTTGATCAAAACGTCAGTAGCACATTCTAAAAATAATATCTCGTACTTAAATTTTTTTGTATCAAACTCTTTTAGAATTTCCGGAAGACGTTCTAAGCCCTCTCCACTTCGTACATCAACACCTAATGCAACCTTATCAATATTTTTCGCCTCAAGCATAGTTAACTGTGCAAATTTAGGAAGCAAAGGTATTGGTAAATTATCCACACAAAAATATTCTGCATCTTCTAACATTCTAAGTACTGAATTTTTTCCTGCACCTGATATTCCAGTTATAATAACAAAACGCATAAACTACCTCCTTTATCCTAAAATGTACTCTCGGAGTCTCTTTGTACCTGATTTTGCAAAATTTATGAGGCGTACGTGGAGCGTACGTTGATTAAATTTGTGTATATCTGGCGGAAAAACAGTCGCAAAAGTGGGTGCAAGGGAGATTCCGAGAGTACATTAAATTATCATCCACCTAAAAATCGAACTTCTGGTTCTAACGTTACTCCAAACTTTTCATAAACAGTCTGTTCCACATGTTCCATTAACATATGCACTTCCTCTGCGGTTCCCTTTCCTACATTTACTACAAATCCGCAATGTTTATCAGATACCATAATATCTCCTACACGATATCCACGTAGTCCTGCATCTTCAATCAATTTACCTGCAAAAAATCCTTCTGGTCTTTTAAATGTACTTCCAGCACTTGAATATTCTAATGGTTGTTTTTCTTTTCTCTTTTTTTGCAATTCATCCATAGTTTTTACTATTTCAGTTTTATTTCCTCTCGTTAACGCAAATTGTGCCTCTGTTACAATCCATCCTTCCTTTTGGATAATACTGGAACGATAACCAAGTGCAAGCTCTTCCCGATTAAGAACCATCACGTTTCCTTCTTTTGTCACCACTTTTGCCCAAACAATGCAATCTTTTATCTCACCACCATAGGCACCTGCATTCATAGTAATTGCACCACCTAAGGTTCCAGGAATCCCTCCAGCAAATTCCAAACCTGTCAAAGATTGATTCACAGCTTCCCTTGCAAGTTTTATAAGCATAATGCCAGCTTCCGCAGTAACCAATACAGTATCCTTATCTTTCTCTGTAAATTTTGCAGATGACATATTTTTCCCTATGTGTAAAATAATTCCTGTATATCCCTTATCACTGGCCAAAATATTACTACCATTTCCCATAATATAAAATGGAACTTCCTTTTCTCTACAAAATCTCACTAATTTTGTAATTTCTTTCTCATTTTGAGGTTGTAAAAATAAATCTGCTGGTCCACCAATTCGAAAAGTAGTGTGTTTAGCCAAAGATTCTGCACATAAAATTTGGTCTTCTTTTATTATCTCTTCGACTTCTTTTTTTAAATTCTCATACATATCTCTTTTCCTGCTTTCCTTGCTTATTAATACATGTATAAAATGCCTGCATTATGCAGGCATTTGTTCTAATCTATTACCATTTTTGCACATCCATAAATTCCTGCATCATTTCCTAATTCTGCAAGCTTAAATTCCTTGTTTTGCAAAGCAAACATAACATTCTTTTCATAATTCTGCTTAATTCTGTTTGTCAGAATTTCTCCCGCCTTTGAAACACCGCCTCCGATGACAAATGCTTCCGGATCCACTACTGCTGCAATATGAGAAGCTGCAATACCAAGATATTTTGTTAACTCATCTACTAAATCATCTGCAAGCTCATCGCCTTCTTTTGCCGCATCAAAAATTGCTTTTGCAGATAAATATTGTAAATCTCTTAATTTCGATGGTTTATCAGATACAAGTAATAAACGTTTTGCTTCTTTTACAATACCTGTTGCAGATGCAAACTGTTCCAAACAACCTTTCTTCCCACAATTACAAGTATCTTCTTCATCATAATTTACGGTAATATGTCCAATTTCTCCTGCTGCACCTTTACTACCTGTCAAGATTTTTCCATCTAAAATAATACCACCGCCAACACCAGTTCCAAGTGTCATCATAACAATGTTTTTATAGCCTTTTCCGCCGCCTTGCCACATTTCCCCAAGTGCAGCAACATTGGCATCATTTCCAACTTTTACATTCTCTATTCCAGTTAATTTTTTTACTTCCTCGGCAACATTAAAAATGCCCCATCCTAAATTAACACATTTCAAAACAGTTCCATCCGCAGTTACAGGTCCTGGTACACCAATACCAATACCAACCACATCTTCTTTTTTTACATTATTCTTTTGTATTTTTTCCTCAATAGATGCCGCAATATCACTTAAGATAAAACTGCCTCCTTCATCCTTTCTCGTTACAATTTCCCATTTTTCTTCTATTTTTCCCTCTTCCGAAAATAAACCAATCTTTACTGTTGTTCCTCCAATGTCCACTCCTACACAGAATTTTTTCATAATACTTAACCTTTTACACTATGTGTAATCCTTTCTTTTTTCTTATCCCCTTACCAAACAAAGTTTGTCTAATCCCACATTTTCACTTAAATAAAACCTTTTCCTACTGTGCTCTACACTTACTACTTATTCATAATATTATTTGTTACTCGATTATATAATTCCTGCGCTGCATTATAACCCATCTTTTTCTGACGATAATTTACAGCAGCAGCTTCACATATTACTGCCAGATTACGTCCTGGACGAATCGGAATAGAATGGCATACTACTTTGTTTCCTAAAAATTCAATATGTTCTTCCTCTAAACCTAATCGATCATATTCTTTGTCTCGTTCCCATTCTTCCAATTTTATAACCAAGTCTATTGCCTGTGTATTTTTTACACTTTCTACACCAAACAGATGTTTTACATCTATAATACCGATACCTCGCAATTCAATAAAATGTCTTGTGATATCCGGCGCTGTACCAATAAGAGTAATGTCACTAACACGTTTTATTTCTACCACATCATCCGAAACAAGTCTGTGTCCACGTTTTATCAATTCCAACGCAGCCTCACTTTTACCAATTCCGCTTTCTCCCATAATCAATACACCTTCACCATATACATCGACCAATACACCATGTACCGTCATGCGTGGTCCCAGTTCCACATTCAACCAACGTATTACTTCTGCAACAAAACCAGATGTTGCCTTTTTCGAACGTAAAATAGGTATTTGATATTTTTCTGCTAACGTAATGATAGCATCATCCACAGGAAGGTTTCGACAAAATACGATACATGGTACTTTATCTTGCATAATTTTTTCCAACATTCCCAAAGAATACTCTTTTCCCATTTTTTCCATATAAGAGTATTCCACCTGACCAATAATCTGAATCCGATTATTATCAAAATAATCAAAATACCCTGCCAATTGTAATGCCGGACGATTAATGTCTGTTTGTGTAATATTGATATTTTCCACAACAACATTCGGTGTACAATTTTCCAATTTCATCGTTTTAATCAAAGTTGTTACTCCAACAGAATAGGTTTCTCCCATAAATCCACTCCTCCAATCCCCATGATTTTATTATATTTCCTTGCTTTTTCGCAATTGTTTCTGTTTTTTATTTTATCATGTAACTATACCTTTTTCAATCTCTTATCGTTTCCGAATGGAAAAAAGTATAAATACTCTCGGCAGCCTTTCGATTTATCTGTGGAAGCTGCTCTAATTCTTCTATTGTAGCACTTTTTATCTCTTCTAATGATTGAAAATTTGCTAAAAGTATCTTTTTTCTTTTTTCTCCAATATTAGGAATATCATCTAACACAGAATGTACCTGTTCTTTACTTCTAACAGCCCTATGAAAAGTAATTGCAAATCGATGTGTTTCATCCTGTATTCTTGTTATCAAATGAAACCCTTCACTTCTTGTATCAATAGGTAATTCTTCATTATTAAAATAAAGTCCTCTTGTTCTATGATGATCATCCTTTACCATTCCACATACTGGAATAGATAAATTGAATTCCTTTAAAACCTCCAATGCTACATTCACTTGTCCTTTTCCTCCATCCATAAGCAATAAATCTGGAAACTGACTAAACTTTTCTCCCTGTTTCTTCTCCCTTTCTTTCAGGCCATGCGCAAATCGTCTTGTTAAAACTTCCTTCATGCTTCCGTAATCATTTGGACCATCTATCGTTTTTATTTTGAATTTTCTATAATTATTTTTTTTCGGTTTTCCATCCACAAAAACAACCATAGAACCTACGGATTGAAAGCCACTTATATTCGAAATATCATAGGATTCTACCCGATGTATCTCTGATAAATGTAATATACTGGCAATTTGCTGCATAGCGCCAATTGTTCTTTCTTTTTCCCTTTTTATTTTATCTGTATCCTTTTGCAACACAATACTTGCATTATTACATGCCAACTCTACCAGACGTTCTTTATTTCCTTTTTTAGGTAGTCGAAAAGTAACCTTCTGTCCTCGCATTTTTGTAAGCCATGCTTCTAAAATCTCTTGCTCTGCAACTTCCTCCGGCAAGAAAATTTCTCTTGGAATAAATGGTGTCCCTGCATAAAATTGTTTTACAAAGTTTTCCAGTAACTCACTATTTTCCTCTTGCACAATGTCTTCAAAAAAATAATGCTCCCTACCTATCATTCTTCCACTTCGCATAAAGAAAATTTGAATAACCGCCTCCGAGTGTGTTCGAGCAATTCCTATGATATCCCAATCTTCCATTTCCTGATTGGTCAACTTTTGTTTTTGTGACATTCTCTGCACGCTTTGCAATAAATCTCGATATTCTGCTGCATCTTCATACTCCATCTTTTCTGAAGCTGCCTGCATTTTTACTGTAAGCATATCTATTAATCCAGTATAATCTCCTTGCAACACTTCCAAGGCTTTTTGAAAATTTTCTTTATATTCCTCTTCACTGATATACCCCTGACACGGTGCCCCACATTGTTTTATTTGATAATATAAACAAGGTCGTTCTTTTCCAATATCTTTTGGCAAAGAACGATTGCAGGTCCGAACTCGAAAAGCCTTCCGTAATAATTCCATTACATCTTTCATGGCACCCACACTAGTATATGGACCAAAATATTTTACTTTATCAGAATGTTTTCTACCTGATTTTTTCATCTGTCGCACAGTAAGCAAACGAGGATACATTTCCCCTATTGTAGCTTTAATAAATGGGTATGCTTTATCATCCTTTAATAACGTATTATATTTGGGATTATATTCTTTTATCAGATTACACTCCAATACAAGCGCTTCCAACTCAGAATCTGTAACAATATACTCAAAGTAGGCTATGTTTTCTATCATTCTTTCTATTTTAGCGGTTACCTTACGACTTTGTTGAAAATACTGTCGTACACGATTTTTTAAACTCACCGCTTTTCCTACATAAATAATATGATCATATTTGTCATGCATCAAATATACACCTGGCTGTGCTGGAAGTTTTTTTAATTCTTCCTCTATATCAAACATTCTCCTCCTCCTTTCTAATCTAATGTACTCTCGGAGTCTCTTTGTGCCTGATTTTGCAAAATGTTTTTTTGTCAGATATGCACAAATTTATGAGGCGTACGTGGAGCGTTTTGCTCTATAATCTACACCTTTCTATAGAGCAAAAAACGGAATCTATTTACATAAACAGGATACGGTATCATACTTAATCTCTTAACTATTGATACTACCATTATCTGCACCCTGTGTAAATACATTCCGTTTTTGTTTGCGAAATTTCGTAACATTACCCTATACAATAATTCATTTACAATAATTTATTTTATTTATCGTCTTCTTTTTGTTCTTTCCCATCTCCAACTGCAATCTCGTCAGACTCCTTCTGTGTATCTGGTTCTTTTGGTTCATTTTCTTCGATATATGAAGCCGAACCATCTATCTCCAAATTTTCCTTATTTGAAGTATCCTTATTTTCCTTTTCTAAATCAACCACATACTGTGTTTGTTCTACTTCATCTGACGCATCTGGCTCCGGCAATCCTTTTATTTCTCTAAAGATTCTCATAAACTCTTTTCCTGTTATTGTTTCTTCTTTTATGAGGTATTCTGCAATCTTATCAAGAATTTCACGGTTTCCTGCCAACAACTGTTCTGCCTTCTCATAACATTCTTTTAGGATCCGCATTACTTCATGATCCACTTCAGCTGCTGTTTCATCACTGCAATTCATTACAGAACGACCATCCAAATATCTATTCTCTATGGATTCTAAGCCTATCATACCAAACTTATCTGACATACCATACTGCGTAACCATGGCCCTCGCAACTTTAGTTGCCTGTTCAATATCGTTTGCTGCTCCTGTTGTTACAGATGCAAAAACTAACTTTTCAGCTGCTCTACCACCCAAACAAGTAGTAATTCGACTAATCATTTCATCCTGACTCATAAGATATTTTTCTTCTTCCGGCACTTGCATAACATACCCTAGCGCTCCCATTGTTCTTGGTACTATAGTAATTTTTTGTACTGGCTCTGCATCCTTTTGCAATGCTGTTACTAGCGCATGCCCAACTTCATGATAAGCCACAATTTTCTTTTCTTCTTTTCCAAGAATTCGATCTTTTTTCTCTTTTCCTGCAATTACTACTTCTACTGCTTCAAACAAATCTGATTGTTTTACAAACATACGACCATCTTTAACTGCCATAATTGCAGCTTCATTGATCATATTTGCTAAATCAGATCCAACAGCTCCTGATGTCGCCAATGCAATTTCATTTAAATCCACCGAATCATCCATCATAACATCTTTCGCATGTACTCTTAAAATATCCACACGACCTTTTAAATCCGGCTTATCTACAATCACACGGCGATCGAAACGTCCTGGTCGAAGCAATGCCTTATCTAATACTTCTGGCCGGTTTGTTGCCGCAAGAACAACTAAACCTTTCGAAGTATCAAATCCATCCATTTCAGACAATAATTGATTTAATGTTTGTTCACGTTCATCATTTCCACCATAGTGTCCATCACGACTTTTACCAATCGCATCTACCTCATCAATAAAAATAATACATGGCGCTTTTTGCTGTGCCTGTTTAAACAGATCACGTACACGGGATGCACCAACACCAACATATAACTCGACAAAATCAGAACCAGACATAGAAAAGAATGGTACTTTTGCCTCGCCAGCCAATGCTTTTGCAAGCAACGTTTTACCCGTTCCCGGAGGTCCTACAAGCAATGCACCTTTTGGTAATTTTGCTCCAATCTGTGCATATTTCCCAGGATTGTGTAAGAAATCAACTAACTCGCGAAGAGATTCTTTTGCTTCTTCCTGTCCCGCCACATCTTGGAATGTAACTCCAGTTTCTTTCTCTACATATACTTTTGCATTACTCTTTCCGACCCCCATCATTCCGCCACCTTTAAACATCGGCCGGAATAATAACCACATTGTTCCAAATATTAAAAAGAATGGAACAACATTTAAAAGCAAAAATTCTATAATACTACTATTATTGTCATCTACTTTTGCCTGATACTTTACTCCTGCTTTATCCAATTTTGTAAGCAGTTTATCATCATTTAAATAACCGGTATAATACGTAATTGGATATAATGCATTTTTCTGTTTCTTAGGAGTAATCATAATTTTTCCATTTGAAAACTCAACACTCTCTACTTCCTTTTTTTCTACTTTTTCCAAAAAGGCATCATACGTAATTTCACGCTTTGAACTTTGTTCTACTTCTCCACGTATCCAGCAAATAAAAATGAAAACCAATATAGTAGCTATGATTGCTGCAACTAGCCCCGATTTATTGTTTTTATTATTTCCTTTATTTTGGTTATTATTGGAACCATTTGGATTATTCTCGTTATTCATAAGACCTCCTCTTGCTTTTATCAATTACTTTTTGCTGTTTGTTAAATTTTTCTCCCTCATATCGTATTTTATGAAGCATGCATTTTATGAAATTTGTCCTACAAGCTATCATCGCCTTACAAATCTTGTCATGCCTCATCTAAAACAACATAACTCTCTTTTCAAAAATATCCCATTTTCTGAATATTTTCAATATTTCTATTATAATAATAGTTTTTCCATAAATCAATATTTAACTAAAGTTTTCATAAAGAAATCACAAAAATTGTTATCATTCAGAGGACATCCCAAAAATGCCTAATATACAAAATAATTAAAAATTTTAAAAACTAGCTGAACATTTTTCTCATAATGCCGTTATCGGCTATTCCTGAATGTCTACAATATGTATTTTATCTACAAGTACAATCAAATATATTGCATATATACAGGTGTATCTTCTAAATAATAACAAAGTTTTTATCATATCAACCGTTCTCATATTGCTTTTCAGGCAATTATAGTCTATAATAATATTTTTAGTAAGTATGTTAGTATCATTCAATCAAAGGAGGCTATGATATGGCTGTTAAATACGTTTTTGTTACTGGTGGTGTTGTCTCTGGTTTAGGAAAAGGAATTACAGCGGCATCATTGGGACGTTTATTGAAATCAAGAGGATATAAGGTTACAATGCAAAAATTTGATCCTTATATCAATATTGACCCAGGAACTATGAATCCAGTTCAACATGGTGAGGTTTTTGTTACGGATGATGGTGCCGAAACAGATTTGGATCTTGGACACTATGAACGTTTCATTGATGAAAACTTAACAAAACGTTCCAATGTAACAACTGGTAAAGTATATTGGTCCGTTTTGCAAAAAGAACGCCGAGGAGATTTTGGCGGAGGTACCGTTCAGGTTATCCCTCACATCACAAATGAGATAAAAGAACGCTTTTATCGTGATGAAACTTCATCCACCGATACCCAAATTGCAATTATTGAAGTTGGTGGAACTGTTGGTGATATTGAAAGTCAACCATTTTTAGAAGCAATTCGCCAATTTCAACATGATGTTGGGCGCGAAAATGCAATTTTACTTCATGTTACACTAATTCCATATTTGAAGGCCTCTGGCGAAATCAAAACAAAACCTACACAATCTAGTGTAAAAGAATTACAATCAATGGGATTACAACCTGATATAATTGTATGCCGTACAGAAGTACCTTTAGAAGATGATATAAAAGATAAAATTGCACTATTTTGTAATGTATCAAAATATCACGTTATTCAGAATTTGGACGTTGAAACTTTATATGAAGCTCCTTTGGCTATGGAAAAAGAGCATCTAGCAGATATCGCATGTAAATGTCTTCATTTAGAATGCCCTACACCTGATTTAGCAGATTGGGAAAAAATGATCGAAGCAGTAAAACATCCTACACAATCTGTACGTGTTGCATTAGTCGGTAAATACACTTCTTTACATGATGCATACATTAGCGTTGTTGAAGCATTAAAACATGGTGGTATTCCTCATAATGCTACAGTTGATATTAAATGGGTTAATTCTGAAGATGTAACTAGAGAAAATGCTGCTACTTACTTTAACGATGTAGATGGTATTCTTGTTCCTGGTGGTTTTGGTACTCGTGGTATGGACGGAAAGATTCATGCAATCGAATACGCTCGTGTACACAACATTCCATTTTTAGGTTTATGTGTTGGTATGCAATTAGCAATTGTGGAATTTGCAAGAAATGTTTTAGATTTAAGAGATGCGCATAGTATTGAATTAGATCCTTCTACTTCCCATCCAGTTATTAACCTGATGGAAGATCAAAATGATGTTACAGATATTGGTGGTACTTTAAGACTTGGAGCCTATCCTTGTGTCTTAGATGAAAACAGTAAAGCATACAAGTTATATGGCACAAAAGAAATTTCTGAACGCCATCGTCATAGATATGAGGTAAATAATTACTATCGCGAGGATTTAGTGAAAGCAGGTTTGTCTCTTTGCGGTTTATCTCCTAATGGAAAGATTGTTGAAATGTTTGAATTACCATCTCATCCATGGTTTATTGCAACTCAGGCACATCCAGAATTTAAATCAAGACCAAACCATCCTCATCCATTATTTAATGGCTTCGTAGGCGCAGCATTAGAACATCAAAATAATAAATAATATAACGTTAAACCATAGAAAAAATAAAAAGCTGGTAACATCTTATTGGTGCTACTAGCTTTTTATTTATATAAAAATTATCTTCAACTATCTCACATTTTGCTACACATACTAAGTATTCTCTAAACGGATAACCATCCTTTTCTTTTGCCTATTTTAGCTTTTTCATGAAGGAAAACATCCCCTCTATCTTATATAACTTATCTCTTTACTACATTCCTACTTTTTACACTCCACAGCCACCTCTTGTCTTTTACCTATATTATTATCAAACCATCTTCAAAATAATAACCGATATATTACATTTTGCACTATTTTATACATAGAATAAAAAGCCCCCAAATCCACTCCGTTATAATTTCACTAAACATCTTTTCTAACTATAATTCTTTTCTTCGAGCAACAGGTGTATCTTTGTTAAATAAAAATTTAAAAGATTGTTCCACTGTTTAGTTGTCAATGAGACGGTGAGAAACTGTTTCAAATAAGACATAAGAATCAAAAAAGGCTTCCATCCTAAGATGAAAACCTTTTCTCTGTACCTTCAAAACTACACACTGTATTCCATCCATAACTAGCCCAAGTACTAAGCTCGAAACTACCTCGCTAAGTGCTTGTGCATGTATCGCACGTAAACG
>CADABQ010000007.1 GCA_902786205.1 uncultured Lachnospiraceae bacterium | reverse complement strand
TTGATAGGTTGGAGGTGGAAGTACGGTAACGTATGTAGCTGACCAATACTAATAGGTCGAGGTCTTGACCTAGTTATGAGCACTTAACGATAGTATTTTATCGTTTATGTGCGATACATGCACAAGCACTTAGCGAGGTAGTTTCGAGTTTAGTACTTGGGTTGGTTATGGATGGAATACAGTGTGTAGTTTTGAAGGTACAGAGAAAAGGCTTTCATCTTAGGGTGAGAGCCTTTTTGTTTTACTCTAAAGAGCAAAAACGTTAATCTGCTAGTTTTTTCTGCGAATAGTATGATATAATAATAATGTTATAAATGGAACAGAAAAGAGGAAAAAATAATGGACTGCAGGGAAGTACAAAGTTTGATTGTTCCTTTTGTTAAAAGTGAATTAACACTTGAGGAAGCAAAAGACGTGTTGGAACATATAGATCATTGTCCAGATTGTAAAGAAGAGTTAGAGGTCTATTATATCTTATTAATCGGATTGCAGGAATTAGATGAAGATACAACTGGTTCTTTAGACTTGCATGGTCAGTTTGAGGAGCATTTACGTAGAACACGAGCGGAGATTGACAATACTAAGTTTTGGAGAGCACCTAAAATGGTTTTATTGTTAGCATTAATTGCAGTAGTACTGGTTTTAGTTACACATGAGCAGGAATGGATTGTAGAAAAAGATATATTCGAAAAAAATAAATATGAACAAGTATTGCCTACATATAATCCAGGTAATGCTATTTTGATGAAAATCCAAAATAGGCAATCCAGGAATAGTGTATTGATTGATAAGAAAAAAATAAATAAAAAGAAACAAAGTAGTCTCAAGGGACAGAATGGAGAGCAGGATGAAAAAGAAATTAGTGATAATTGATGGACAGAGCTTAGCAAAAGAGATATTTTACCATATACCAAATTTTTACAATGGTATAAATGGTAAAGAGAATTCTGTATATGGATTTTTGCAGTGCATTTTTTATATTATTGAAAAAGAAAATCCTACCCATTTATTGGTCGTATTCGATGATGTTTTGGATACGGATTGTATAAATAAACTACCTGTTTCTTATGATAAACAAGTGAAACAAATAAAAGAAGTTCTGAATTTGGTAAAGATTTTTACAGTGGATGCCAAAGAAGCAAAAACAGCGGATTATATAGCATCTGTTTCGAGCCAAAAGAATGAGGAATGGGATGATATTCTTATTTTTACAAATGATAAACGAATGCTACAGATTGTGTCAGAAAAAATAAGAGTGGCATGTTATTCGCTTGTAAATGAAAATAATGATTTTGAAATATATTCACAGAATGATGTAGTAGAAAAGTATGGGATTGAGCCACGGTTGATTCCTGATTTGTATGGTTTATTAGCCTGTAAAGGGCAAGGAGAAAATGGAAGTATTGGTGCGCATACTGCATCAAAATTGTTAAAAGAATATGGTTCGTTTAATGCTTTAATGGATAATGTTGATACGATTGCATCTATTCGAGTAAAAAATAGAATAAATGAATTTATGGAGAGCGGAAAAGAGGTACAAAGGTGTGCATTGTTAGATGAATCAAAGCAAATTACAATTGACATAGAGAAGATGGCATCTATTGAGCAAGTAAGAGGTGACATAGTTGAGAATTTACAAAAAGATGTTGCTCATGTTATTGAAAATGAAATAAACATGGAACAGTGCGATATACACACGATTTTGAGAGACACAAAAGATTTTTTTGTGAAAGTAAGAAACTGGAATGAAGTCGAAAATATATTTTTACAGGTAGCATCTGCTGGTAAGGAACAAAAAGAAATAGGATTTTATTTTTTGGTAGAGGATGAATGGATTCATCAACTGTTTTATAAGGAGGATTGTTATGTAGAACAATCCGGACAGCTATCTTTGTTCGAATCGGTTGATAAGGTTAAAGAAAAGTTTTTGTTGGCAATTGCCATTACGGTACAGGAAACAACGTATTATGTGGATTGTGAAAAAGAGTGGTTTTGTGAGGATAAGTTTGTTTTACAATTATATCATTGGCTTGAAAATAACTTGTCATTATGTGTATTAGATGGAAAACGTTTTTTGTATATCGCAAATGCATTATTTGAAGAATATCATTTGAATACACAGATTTTAAATTATCATGTAATGCAAAACTTTAGGGATCTTTCTATTGCAAAATATTTATTAGCTCCGATGCAGGATTCTTATCTGTATGAGGATTTTGGAAAAGAATATTTAAATATAGAATTACCATCTGTAAAGGAAGTATTGGAAAAGAAGAATTGGCGGCAATGTAAAAAAGAAAAAGAAGAAGCAGTAATGACATATTGTTGTTATCAAAGTAATATAGCGGAAATATTATCGAAAATTCTTATAGAACAGTTGGAAAAAAGTGAAATGCTTCCTTTGTATCAAAATGTAGAAATGCCATTATTATATGTTTTATTTCAAATGGAGCAGCGTGGTATTCGTGTGAATAGAGAATCATTGATTCAGTTTGGTACAAGTCTTGTTTCTAGAATCAAAGAGTTGGAAGAAAAAATCTATAAACAGGCGGGGGAAAACTTTAATATAAATTCGCCAAAACAGCTTGGTACAATTCTTTTTGAAAAAATGAATTTACCAAATGGAAAGAAAACAAAGACAGGTTATTCTACCAGCGCAGAAGTTTTAGAAAACTTGAAAGAGGATTATGCTATTGTAAAGGATATTTTAGAATATCGGCAGGTAAGTAAATTAAAGTCAACTTATGCAGATGGATTATTAGAGTATATTTCTCCACAGGATGGTCGCATTCATGGAAAATTCAATCAGACAGTTACTGCAACAGGACGTTTAAGTAGTACGGAACCCAATTTGCAAAATATTCCCATCCGTATGGAACTTGGTCGGGAAATTAGAAAAGTGTTTATACCAAAGGATGGTTTTGTATTTTTAGATGCAGATTACTCACAGATTGAATTAAGAGTTTTGGCACATATGTCTGGTGATGAAAGCTTGATTCGTGCCTATAATACAGGAAAAGATATTCATAGGATTACAGCATCAGAGGTATTTCATACCCCATTTGAAGAGGTAACTGCGCAACAAAGAAGCAATGCAAAGGCAGTTAATTTTGGAATTGTATATGGTATTAGTTCTTTTGGGTTAGGACAAGATTTGAATATAACAAGAAAAGAAGCACAGGAATATATTGAGGGATATTTTTCAACGTATCCAGGTATAAAAAAATATTTAGATGAATCAGTAGAATTAGGAAGAAAAAATGGATATGTTTGTTCTTTAATGGGAAGACGAAGACCGGTCCCAGAACTATTATCTAAGAACTTTAATCAGCGTTCTTTTGGTGAGAGGGTAGCTATGAATTCACCAATACAGGGAACTGCTGCAGATATTATAAAATTGGCTATGATACGGGTAAATGATCGTATTAGAAAAGAGAGATTGCGTTCCCAGCTTTTATTGCAAATTCATGATGAATTACTTGTGGAAACACATGTAGAAGAAATTGATATTGTGAAAAAGATTTTAGAGGAGGAAATGGACCAGGTAGTTCAGTTAGCTGTACCATTGGAAATTGATGTGAAACAAGGTAATAATTGGAATGAAGCACATTGATAGGAAAAGAGAAATAGAGGAAGTACAAATGAAAATTATTGGATTAACAGGTAGTGTTGGAAGCGGAAAATCAACGGTTGGAAAATGCATGGAAGAACATTTTGGAATAAAATTGCAAATGACAGATGAGATTGCTCATTTGGTATATAAAAAAAATACAGATAGTTATGAAAAAATTATACAGCTACTTGGGACAGACATTTTAGATAGCACGGGGGAAATAGATCGCAAGAAAGTTGCAGACAAAGTTTTTTTGGATAAAAAATTACTGGAACAGTTAAATGCCATCATACACCCATGGGTGAAGGAATATTTGCGAAAAGATATCGAACATGAAAAGAGTATAGAAAGATTTGGATATTATATTATAGAAAGTGCTATTATGTTTCAGACAGGATTAGATCATATGTGTGACGAAGTCTGGTATGTGGATGCAGAGGATGCTATAAAAAGGAAACGATTAAAAAATGATCGTGGATATTCCGATGAAAAGATAGATGGAATTATGGCACATCAAAGTAGTAATGATAGAATGAAGGAACAATGTAAACATGTGATAGACAATAATGGAGATAAGACGTTGCTTGTGGAGCAACTACAAAAATTACTAGTATAGAAAAATAAAATATGTTATAATGGTGTGCAGATTAGGATATTAGTTTAACACAATCAAGTAGCAGAGCGGATTGTGAATATTTGCTTGATTAAGGGGTAAAATGCCTTTTGACCCCAACCTTATAAGATAAGAGTATGAAATAGATACAGAGTGTTTGGAGGAGTTTTTGTGGCAGAATATACAAAGTGTCCGGAACATTATATATTTGGTTTGGATATAGGGACAAGAAGTATTGTAGGAACGGTAGGATATAGAGAAGACGAAAAAAACTTTCGTGTAGTGGGGCAAGTAGTGCGTATGCATGAAACACGTTCTATGTTAGATGGGCAGATTCATGATATAGATAAAGTTGCAGAAACCATTTTACAAGTGAAAAATGAACTGGAACAGTTGTTGCAATATAAGTTGGAAAATGTATGTATTGCAGCAGCTGGACGTGTACTTAAGACAGTAAATGTACGTGCTGATTATGAATTTGAAGAGGAACGTATTATTGACGAAGAGCAAATTCATACATTAGAATTAATTGGAATGGAACAGGCATACGCATCCTTACAATCAGAAATGAATCAGCAAATACATATGTATTGTGTTGGTTCTACAGTAATACATTATTATTTGAATGATTATATTATGCTAAGTTTAAAGGGGCATAAAGGAAAGAAGATTTCAGCTGATTTTTTGGCAACTTTTTTGCCAGATGAGGTGATTCAATCGTTGTATGCAGCAGTAGAAAAATCTGGTTTGAAAGTAAGTAACCTAACGTTAGAACCAATTGCAGCAAGTGAGCTTGCAATACCAGTAAATTTCCGTTTACTAAATATTGCACTTGTGGATGTTGGGGCAGGAACTTCTGATATTTCTATTACAAAGGATGGAAGTATCATTGGTTATGGAATGATACCAACAGCAGGTGATAGCTTTACAGAAGAAATTGCAAAACGTTATCTTGTTGATTTCTCCACAGCAGAGAATATAAAAATAGGCTGTTTTTCTGGGGGGAAAATTGAGTATAAAGATATTATGGGAATTGCTCATACGGTAACACCAGAAGAAGTTTTGGAAGGTTTGGAAGATACGATATCAAATACAACACAAAAAGTAGCAGAACACATTAAGGAATTAAATGGGGGTGTTCCAGTAAGTGCAGTATTTATTGTGGGAGGCGGTGGAAAATTACCTAACTTTGCGTCAAGTTTGGCCGAACATTTAGATTTACCAAAAGAACGAGTTGCAGTGCGCGGAGAAGAAGTGTTTGTTAATATCCATTTTGAACAAAAGGATATTAACTTGGATTCTACATTGGTTACTCCAATTGGTATATGCCTTAGCCATTTAGCAAAAAACACTAATTTTATTATGGTTTCTGTAAATGGAACACAGATAAAATTATATGATAATAATCGGCTAACTGTTATGGATGCAGCAATTCAAATTGGTTTTCCAAAAGAAAATTTATTTCCGAAGAGAGGAAAAACAATACCATATTATGTAAATAACGAATCAAGACTGCTTCGTGGAGAAGCAGGAGATGGTGCAAAGATTACAGTAAACGGAAAAGAGGAAAGTTTAAATACGAAAATATCTGTGAATGATATTATTGAAATCATTTCCTCTACAGAAGGTAGTCCTGCACATGGTACAGTAGGAGAACTTCCAGAATATAAGAGAAAAGGAAATATTGAATTAAGTGTTAATGGGAAAAAAATTGCTTGTCCAAGAATGGTAAAAGTCAATGGTACAGTGGCATTGGAAAGTTATGAAATAATAGAAAATGACAGGATAGATATTTTGGATTATTATACCATTGAAGAGGTAATGGAAGTAATGGATATGCCTGCTCCGGACTATTTCTATATCAATGGAAAAGAAGCAGAAATAGATGATCGAATTTATGATGGATTTTCGGTTACTTGTGAATGGGAGAACGAAGAAGAAGTAATGAATGAAGGAGAGGAATTGCATTCTGAATCGGAACATACATTGCAGACAGAGGATAAAAAAGTTTCCGAAAACATAGGAAAAGAGCTAAGTGAATCAAAAACGAAGGCTGAGGGACAAAAGCAATCTGATCAAGGAAAAATAGCAGCAGAGGAACAGAACAGAAAGGATATTCATATTTTAGTAAATGGAACACAAGTGACATTATCTGGTAAGGCATCCTATATCTTTGTAGATATTTTGGATTTTTATCCTTTTGATACAAGCACAGCTGGTGGTTCTTCTATTATTATGACGGTGAATGGTTTGGAGGCTACTTTTTCTACTCCAATTAGGGATGGCGAACAAGTAGAATTGTATTGGAAGGAATAAAGATGCATAGCTGTTAGGATGGATAGAAAAAGGTTGTGTTTTGTGGAGTTGAGTTTGAGTAGAAAAGAGGAAATAAATTGAAATTATGTAGTATCTCAAGTGGAAGTGATGGTAATTGTATTTATGTGGGAGGAAAAGATACAAACCTTTTGGTAGATGCCGGAATCAGTGGAAAAAAAATTGAAGAAGGTTTGTCGGCTATTGATGTTGATGCTTCTAAGTTGGATGGTATTTTTGTAACACATGAGCATGGAGATCATATTGCCGGAGTAGGTGTTATGGCAAGGCGTTATCATATTCCCATTTATTCTACAGTGGAAACTATTTATGCAATGCTGCGTACAAAAAACGTAGGGAAGATTCCAGAAGAATTATTACATTATATTGAGCCGGATAAAAGATTGACCGTAAAGGATATGGAGATTTGTCCTTTTTCAATTTCACATGATGCAGTAAATCCTGTTGCCTATACATTTGAGCAGGATGGACATAAAATGGGTGTGGCAACAGATTTAGGTACATATGATGCATATACTTTGGAACACTTGAAAAATTCTGAAATATTGCTAATTGAAGCAAACCACGACGTCAATATGTTACAGGTTGGACCGTATCCTTATTTGTTAAAACAGCGAATTTTGGGTAGAAAAGGACATTTATCGAACATGGTTTCGGCAAATTTATTGTGCGATATTGTAAATGATAAAATGAAACATATTATTTTGGGACATTTGAGTAAAGATAATAATTTCCCGGATTTAGCATACGAAACTGTTAAGTGTGAGTTGGAGGAAAAGGGAGTTTCTTGCAAGGCAGACTTTCTTTCGGTAGCAAAATGTTTTCAGGCAACATCTTTATTTGAAATATAGATAAAAGTAGTGTATACTACTAAAGAATGGAGCCTTAGACATAAATTAAAGGTGCTTTTTACATGCTCAAGAAAGTCCACCACTTCTATTGCGCAGAGCAATAAGTGGCGGGTGGAGACTGGCTTGTATCAGGAGGGGTACAAGACCCTTCTGATTTGCTACGATAGCAGCGAATCGTGTTATGAGCAAGTAGCAGAGCGGATTGCGAATATCCGATTGACGAAAAGAATCGCATACTTTTGCAGAAATGCGATACTTTTGGGAAATGGATAACCTTGTCATCATAGTGTAATGCAAAATTCAGATAAAAATCTGTTATTTTAGGAGGATAAATTTATGAAAAAAACAATTATAACTGTAGTAGGAAAAGATAGTGTAGGTATTATTGCAAAGGTTTGTACTTACTTGTCAGAGAGTAAAGTAAACATTTTGGATATTTCGCAAACTATTGTACAGGGTTATTTTAATATGATGATGATTACAGATATTAGTGCAACAGATAAAGATTTTACAACACTTTCAGAAGACTTGGAAAAAGTTGGAGAGGAGATTGGCTGCATTATTAAGATTCAGCGTGAAGATATTTTCAATAAAATGCATCGTTTATAAAATACGGAAAGGATAATGTATAGCATGATTAATATTAGTGAAGTTTTAGAAACAAATAAGATGATTGAGAAACAGAATCTTGATGTAAGAACTATTACATTAGGAATTAGTTTATTAGATTGTGCAGATTCAGATGTAAATGTAGTTGCAGAAAATATTTATAATAAAATTACAACAGTTGCAAAAGATTTAGTTTCTACCGGACAGGATCTTGAAAAAGAATTTGGTATTCCAATCGTTAATAAGAGAATATCTATTACTCCTATTTCTTTAGTAGGTGCTCGTGCTTGCAAATGCCCGGAGGATTATGTTATCCTTGCGAAAGCATTAGACCGAGCCGCAAAAAAGGTAGGTGTAAATTTCATTGGTGGTTATTCTGCCTTAGTTTCAAAGGGAATGACAAAGAGCGATGAATATTTAATTCGTTCTATTCCACAGGCAATGAAGGAAACAGACTTTATTTGTAGTTCTATTAATGTTGGTTCTAGTAAGACAGGAATTAACATGGATGCAGTAAAACTTTTAGGTGAAATTATTTTAGATACCGCGGATTTGACAAAAGAAAATGATTCAATCGGTTGTGCAAAGCTTGTTGTATTATGCAACGCACCAGATGATAATCCATTTATGGCAGGAGCATTTCATGGTGTAACAGAGGCGGATGCTATTATTAATGTAGGAGTTAGTGGCCCTGGTGTTGTAAAATCTGCATTAGAGACAGCGAAGGGTGCTGATTTTGGTACACTATGTGAGACAGTAAAGAAAACGGCATTTAAGATCACAAGAGTAGGACAATTGATTGCTTCAGAAGCATCTAAGAGATTAGGGATTCCATTTGGAATCATTGATTTATCTTTAGCACCAACACCTGCAATAGGAGATAGTATTGCTGAGATTTTTGAAGTTATGGGATTAGAGCGTGCAGGAGCACCGGGTACAACAGCAGCACTTGCTATGTTAAATGATCAAGTGAAAAAAGGCGGAGTAATGGCATCTTCCTATGTAGGAGGATTAAGTGGAGCATTTATTCCAGTTAGTGAAGATCAGGGTATGATTGATGCAGTAGTAGATGGAGCACTTACATTAGAAAAATTAGAAGCAATGACTTGTGTATGTTCTGTTGGATTGGATATGATAGCAATTCCAGGAGATACAAAGGCAACTACCATTTCTGGTATCATTGCGGACGAGATGGCTATTGGTATGGTAAATCAAAAGACAACAGCAGTTCGTATTATTCCTGTTATTGGAAAGGGAGTAGGAGAAACGGTTGAATTTGGTGGCTTATTGGGTTATGCACCAATTATGCCAGTAAATCAATTCTCAAGCGATGATTTTATTAATCGTGGTGGAAGAATTCCAGCGCCAATTCATAGCTTTAAGAACTAAAGAGAATAGAATACGGTTCCTGCTTTTATTGAGCGGAATCATTGTAAGGTCGTTTGCGAATACTATCACAGGCGACCTTTTGTCTTATTACTAAAATATATTACTTTTTAGACCATTTGGTTATTGCCATTGTTCATGTGTAGGTATTTTGCTACAAAAATATCGTATAAAAGTCTACGGTAACTGGTTCTTTGGTAATAGCATTTTGGTCGTCTTTCTTTGTGAATGTTAGAAATAAGGAGGTTTTTAGAATGTTAGAAAAAATTGATGATACGAAGGTATTTACGTATTTTGAAGAAATCAGTCGTATTCCAAGAGGTTCTGGAAATAATACTGCTATTAGTAATTATTTGGTCGACTTTGCAAGAAAACATCAGTTGGAATATGAGCAGGACCAACAGGAAAATGTGATTATTCGCAAGAAAGCTAGTAAAGGGTATGAAAACAAGCCTACTGTAATTTTACAAGGACATATGGATATGGTATGTGAAAAAGAGATCAATTGTAAACATGATTTCCTTACAGAACCATTAGATCTTCAGATAGATGGAGATTATGTCTATGCGAAAGGTACAACACTAGGAGGAGATGATGGAATTGCAGTGGCTTATGCACTTGCAATTTTAGATAATGATACAATTGTACATCCGGCAATAGAGGCAGTGATCACCACGGATGAGGAGACTGGAATGGATGGAGCAATTGGATTGGATGTTTCAAAGCTGAAGGGAACATGGTTTATTAATATTGATTCAGAAGAAGAAGGAACCATTTTAACAAGTTGCGCAGGTGGGATGTCTGTGAATGGAACGTATCCATTAAACAGAGAAGAAAAGAAAGGAACTGTCATTGAACTAAAAGTATCTGGTTTACAGGGGGGACATTCTGGAACAGAAATAGATAAAAATAGAGAGAATGCGGTACTGCTTTTAGGAAGAATTTTAAATGAATTGAAAAATGAAAAAGTAGAGTTTGATATTATTACAATCGATGGTGGATTAAAGGATAATGCGATACCACGCGATGCAGTGGCAGATGTTTTAGTAACTGATGTAGAAGCTTTTGAAAAGCAGTTTATAGTGGTAGTAGGAAATCTAAAAAAAGAAGTTGCTGCAAGCGAGCCAAATGCAGAAATGCTATGTTTAGAAAAGGGGGTGCAGGAAAGAAAGGTATTTTCAAAAAAAGTAAAAGAAAATATTTTGTTGTTCTTCCAATTGTCTCCCAATGGAGTGCAAAAAATGAGTGCGGCTATTTCTGGTTTAGTAGAAAGTTCTTTAAACCTGGGAATTTGTAGAACGGATGAGAAAGACCTATTTTTATCATTTTCCATTCGAAGTTCGGTGCAAAGCTATAAGCAATATTTAGGAGAAAAGATGAAACAATTGATACAACTTACTGGGGGGAATTTTGAAAAGAAAAGTGAGTATCCCGCATGGGAGTATCGTGCAGATTCTCCATTACGTGAGTTGTGTATAAAGGTATATAAAGAGCAATACGGAGAGGAACCTAAGATTGAAGCAATTCATGCAGGTTTAGAATGTGGAATTTTAGCAGATAAAAATAAAAATTTAGATATGGTTTCTATTGGACCGGATATTTATGATATTCATACACCAAAGGAGCGTCTTGTGATATCTTCTACACAACGTGTGTATCAATTTGTATTAGGTATCTTAAAGGAAATATGCGAAAAATAGGAATAAAGGTGATACAAGCGTGATAAAATAAGAAGAGCAAAGATAATAGAGGTTTTATAAACCATGCCAAAAAATAGAAAATATAAAAATCATAAGAAGCTATCCTATTATTTTTGGAGTTATCTTATTATTTTAGTTTTGCTTTATTTTTTAGGAAATCTATGTGCGTTAGCGATAGAAACAGGGCAATATCGAAGTGTGTCGGAAGAAGAATTTAGAAAAGTTCCTATATCTGTAAATTGTATAAAAGGTTACAACAAATTAGGGCGGGTTGGTTGTGCCATGTTTGTAAAAAAATATGATAGAAAGTATGCTTCTAAGGCAGCAGATATTTTAGAAGATATGCAAGGATTTCCAGTATTGCAAAAAAATGCTGTTGCATTTGAAAACTCATGGTGGAATGCAAGAACCTATGGTGGAAAACGCGTACATGAAGGTATTGATATAATGGCAAAGGAAAATAAGCGGGGAAAACTGACGATAGTGAGTGTGTCAGACGGAATCGTGGAAAAAGTTGGATGGTTGCCTTTGGGCGGATATCGAATTGGGGTGCGTAGTGAGCATGGTGTGTATTTTTATTATGCACACCTTTACTCTTATGCAGAAGGAATACAAAAAGGAACGAAAGTACGGGTAGGACAAATGCTTGGAACAATGGGAGATAGTGGATATGGGAAAGAGGGTACGGTAGGAAAATTTCCTGTTCACTTACATTTTGGAATTTATGTCACGTTTGGAAAAGAAGAGAAAAGTATTAATCCATATCAAATGTTAAAGTATTGGAAATAATAGGAAAAGGAATAGTTACGAATATTTTTAGAATAAGCTGCATAAAATAATAGAGTGCGTAAAAAAGGCATAGATATTTTTGGGATCGAAAATACCGTAGGAAAGTCTATCGTGTGCAGTTTTTCATGCGTAACATTGCCAGTAAACTGTAACACAGATAAGAAAGAAAAGAGAAATGAATAGAAAAATTTGTACACATGAAACAGAAAATATGGTATAATAAAAGAATAGAGATTGCCCTTTTTTACTAGATGTTTGTCCGTACATCAAAGAAAGTGAAAGCGGATAGGGAGGTAAAATATGGAGTTACAATTATGGAGAAAAATACTTGAACCGTATTCTTTAGCGGTAGATGAATTGATCGTAAAGTTAAATCATATAAAAAATGAATATGAATATGATGGAGAATACTCACCTATTGAATCTGTCAATGGTCGAGTAAAAAGAATATCCAGTATCTTAGAAAAAGCACAGCGCAAACATATTGAGTTGGAAGATATTGAAAATAAGCTTGATGATATAGCTGGTGTCCGAATTATATGTCGTTTCGTAGAGGATATTGACAAAGTAGTGGAAATTTTACGGAAGCGTTCGGATATGAAAATTATTGAAGAAAAGGATTACATAACAAAAAGTAAAAAAAGTGGATATCGTAGTTATCATTTGATTATTGAATATACAGTGCAGTCTTTACAGGGTCCAAGAAAATTAAAAGCTGAGATACAGGTGCGTACATTGGCTATGAATTTCTGGGCTACAGTAGAGCATTCCTTACAGTATAAATACAAAGGAAATATGCCGGAACATGTAAAAGAAAAATTGTTGACATCAGCAGAGGCGATTGTTACGTTGGACGATGAAATGTCAGTTGTACGAAAAGAAATTATGGCGGCACAAAATTATTACCAACATAAGACACAACTGGTGTCAAATATTTTAGCCAATATTGAAAATTTGTATAAAGTTGCAAATAAAAGAGAGGTTTTAAAAATTCAAGATGAATTTCTTTCTATTTATAGAGAAGACGATATAAGTAAGATGGAACATTTTGGACAGGAATTGGATATTGTATCAGAAAGTTATCGAGCGCAACAGATTTATTAATCGTTGAACTATAGAAAAAGAATAAAATGCCAGATTGGATGGTGTATGGGGTTGTTGTATATGCAACAGCCTCATTCTATGTAAAAAGGCTAAGCTAGAGAAAAGGATGGAGAAAAATTGCGTTTACCAGAGAAATATACAGAACGAATGAAAGTATTGCTTGGGGAAGAGGAATATCAGGAATATTTAAAAAGCTTTGAACAAAAAAATGTTAGAGGACTTCGTGTGAATACATTAAAAATTTCGCCAGAAGAATTTGAAAAGATTTCGCCATTTTCTTTGAAAAAGATACCATGGACAGAGAATGGGTATTATTATGAGGATGATGTGCAACCGGCAAAGCATCCATATTATTATGCAGGATTATACTATATTCAGGAACCATCAGCAATGACGCCGGCACAGTTGCTTCCAGTAGAAGCGGGAGATTGTGTATTGGATGTTTGTGCAGCACCTGGAGGAAAAAGTACAGAGTTGGCAGCTAAATTAAAAGGGAAAGGCGTATTAGTATCCAATGATATAAGCAATTCTCGTGCAAAAGCTTTGTTGAAAAATATAGAACTGATGGGTGTAAAAAATGCCTATGTTGTTAGTGAAATACCAGAAAAATTAGTAGCAAAATTTGCGGGATATTTTGATAAAATTTTAATTGATGCACCTTGTTCTGGAGAGGGAATGTTTCGAAAAGAACCTTCTATGGTGAAGAGCTGGGAGGAACATGGTGTAGAGTTTTTTGAAAAATTGCAAAAAGGCATTATTGACAGTGCCGTGAAAATGTTAAAACCAGGTGGTAAAATATTATATTCCACTTGTACGTTTTCTCCAGAAGAAGACGAAGGCAGTATGAAGTATTTATTATCAAAAAATGAAGATTTTACCATTGAACGGCCCCAAAAAGTTTGGCATGAATTTGCACCAGGACACCCAGAATGGGTGGATGGACCAGAAGAATTAAAAGATTGTATTCGACTGTGGCCACACAAATTGCAGGGAGAAGGACATTTTATTTCCTTACTTTCAAAACAAGGAGAGGAAGGGAGAAAGGCAAATTTCCTTGGGAAAAAGAAGTTTGTGATGCCAGAAGAGGCAGCAGAGTTTTTCTCTCATGTAACGATGGAATTACCATTAGAAAATTGTGTACAGGTAAAGGAAAAACTATTTTGTTTGCCTGATGCAGATATTGATATGAAAGGCTATCGTGTGTTACGAAGTGGTTTATATTTGGGTGATTTAAAGAAAAATCGCTTTGAGCCGAGCCAATCGCTTGCAATGGCATTAAAAATAGAAGAATATGACCAGACGGTAAATTTTTCCAGCGATGATATAAACGTTCGGAAATATTTAAAAGGAGAAACTTTGGAATTTTCAGACAATGATGCAACTGGATTATTTTTAATCTGTGTAGATGGTTTTCCGCTTGGTTGGGCAAAGGCAAACAAAGGAAAATTAAAAAATAAGTATCATTCTGGATGGAGGATGTTCTAAAAAATGAGATTAGATAAATTTCTTGCTAATATGGGTGTTGGAACCAGAAGTCAGGTGAAAGACTGTATTCGTCAAGGTAAAGTGGCTATAAATGGTGAAATAATAAAGAAACCAGAGCAAAAAGTAGACGAAAAAAAAGATTGTGTTTCTGTTGATGGGAAATCAATACAGTTTTTGAATTTACAGTATTATATGCTATACAAACCACAGGGATTTGTTACAGCTACAGAGGACAGGGAACATAAGACGGTTTTAGATTTAGTCGATTCTCCTATTAAAAGGCAGTTATTTCCAGTAGGCAGATTGGATAAAGATACAGAGGGATTATTACTTATTACAAATGATGGAACGTTAGCACATGAACTATTGTCACCGAAAAAGCATGTAAAAAAGGTATATTATGCTAAGATTGCTGGAAAGGTTACGGATGAGGATATAAAAGCCTTTCAAAAAGGTTTGGATTTGGGCGATTTTACTACAATGCCTGCTACGTTGAAAATTTTAGTACAAGGAGATTGTTCAGAAATTTTGGTTGAGATATGTGAAGGAAAGTTTCATCAGGTGAAACGTATGTTTGAGGCCGTCGGAAAGAAAGTTACATATTTAAAACGTATATCCATGGGAACATTACAGTTGGATGAAAATTTGCAGCCTGGAGAATGGAGAACATTAACAGAAAGTGAAATAGACAATCTGAAGAAGGGAAAATAAAGTACAATGTGGAGAGAAAAGGAAGCAGTAATTTTTGATTTGGATGGGACTGTGGTAGATTCTATGTGGGTTTGGCCGGAAATTGACATTGAATTTTTAGGAGAACGTGGTATTGCTTTGCCAGATGATCTACAAACGGAATTAGACGGAAAAAGTTTCTCAGAATCGGCAGTTCATATAAAAAATCGTTTTCAATTACCTGAGTCGCCAGAGGAACTTATGACGATATGGAATAAAATGGCTATGGATTGTTATGTCAATAAAGTTAAGCTAAAACCAGGAGTAGAAACATTCTTAAAACAGCTAAAGAAGTCTGGTATCAAAACTGGAATTGCAAGCAGCAATTCACATGTTTTGGTAGAAGCAACTTTACATGCCAATGGAGTATTAAAGTATTTTGACTCGGTTCATACAGCGGATGAAGTAGGGAAAGGAAAACCTTCGCCAGACATTTACTTACTTGTTGCAAAAGATTTAGATGTGAAACCGGAAAGCTGTCTTGTATTTGAAGACATTGTAATGGGAGTATTAGCTGGAAAGAATGCAGGGATGGAAACTTGTGCAGTGTATGATAAGTATTCCAAAGAACAAGATATAGAAAAAAAGAAACTGGCAGATTACTATATTCATGATTATTCTGAGTTGATGTAGACCAGTTGCTAATATTTTACTAGTAAAACCCTGTGGACAGTAACGATAGTTTTTTAGAAAGATACAATGGGTGATAAAGATGAAAGACTTTTTGCCAATTTCAAAGGAAGATATGAAAAAACGTGGCTGGGAACAATGCGATTTCGTTTATGTGATTGGTGATGCGTATGTGGATCATCATTCTTTTGGACCAGCCATTATAAGTAGAGTTTTAGAGAGTCGGGGATTTAAAGTAGGGATTATTGCACAACCGGATTGGAAGGATGAGAATTCGGTTAAAGTTTTGGGACGACCAAGATTAGGTTTTTTGGTGTGTGCAGGAAATATGGATACGATGGTAAATCATTATACGGTAAACAAAAAGCATCGTCGTTTTGATAACTATTCTCCAGGTGGTGTTATGGGAAAACGTCCGGACCGAGCAACGATCGTATATGGAAATTTAATTCGAAAAGCTTACAAACATGTGCCGATCATTATTGGAGGAATTGAGGCAAGCCTACGCCGGTTAGGACATTATGATTACTGGAGTGATAAAGTAAAACGCTCTATCTTGTTAGATTCTGGTGCAGATCTTTTATCTTATGGAATGGGAGAACATTCTATTGTTGAAATTGCGGAGGCATTGGATAGTGGAATTGACGTTAAAGATATCACATTTATAAGAGGAACGGTATATCGTACGAATACCTTGGAAAATCTTTATGATGCAATACAGTTACCAACTTTTCCAGAGATTGTAGCAGATAAAAAAACTTATGCAGAAAGTTTTTATAAACAATATTGTAATACAGATCCGTTTTCTGCAAAAATATTAGTCGAACAATACAAAGAAAAGGAATTTGTAGTACAAAATCCACCTGCTATGCCATTGACGGAAGATGAGATGGATTCCGTATATGCATTACCATATATGCGAAATTATCATCCAGTTTATGAAAAGGATGGCGGCATTCCGGCAATTAAGGAATTAAAATTCAGTCTTGTTAGTAATAGAGGCTGTTTTGGTGGATGTAGTTTTTGTGCGTTGACTTTTCACCAGGGGCGTATGATACAATGTCGAAGTCATGAATCTATTGTTGAAGAGGCAGCATTGATTACGCAAGAGTCTGACTTTAAGGGATATATCAATGATGTAGGTGGACCTACTGCAAACTTTAGGGATACTGCTTGTGAAAAGCAAAAGACAAAAGGCGTATGTATTGGAAAACAGTGCCTGTTTCCAAAACCGTGTAAAAATTTAAAAATTGATCACAAGGATTACCTAAGTTTATTACGGAAGCTTCGTAAATTACCAAAGGTTAAGAAAGTGTTTATTCGTTCGGGAATACGTTTCGATTACTTGATTTATGATAAAGATGATACCTTTATGAAGGAACTTTGTAAGTATCATGTAAGCGGACAGTTAAAGGTTGCACCGGAGCATATATGTGATAGTGTATTGCAATTGATGGGAAAACCTGGAAATGTTGTTTATGAAAAGTTTATACAAAAGTATAAAAAGACGAATAAATTAGTTGGAAAAGACCAATATGTTGTGCCGTATTTGATGTCATCACATCCGGGGTCTACGATGAAGGAAGCGGTTGCGTTAGCAGAATATATAAGAGATTTGGGATATATGCCAGAACAGGTGCAGGATTTTTATCCAACACCATCTACGATTTCTACCTGCATGTATTATACAGGTCTTGATCCGCGAAATATGAAACCGGTTTATGTGCCAAGAAAGCAACATGAAAAGGAAATGCAACGCGCATTGATACAATATCGTAACCCGCAGAATTATGATTTAGTAGTTGAGGCATTGCATATAGCACACCGTACAGATTTGATTGGTTTTGATTCCCAATGTTTGGTGCGACCAAGGCGGACAGCCAAGGAAAAGAAGTTGCTTTCAGAGGCAGGCACAAATGGAAAGCAGTACAAAAGTGCAAATAAAAAGAAATATGCAAAACAGGAGCAGGGAAAGCGAAATGTTGCGCAAGGTAGAAATAACACACGAATAGGTGCTACGAATAAAAATGCTTCAAAAAAGAAAAAGGCAATTCGAAATGTGCATAAGAAAAAGTAAGTGAGGAAATAAAATGTTAAAAAAAACAAAGGGAGAATATGGATATATAACAAAATCCAAGAAACTGGATATTATAAAAATGTTAATTTATATTGGAATTGCAGCAGCTATCTTTATCATTGGCTTATTTTTAAATAAAATGTCTTATCAGAATATATTTACAATTGTTGCAATCTTGTTTGTATTGCCCTGGGCGAGAGCCTTTGTTGAATTTGTTGTATTTTTTCCATATAAGACACCAAGCCGAGATGCGTATGAAAAAGTTAAGAGTACAGTTGCAACGGAGGCAAAGCTTTTATCAGATGTGGTGATTACATCTACAGAAAAGTCTATGGGATTAGATTTTCTGGTCATGGGAAATGGATATGTATTTGGTGTAATAGTAAATGAAAAACAGAATGCGGAGGAAATTCAAAAATATTTACGAAGTGGAGTAAATAATTGGAGTGATTTATATCAGGTTAAAATTCATAAAAATGTGAATTCCTTTTTGCAGGATGTAAAAAATGCAAGAGAAAAGGAAATAAAGCAAGAAGAAAAAGAAAAAGTGGAAAACTATATTTTATCACTTTTTGTATAACGGAAAGAGCAAAATGGAAAAGAGGAGAACATGCAAAAAGTTATTGTAACAGAAAAAGAAGCTGGTCAAAGATTTGATAAGTTTTTAGGAAAATATATGGCAAAGGCACCAAAAAGCTTTTTTTATAAGATGCTTCGAAAAAAAAATATTAAATTGAATAACGTAAAAGCGGATGGTTCGGAGCGATTGCAGGCAGGAGATGAAATTACACTTTATTTGTCAGATGAAACAATTTCAAATTTCAGTGAGGAAGTAAAGACGATTGAAAAGGGAGAAAAATTAGATATTTTATTTGAAGATCAAAACTTGCTGATTATAAATAAACCGGTAGGTATGCTTTCACAAAAAGCAAAAAAGGAAGACGTTTCTATTATTGAGCATATTATCTCTTACTTGCTGGAGAGTGGTCAGATTACAAAGGAACAATTAAAGAGTTTTCATCCGGGTGTTTGTAATCGATTAGATCGAAACACAAGCGGAATTATTATTGCAGGAAAAACATTGTTAGGTCTGCAGAAAATGTCGGAATTATTAAAGACACGAAATATTGATAAATATTATCAATGTATAGTAAAGGGAAAAATAACGAAATCTCAATGCATTGAAGGGTATTTAGTGAAAAATAGAAACCATAATAAGGTACAAATTACAAAAGAGCCAAGTGAGGGAGCAGATTATATCAAAACAGAGTATGAGCCCATTGTATTGAATGATGACTATACATTATTAAAAGTAAAACTTTTAACTGGAAAATCTCATCAAATTCGTGCACATTTGCAAAGTATTGGACATCCGATTATTGGGGATGGAAAATATGGCGATGTGCCAATGAATAAGAAGTTGCGAAAAGAGTTCAAATTAAAGCATCATGTATTACATTCGTGGCGATTGGTATTTCCTGAATTACAAGAAGAGGATTTTGCAGGTGTATCGGGTAAGACAATAGAAGCTCCTGTTCCGGAGTATTTTAGAAAATTAAAGAAAGAGTTACATTTAGAGCAATAGCTTTTATTGTTTTTGCAAAAGTCAGAAATCTTGTGTTCCCTAAAGGGATAGGCAGATAGAATCTTGTTGTCTTAGACAAGAAGCATCCAACGTTAGACACGTGAGTTGCATGAGAGAAAATATGGAGGAATAGGAATGCCATCATGGAATAGTAGGGGATTGCGAGGATCTCTATTAGAGGAAATGATAAATCATACAAATGAAAAATATCGTAAAAACGGATTGGCTTTGATACAAAAAATTCCTACCCCCATTAAGCCAATAGAAATTGATCCAAACAGCCGTCATATTACTTTGGCATATTTTGACCAAAAAAGTACGGTAGATTATATTGGTGTGGTACAGGGGATTCCTGTTTGTTTTGATGCCAAGGAATGTGCTACAGATACCTTTCCGTTGGCAAATGTCCATGAACATCAAATTTGTTTTATGGAGGAATTTGAAAAACAAGAGGGAATTGCATTTATTTTAATTTATTTTAAACAGCAAGAAGTATTTTATTATCTAACGTATCAGAAATTGAAGGAATTTTGGGATCGGGCAAAGCAGGGTGGTCGTAAAAGCTTTCGATTTGATGAGCTGGAACAAAACTTTCAAATATCCACTTATGATGGAGTAATGCTACATTATCTGGAATTGATCAATCAGGATTTAGCTCTAAGAGAAGATTGAAGACAAAATATGTAATGATTTAGACAAGTGAAGACAAAACAAAGTGAAGCTAATTGCTCTATAGGAGTATTTTCCTATAGAGTAAATAGAGTTTTGCAAACACTTAAAAATGTTTTATGATAAGGGAGTGGAGTAGAGTGGGATATGCAGTTTCAGAATTTGTACATGCATATATGAAAGAATATGTTAAGGAAGGTAGTATATGTATAGATGCAACAGCAGGAAATGGAAAGGATACTCTTTATTTGACAAAATTGGTTGGTGAACAGGGACATGTAATTGCATTCGACATCCAAGAACGTGCGATTGAAAATACGAAAAAGAAGTTAGAGGGGCAAGGAATGTCTGGACGGGCAGAGGTCATTTTAGATTCCCATATACATATGGCAGCATATGCGAAAGAAAACACAGTGGACTGTATTGTTTTCAATCTTGGGTATTTGCCTGGAGGAGATCATGCAAAGGCAACTCATGCAAAAAGTAGTATTGAGGCAATGCAGGTTGCATTAAATCTTTTAAAAAAGAATGGCCTTTTAAGTGTTACGATTTATAGTGGTGGCGATAGTGGATTTGAGGAAAAGGATGCTGTTTTGTCTTGGTTAAAGCAATTAGACCAGAAAAAATATTTAGTGTTAGTTACAGAATATTACAACAGACAAAACCATCCGCCGATACCGGTAAGGGTTATAAAATTATAATAGAAATAGCTTACAAAAGAGAAGAGGAATGAAAAGATGTTAAGACATACCCATGTGATGGTAGGGTGTGCAGTAACAGTAGCTGTTTTTCAGCCGAGAGACTGTGCGACATTTATTATGTCACTTGCCGCTGGAGCAATCGGATCAGAAATTGCAGATATAGATAGCGCAACTTCAAAGAGTCATAAAGATGCAGATCGGATTGCTACAACTGCAGTTGCAATCGTCCTATGTATTTTGTTTATGGATAACAAGATGAATATGGGAATCTGTAATGCTATTCGAAATAATAGCTCCTATTTGAGAATATTGATAGGTGTGTTTGCCTTTATGGGATTGTGTCTCTATGGAAAGGAAAAGCCACATCGAACATTTATGCATTCCCTTTTTGGGATGCTCACAATAACGGCGGCTGTTTGGATTGCAGTTCCAGTTATAGCACCATATTTTTTTGTGGGATATTGTACGCATATTTTGCTAGATTTATTTAATAAAAAGAAAATACAATTATTTTATCCAAAGAAGAAAGGGATTTGCTTGCACTTATGTAAGGCAGATGGAATAACCAATGCTGTATTGGGATATACTGCAACGATAGCAGTAGGATTAGAAATAATTTGTTTTTTTGTTTTATAGTATAGAGAAAAAGAAGGGAAAGAAACATAATAGAGTTCCTTTCCCTTTGTTAAAATATGGAAAACCTCATGCGGTTCATAGTGTTATTCACATAATGTCAGGTATATGTAGACACACCATCTGGACATTAACGAAAAAATTATGGTATCATAGGTTTTCTATTTTCAAATATTCTATAGTAAGAAGAAATTTGTAAAGCTTCTAATCGTTCTGCTTCTTTCGAAAAATCATATGCCAGATGTTCTGGTTTGTGTGCATCGGAGCCTACTGTAAAATAGGTGCCACCTAAGGCAAAAAAACGTTTTAATATTTCTTCTTTCGGGTGTGCAAATGGCAAACCGTATTTTAAACCAGCTGTATTTACTTCAATTCCTTTGCCAGCTTGAATGATTGCTTTTAATAAAGCATCCACTTCCTCCTGAAAACAAGCAGGATCATAGACAAAATTTTTGTCTGGTGCATAACGGACAATATAATCTAAATGTCCATATACATCAAAATTTTGAAAAGCTTCTACATTTTCGCGAATCGATTGAAAATATCTTCGTATTCCGTATTCGGTATTGTTGTGAATGCTGTCCCAATAGTCTGGATAATACGGATCATAATTGTCTAATAGATGGGAAGACGCAATCACAAAGTCAAAGGGAAAAGCAGAAACAAGTTTTTCTAATCGGTTGGCTAAATCCGGTTTCATACCTAATTCAATTCCTGCCAATATTTTTATTTGACCTTCATATTTTTTTCTCAAAAGAGATATTTCTTTAAAATAGTTTTCTACCTCAAATTCAAAGACGCAACCATAATCCAAATATTGAGTAGGATAATCATAATCGATATGATCGGTAAAACAAATGCGTTGCAATCCAATAGAAATTCCTTTTTTTATCATTTCTTCCATAGGAGTTTCCGAATCGCCAGAAAATGCTGAGTGTACATGATAATCCGAAATAAGTTTCATAATAGTCACCAATCCTTATAAAAATATGTGCTGCAATTCTCTAATCGTTGATCTGCTCGATTCCTTTAATAGAAGGAGAGATAACCAAAGAGTAATTGGTATAATAAACAACAAAACCAGGTTTTGCTTTATTTGGTTTTTTGATATTTTTCTTTTCTGTGTAGTCGACTTCTACTTTATCTTGTGCGGAACCTTTTGAATAAAAGGCGGCAAGGCGCCCGGCCTCTTCAAAAGTTCGATCTGGGAGTTCTTCTCCGTTTGTTTTTACAATTACATGGGAGCCGGCAATTCCTTTTGCATGAAACCACCAGTCATTTCCTGAAGCAAATTTAAATGTAAGTTCGTCATTTTGAAAATTATTTTTACCAACATACATATGAAAACCGTCAGAGGAAAGAAAATGTAAAGGCTTATTTACAGTTTTTGCTTTTCTCTTTTTGGAATTTCCACCTTTTCGCTTCATATAACCATAGGAAATTAATTCTTCTTTAATATCGGCTAGATCGCAGTCATTTACAGCAATATCCAAAGAAGTGCTAATGGATTCTAGATGTTGGATATCTTCAGCAGTTTCCTTTGTCTGAACTGTTAAAGCTTCATAGGTTCGTTTTAATTTTCCATAACGATCAAAATATTTTTTTCCGTTTTCCAAAGGTGTAAGTGTAGGATCTAGAGGAATGGTTATATCTTGATTGGTATAATAATTTAAACAGGTCATAGAACGTTCCCCTTCTGGAACTGTATAGCCATAAGTGTTGATCAATTCTCCATATACTTTATATTTTTCACGTTTTTCTGTATCTTTTAATTGCTTCATTTGTAGGTCGTATTTCTTACGATTTCGTTCTAAAGCATTATTAATGATCTTTCTTAAATCAGCAGATTTTTGATGCATACGAGAGTATAAATCTTTTGTTTCATAATAGTTTTCAAGTATATAAGAAATGGAATTATTTTGTTTGCTTTCTAATGTTTGATAACAGGAGAGAGGCAGGGCGGAAAATTCCTTTGGACGCTCTTTTTTATATATGATATTCGGTTGGAAATCACCAGCCGCAACCTGTTCCATAATACGGGAAAAATTGTGGTGTACATGTAGCTGTTCCATTTCTGACAAAGTGTTTGCTGGAGTTTCCGAATCAATAGAAGCTCTATAACAAACTTCATTTGCCATTAGCGGGCTAAATCCAGTAAGGGAAGAATAGATTGCTTTTGCCAATGGTTTGTTTTTGGAAAAAACAGTTTGGATAAAATCCTCTTCAGAAATGGTTAAAGGATTTTTCTTTTCCTGCTGTTTTGGGATGAAATAGGAACGTCCCGGTAAAACTTCTCTTACAGAGCTTACCATGCTGGAGATATGTTTAATACTATCTACAATGGTATAATCTTGATTACAAAAAATAATATTGCTGTGTTTTCCCATTATTTCGACAATGAGATATTTTGTACAAATATCACCAAGTTCATTAAGATGTTCGATTTCAAACTGAATGATACGTTCCATATCTGGTTGTGTAACAGAAAGGATACGTGCGCTGTTTAGGTGTTTTCGCAGTAGCATACAAAAGTTGGGTGCAACCATAGGGCTTGGTTTATTTTTTGCAGTTAAATAGATAAGAGGAAGACTTGCATTGGCAGAAATAAATAAACGTTCCTGTCCCTGTTTTCCTTTGATTGTCAATAATAATGCATCCTTTTCTGGTTGTGCAATTTTATTGATCCTGCCTCCAATTAAGTGTTCCTGTAGTTCTTTTACGATATTTGCAATTACAATTCCGTCAAAAGCCAAAGTGAATACCTCCTAGTTAAAAAGTAGTATATGGGTAACAGTTCTGCCTGGCTGAATTGTTACCGTATATAACTGTGTATGTTTATTTTTTTTTGATGGATCGAATATAAGAAAAAGTTTCTTTTTCTCCTTTTTCTGCCAGCATGACAAGTAAATTTTCTAGAATATTTGCTGTTTCGGGATGAATCATGCGATGATTTTTTCGTTGCCTGAAATATTCGAGTGGGCATCGGTCTGAATAATTTTCTTTCATATATATTTTACTTGCAGCGACTCGGTCACAGAACATTTCAATTATATATCGCATAGGCATGGGACAAGGTTCTAATTGTTTTGTCTCCCTGCTGTAATCCGTCCAATATTCAAAATGATGTTTGTTTCGACCTTTATGGTGCATCCATGCTTTTGAATAACCATAGGCATCTCGTTCCCCTTCGTTTGGACTACGATAGCCTTGATAATATTTTGCACCAACCCAAAACTCCGTAGGGCTATACTTAGAAAGATCATGACGAAGTCCCTGCCATAAAATTCCAGCACGATAACAATTGTAAATAACCAGATGTCGATGTTTGGTGATCGTTCTGAAATGTTTCCATATATTTGAAAGATGAATTTTCTCATCTGTTATCATAGGTAACCTCCTAATAATGATGTATTTTGTGCTTACCGTGTCAAAAGGTCTGATTCCATTTTCATTCAGGAATGGAAGAAGAACCTTATGATTTTGGCTAAATTGTTACTACTTTATTATAGAGAAAAAACAATTTATTGTAAACCTTGTTTCCTGGATACTTTTTGTTTCATAGGATGGTTTTATACAAAAGTGGATAGAGATGATAGTAAAGCTTACCTTGAGTGATAGAGTAAAGTATGATAAAATGAAACGGTTCGCCAGAAAAATATTGTAAAGCAAAATAAAAGATGGTTTTAGAGATGGCTGATAAAGTTACAGTTCAAAGTGCATTTGAAAAAATACCAAGTATACAAGTGTATATTCTGATTAGTAAACAAAATACAATGTGAGGAAATAGAATATGAATTGGAGAAAAATAGTAAAAATTTTAGCAGGAGCTTTTATTGTGATAGGTTGTTTGTTTGCCTTTCTTGTGTGGGAGGGCATTTGTTTTATCACAAACCCAATCGAAAGTAAATACCCAGTAAAAGGAATTGACGTATCCCATTATCAAGGGGAAATCAAATGGGCTTCTATTCAAAAGGATTTAGGGATATCTTTTGCTTTTATTAAGGCAACAGAAGGTAGTAGCCATATAGACGAAAAATTTGAAGAAAATTGGGAAAAGGCAACGGGAAGTGGTTTGTATATAGGAGCCTATCACTTTTTTAGTTTTGACAGTGATGGGAAAAGGCAGGCAAAAAATTTTATTTCTCATGTGCCCAAAAAGAAGAATATGCTTCCCCCAGTGGTAGATGTAGAATATTATGGAAAAAAGGCAAATAATCCACCAAAGGTAAAAGTTGTTCGAAAAGAGTTAGATGATTTGTTGTTTGAACTGGAAAAGGAATACAACTGCAAGCCAATTATTTATACAACCATATCTGTATACCAGAAATATATCAATGAATATTATAACAGTTATCCGTTATGGATACGAAATGTGTATTATCGTCCTTTTCTGATGAAAAACAGACAATGGACTTTTTGGCAGTATTCTGAAAAAGGAAATTGGCCCTATGGTAAAACAAAAACAGAAAAATATGTAGATATGAATGTATTTGCAGGAAGTATGGATGGCTTTTTGCGATACTTCAATTTGGAGTAATTGCTAACAATATGGAGGAGTAGAATATGGAAATGAAAGGTATTATTTTTGACATGGATGGTCTGATGATTGATACAGAAAAATTGCTACATAAATATTGGTGTGAAGCGGCGAATGCATATGGCTATCCAATGAAGAAAGAACATGTATTACAAATAAGAAGTTTGGCCGCAAAATATGCAATTCCAAAATTGAAGGAGATGCTAGGAGAGGATTTTGATTATTATAAAGTTCGTGCCAAACGAATGGAACTTATGGCAGCACATGTTGAAAAATATGGAGTGGAAAAAAAGAAAGGATTGGATGAACTTTTAACGTTTGCAAAAGAACAGGGATATCGAATGGCAGTGGCAACCGCTACTGATTATGAGCGAACAGAAAAGTATTTAACTTCTATAGAAAAATTTTCTTATTTTGATGAGATTGTATGTGGTCCAATGGTAAAAAATGGGAAACCAGAACCAGATATCTACTTGGAGGCTGCAAAGAGATTGCAATTAGAACCATGCCAATGTTTTGCAATGGAGGACTCTCCGAATGGAATATTATCTGCATATCGTGCAGGGTGTAAGCCAATTATGGTTCCAGACTTAGATCAACCAGACGAGAAAACAAAAAAGATGTTGTACGGACTGGCACAGGATTTAAAGGAGGTAATCCCGTTACTTGCTGTAGAAACGGTGTGAACAAGATATAGGCAATTTCACAATTCTTTCTACTAGACTGAACGGTTACATAAAATTGCCATAAAATGCAAGTATGATGAAAATGGTTGGACAGGGATGTGGCGGAAAATGTTTTTTGTGGAAGAATGGTAACAAAAGTAAAAAAAGTTTCTTTTTCAAGGGAGGTAAAATATGAATTGGAGAAAGAAAAGAGTATTTCAGATTATAGCAGTGGTATTGTTGTTATGTCTGAGTATACCCAATATTCCTTATGGAAGTGCAAAAGCAGCAAAGGCACCAATTACGCTAAAATATGGAGGAAAAAAGTATACATTTTCTTCCAAAAAACAGACAACAGCGAAAGTAAATGGGAAAAAGGTGAATACCCCGATTCCGGGGGTGATTATTGATGGAACAAATTTTGTTTGTCCGACCGTCATAAAAGTAAAGAAATTGGGAATTTCTTATAGTTACAGTAGTGCAAAAAAACAGGTAACTTTAAAACAGGGAAATAAAAGCATTATAGTAACAATGGGGAAAAAAATAGCCAAGGTAAATGGAAAGAATGTTAAGTTAAGCACAGCGCCACAAAGAGTATATTACATAGAAAAAAAGAAATATTATAATATTCTTCCGGCGAGATTTGTGTTTGAAACATTTGGTTTTACATACACATGGCAGCAGAATAGCCAAAGTTGTTCCATTGTTGATAAGGTGACCACAACAGCAACACCGACAAAAAAGCCGAATGTAACCACGACCCCAGAAGCAACAAAAAAACCACAGAATACAGCTACAGAGACACCAAAAGCTCCAACAGAAACACCAACCATTGCACCGACAAAGACGCCAGAAAGCAAAACAGAAATGAAGGCTATGTGGATCTCTTATTTGGAGTTTGGAAGCAGTGCAAAAACAGAGACGCAATTCAGAAAAAAGATGACACAGATGTTTGACAATTGTGTTTCTTATGGAATGAATACTGTGATTGTACAGGTTCGTCCGTTTAGTGATGCAATGTATCGTTCAGATTATTTCCCTTGGTCAAAATATGCATCTGGCACACTAGGAAAAAATCCAGGATATGATCCATTAAAAATCATGGTAGATTTAGCACATAAAAAAGGTTTGAAAATTCAGGCATGGTTAAATCCGTATCGTATTACGACTGGTGTTACAAATGTTTCTGGTCTGCCATCTAATCATCCGGCTAAAAAATGGGCGAATAGTACCACAAGCAGTGTAAAAAGAAGAGTACTTAGTTATGAAGGAAATCTATATTATAATCCTTCTAGTTCACAGGTACGCACGCTTATCATAAATGGGGTAAAGGAAATTGTAAAAAATTATAATGTGGATGGTATTCACTTTGATGATTATTTTTATCCAAACTTAGGTTCTGCGTATAAGACAAATTTTGACGCAACAGAATATAATGCGTATGTTGCATCTTGTAAAGAAAAAGGGAAAACAGCAAATACCATTGTAAAATGGCGTCGTAATAATGTGAACACTTTAGTAAAAGGTGTGTATGCAGCTGTAAAAGAAATAAATCCTAAGGTAGAGTTCGGAATTAGTCCGGCAGGAAATATTGATAATCTATCTAGTTCTTCTGCTTATTATGTAGATATCAAAACTTGGATGTCGAAAAATAATTATGTGGATTATGTTTGCCCACAAATATATTGGAGCTTTAACAATTCTGTGTGTCCATACAAGGCAACAGTAAAACGTTGGGCGGACTTAAAAACAAGCATTTCGGTAGACTTGTATATTGGTTTAGCGGTATATCGTGCCGGAACAACAATTGAAAAAGAATGGAGTACTTCCAATACCGTTTTAAAACGTCAGGTAATCTATGGAAGAAGTGAAAAACGTGTATCTGGTTTCGCGTTTTATCGTTATGACTCTTTTCAGACAACTACAAGCAAAAACGAGATAAAAAATCTTTTACCAATATTAAAGTAGTTACATATGCAAATTTAAAATATAAAAATACATCATAATTATGTGAAGAAAATATTAAAAAAAAGTAAAAAATATTTTGGGTTTATTAAAATGTGCTTGCAATTTTTTACGCTTTTTGATAATATTAAATTATTCTGTTTCATATGTGTAGTTTTTGTTGCGAAAAAGGAAGGATAGAGCACAAAACTTCACAAAAAGGAAATAAGCACAAGAAGTATATTTAGGTTTTATAAAGGAGAAATGAGAAATGAAAAAGCAAAGCAAACTATCAAGAACAGTTGCTGCTGGTTTGGCATGTGCGTTGGTTCTTTCATCCAATCCAATTGATGCCTCTGCAGCAAAGGCGCCAAGCTGGGGAAAGACAGTAAAGACAATGACTGTAGGTAAGAAATATACATTTACAGTTAAGAATAAGCCAGCTGGTGGAAAAGTTTCTTTTAGCAGTTCGAAGAAAGCAGTGGCAACCGTAACAGCCAAAGGTGTTGTAACGGCAAAGAGCAAAGGAAAGACAGTAATTAAGGCAGTTGTAAAGAATAAAAAGAAGAAGACTGTTAAGACATTAAAGAAAACCGTTACAGTTAATGCAAAACGTGTAGTTGCTACAGCAAAACCAACCGCAACACCAACAACACCAACAACACCAACAACACCAACACCATCAACATCCACAACACCTGTTGTACCAACCGTTGTACCAGAGGTAACACCAACTATGGCACCAACAGCAACACCAATTACATCAAATAACGATAAGAATTGGGCATTGGTAATCGATGCAAATGATAAGACTTTGATTGCAGATGGTGGGGATAATACAGTATTAACCTTTAAGATGATCAATACAAAAACTCAGAAGGTAGATACAGCAGCAAATGATATTACATTAGATGTAAGAACATCATATGGTCAACTTTCCAATCCGTCTATTACAATTAAGAATGGTACAGGTACGCTTGTATTAAATTCAGAATTTTCCGCAAAGGAAATAACAACAAAGGTTACTGCTGATATTTCCAGACAGTCCAATAATGGAACTGACTTAGTTGGAAAGGTTTTTGGCGAAACATATATTACTTTTGAGCCATTTAAAATATCTGAAGATAAATCGCCAAAGCTTGTAAAAGCAGAATCAGCTCAGGCAGACCGTGTAACATTATTCTTTGACCGCGAAGTATCGATTGAGGATTTTGTAGTTAAAAATGCTGCAACTGGTACATACAAAGTAGTAGATGGTAAACAGGTATTTATTGCAAACAGTGCAAACAAACCAATATTTACAATTTCTCAGAAAGTGAACGGAGAAGCAAAACCAGTTGAGTATCCAGTAGTTGGTTTGGCAACAGTAAATGGTGATCATGGTACAGTTGCTAATAAGAAAGCATTACAGCTTTTGATTGCAGAAGATAATGTTTTGGACGATAACAACAGAGTGTATGTAAATTATACAAATAAACCATGTGGTATCAATACAAATATTTCTTTCATTTTAACAGATGCAAAGAATCCAGAGGTTACTGCAATTGAATCTGCTGGTATGAAAAAAATTAAAGTTACTTTTTCAGAGGCAATCCCTGCAACACAGAACACAGAAAAAGCAAGATATACAATAAATGGTTCGACATATAAATTAGGGAATGCAACATATGGAACGTATAATCCTGCTACTGCTGAGGATAATCGTGCTGTTGTAATGTTAACATTAGGAAAAAATGATAAGGGAATACAGTCTTATTTTAGGGCAGGTACGGCCAAGTTAGCAGTAACAAATGTTATTGATTATGCTGGCATTACAGATATTGGTAAAAATGTAATTTCAAATCAAGTAAAGGACTTTGAAATTACGGAGGATGCAAATAAACCAGTTGCCAATATTACTGTTGAATCGCCGGAACAGTATCGTGTTAAGTTTACTGGGGATAAAAACGAAAAAGAGTGTCCTATATTCTTTACCGAAGATAAGAATAAAACACAGATTGATGCAGTGGAATATTTCTCAAAAGCATTAAAGGTAAAAGTGGGAGGTAAATACATCTCATTAATGGATACTGTAAGTACATTTAATTCCAAAGTAGAGTTAGGAACAGAAGAAGGAAAGAAAGTAAAACCTACTTTAGAAGCTGGATTAAATAGTTTCTTAAAGGTAACACAGGTTAGCGATGGCGAATTTGTAATTGAGTTAACAGAAGACTGGACAAAGTTCTATACAACATCTTTAACAAATCGTAATTACTACAATGATTTATATCAGTTTGAATTGCCAGAAGATACGGTTTATAACGACAATAATGGTTTGACAAATGATACGGTTATTAAGCTTGATTTAAATTCAGAAGGTTCTCCTATGAATCAACAGGATGATGTAAGTCCACAAATTCAGGCTATTATGCAGACTGATGAGGATCAGTATTTTGCAGTGCAGATGTCTGAACCAGTTGCATTTTCTAAAGATGGTAAAGAAAGTAATAATATTACATTGGCAGAGACACAATCTCTTCAGATTGCAAAGGCTGAGTTTAAGGGCAACGAGCCAAATGGTGATGTTGTAACTTTTGATGGTGCTGTATGTGGTTATTACGACACCGAAACAAAGAAGAAGACAGATACTTTATTGCAGGTAGAAGCTCTTTACAAAGGAAAAACAATTCAACAGTTGGTAGATGAAGGGTATGGTACATCATGGACGATTGCATTGACATATGTATACGATGATGTAAAGAATGCGGCTGAGACAAAGGTAGCAAGATTTGAAGTACAGCCAACATCTGGTTTATTCTCGTTTGAATATGTAAAGGGAACAACGGCAGCGGTAAATAAAAAAGAAAATGATATTATTACAGTTAAGTTAACACAGGGTGTTGCAGAAAATTCAGAACCATTAGATATTACAAGATGGAAGTTAGATGGTTATAATTTTCCAACAGATTCTTCAGTTGAAGTTGATAAGCAGACTGGAAATGAATATGTTGGATATTATGTTCTTGTATTTACCGTTCCAGCAGGAACTCTTCGTACAAAAAAGAGTTATGTATTAAATGTTGACAAGAGCATTAAATCAATTAAGGGCAATACTTTGATTGGAAGCTTTGAAAATGAGTTTGTTGCAGATGCAAACTAATCTTTGAATAGTAGATATAATAATTAAGTAAGTCGGTTATTTTATAAAATAATACGGAAAAAAGCGTCGCAAGTAATTGCGGCGCTTTTTATACTAGTGTTTAGAGGATGTGTTTGTATAGCTGATATTTTTTGAATGGCACCCCTAAATGGTAGTTTCTTTGTAATAAAAACGATAGCAGGATATTAATGAGAAGTTTTATCAATAAATGCAAAGGATGTTGTTCTTAGAACGAGATATGGTTATAATAAAAAGCATTAAAAGAAAATATGCAATGTTATAGCAAAGTAGAAAGGGTGTTCCTACTTTGCTATTGCTACGTTAAAAAAAGGATTGCAAATTTTCTTTACAAAAAGAAAAATTAATTATAGGAGGTACAATTATGTTAGATTGTTTAAAGAAAATAACATGGAAGAAAACGGGGATTTTTACAGCAGGTGTATTATTTGGTACAGCAGGACTTAAGGTTTTGTCTAGCAGTGATGCAAAGAAATTTTATACAAATTGTACAGCTGCAATTTTAAGAGGTAAGGATTGTTTGATGAAGGTAGCATCTTCTGTTCAGGAAAATGCAGAAGATATTTATGCAGATGCAAAGATTATCAATGAAGAACGCGAGGCAGCAGCAGAATTTGAAGATGCATATGATGAAGAAAACGAAGAAGTGACAGAAGAAGAAACTACAGAGACAGAAGAAGCATAATTTGTGGAAAGATGGAAAAGGCGCCTGTGTAATATGGGGGTCTTTTTTCCTCTACAGAGGTATGGTGGATAAGGAATAAATGTAGTTATCGAACAAACAAAGAAAGGGGATTAATCCTTTGAAATTTCAAATTTTACATGAGGCAAAGAATCGAATGCGTATTCATTTGGCACAAAGGAAAATGTCTTATGCGCAGGCAGATATATTATTGTATTATTTGCAAAATTTAGAGAGTGTCAATTACGCAAAAGTATATGAAAGAACTGCAGATGCTACGATTTGTTTTACAGGAAATCGTCAGGAGATTATCACTGCAATACAAAAATTTTCCTATGAGAGATGTGTTGTACCAGAGGGTATAGTTGAAAATTTTGGAAGAGAAATGAATGCGCATTATCAAGAAAAACTTGTGGAAAAGGTTGTTACCAGATGCATGGGAAAAATGTTTCTTCCAGTTCCAATTCGAACAGGAATTGCTATAATTCGTTCTGTAAAATATATTTGGATTGGTGTCAAAACTTTATGGAAAAGGAAAATTGAAGTTCCCGTTTTGGATGCAACTGCAATTGGTGTTTCTATAGCAAGAGGTAATTTTGAAACAGCGGCATCTATTATGTGGCTTTTGGGCATTGGAGAATTGTTAGAGGAATGGACACATAAAAAATCAGTGGATGATTTGGCAAGAAGTATGTCTTTCAATGTGAAGAAAGTTTGGGTCAAACAGGAAGAACAGCAGGTTTTAGTTCCGGTTTCACAGATACAGGCAGATGATCTTGTTGTTGTACATATGGGAAAAGTCATTCCTTTTGATGGTGTAGTGGTAGAAGGAGAAGGTATGGTAAATCAAGCTTCTCTTACTGGCGAATCCATGCCTGTCAGAAAGGCAGAAGATGATATTGTATATGCTGGAACAGTTTTGGAAGAGGGAGAAATTACGCTTCGTGTTCGAAATGCAGGTGGATCTAGTCGATTTGAAAAGATTGTAAAAATGATCGAAGAGTCAGAAAAATTAAAATCCTCCATTGAGGGAAAAGCATCGCATTTGGCAGATAAATTGGTTCCATATAGTTTACTTGGTACTGGGCTTACCTACCTTTTTACAAGAAATGTAACGAAAGCATTGGCAATATTGATGGTTGATTTCTCTTGTGCATTAAAACTTGCAATGCCAATTTCTGTTCTTTCGGCTATTCGTGAGGCAAATGCGCATCATATAACTGTAAAGGGTGGTAAATTTTTAGAGGCAGTGGCACAAGCAGATACCATTGTGTTGGATAAGACAGGTACATTGACAAAAGCACAGCCAATGGTTGTAAAAGTGATACCATTTGCTCAATACACAGAGGATGAATCTCTTCGTATTGCTGCCTGTTTAGAAGAACATTTTCCACATTCTATGGCAAATGCAGTAGTGACCGCTGCAAAGAAAAAGCAGTTAGAACATGAAGAAATGCATTCTAAGGTACAATACGTAGTCGCACATGGTATTGCTAGTACCATAAAGGATAAACGAGTTGTTATTGGTAGTTATCATTTTATTTTTGAAGATGAGGGTTGTGTAATTCCAGAGGGAAAGGAAGAACTATTTGCTTCTCTTCCAAAGGAATACTCTCACTTATATCTTGTAATAGAAGGAAAATTAGTTGCCGTTATTTGTGTAGAAGATCCACTGCGCGAAGAAGCAGCGGATGTAATTCAGGCGTTGCGTGAGGCAGGCATTTCAAATATTGTTATGATGACAGGAGATAGCAAACATACTGCAAAGGCAATAGCAAAACGTGTTGGAGTGGATCAATATTATGCAGAAGTGTTACCAGAAGATAAGGCACATTTTGTAGAAGAAGAAAAGAAAAATGGTAATACTGTAATTATGGTTGGAGATGGAATTAACGATTCTCCGGCATTATCTGCGGCAGATGTAGGAATTGCAATTAGTGATGGAGCAGAAATTGCAAGAGAAATTGCGGATATAACCATTCAGGCAGATAATTTAAATCAATTGGTAATTTTAAAACGCTTAAGTAATGCTTTGATGAAACGTATTAAAAGCAATTATCGAAACATTGTTGGATTTAACGCAGGGCTTATTGCGTTAGGGGTAGCAGGTGTGATGGCACCGACGACAACTGCAATGTTGCATAACTCATCTACACTTGTCATTTCACTAAAAAATATGAGCAATTTGTTAACGGATATATAGAAGATAGTGTTATGAGCAAGTAGCAGAGCGAATTGCGAATATCCGTTTGACAAAGGAGTACATTTTATTACATCTGAAAAAAAATCGTCAATAGAATACTTGATTCTTTCACGATATTTCGGTATGATAAAAAAGAAGTTAGTTAAGACTAACAACCTTTTAACAGAGTATACTACATAAGATTGGGTAGAATCTCAAAACACCCGAAGTATTGGAGGAATAAAATGAGCGTAGTAATTATTGGCGGACATGACCGTATGGTATGTCAATATAAAAAAATATGTAAGCAGCATAATTGTAAGGCAAAAGTATTTACACAAATGAGCGGAAATTTGAGTAGTCAAATTGGAAGTCCGGATTTGGTTGTTTTATTTACGAATACGGTTTCTCATAAAATGGTTCGCTGTGCGGTTGCAGAGGCTGCTAAGTGTAATGCAGATGTAGTAAGATGCCATACAAGTAGTGGAAATGCACTCACTGCAATTTTAGAAAAGGCGTATGCATAAAAAAAATTGAAAAGGATAGAATTCCCCTTGAGTAGATATGGTAAAGAACCAAAAACTGCTTAAGGGGAATTTTTTTGCTCTATAGGAAAAGATTGAAAGAGAAAGCAAAAAGTGATATGATAAAAAATTGTAGATGAGCAAAAATTCTCTGAGTGAGAAAATGAATAAAGATAGGAGTTTTGTTTGTGAAAAAATTACTGGTCTATTTGAAAAATTACAAAAAAGAGAGTCTTTTAGGCCCTTTTTTTAAATTGGTGGAGGTTATATTTGAATTAATGGTTCCAATTGTTATGGCGTCTTTGATTGACAAGGGTATTGGAATGCATGATCGTGAATATATCCTAAAAATGTTTGCAACTTTGATTCTTTTTGGTGTGTGTGGATTGGCAGCATCCATTAGCGCACAGTATTTTGCGGCAAAGGCGGCAACTGGATTTGCAAAAGAAGTAAAACATGCATTATTTGAGCATATTCAAACATTATCTTTTGCTGAAATGGATAAACTTGGAGTTTCAAGTTTGATTACAAGAATGACAAGTGATATGAATCAGGTGCAAACAGGCGTTAATATAACATTGCGTTTGCTTTTACGTTCTCCATTTGTGGTATTTGGCGCAATGATCATGGCATTTACAATTGATGTGCAGGCAGCGTTGATCTTTGTAGTTACGATTCCGGTTTTATTCATTGTAATATTTGGGATTATGTTATTTTGTATTCCAAAATATCGTAAAGTACAGGAAAAATTAGATCGTGTATTGTCTACTACTAGAGAAAATCTAGAGGGAACAAGGGTAATTCGTGCGTTTTGTAAAGAAGAGGAAGAAATAAAAATATTTGGTCTATATAATGAAGATTTGACGAATATACAAAAAAAGGTAGGTTGTATTTCTGCACTGATGAATCCGGTTACGTATATTATTATTAATATAGCCATTGCTATTTTAATTTGGAATGGTGCAATACGTGTAGCGGCAGGCGTATTGACACAGGGAGCCGTTGTAGCACTTTATAATTATATGTCACAGATTTTGGTAGAGTTAATTAAACTTGCTAATTTGATTATCAGTATAACCAAAACAATTGCATGTGGAAATCGTATTCAAAGTGTTTTTGAAACCAGTTCTGATATGGAAGAAGGAAGGGAAACGGCTGGAAAAAGTAAAAATGAAAGCATGGTAGAGTTCCGAAATGTGAGTATGCAGTATCAGGGTGGTGGAGAAGCTGCGTTGGAAAATATTTCTTTTGCAGCAAAACCCGGACAGGTAATTGGTATTATTGGTGGAACTGGTTCTGGTAAATCTTCTCTGGTAAATTTAATCCCTCGTTTTTACGAAGCTACAGAGGGGGAAGTTTTGGTAGATGGTGAAAATGTAAAATCCTATACTTATGCAGCGCTTCGTACAAAGGTATCTACTTGTTTGCAAAAGGCAGTACTATTTCATGGTACCATTCGCGAAAATTTGCTTTGGGGAAAGAAGGATGCTACAGATGCGGAATTGTGGGAAGCTCTTTCTATTGCACAGGCAAAAGATGTGGTAGAATCAAAAGATGGCGGATTGGATTATATGATTGAACAGGGCGGAAAAAATCTATCCGGAGGACAAAAACAGCGCCTTACTATAGCTAGAGCATTGGTACAGGATGCAGATGTATTGATTTTAGATGATAGTTCTTCTGCACTTGATTATGCAACCGATGCAGCTTTGCGAATTGCATTAGCAAAAATGGAAAAGAAAATGACCATATTTATGGTATCACAGAGAACATCTTCCATACAGCATGCTGACTGCATTTTAGTTTTAGAGGATGGAAAGCTAGTTGGCAAGGGAAAACATGAAGAATTACTAGAAAGTTGTGATGTATATAAGGAGATTTATTATTCGCAGTTTAAAAAGGAGGCGATGGAAAATGGAAAATAAAAAGAATACTTCAAAAGCTACAATTCAAAAGGTACTTACGTATATCAAACAGTATCGTTTTTTGCTTTTTTGTTCTATTTTACTTGCTTTTTTAAGTGTACTCTTGACCTTGTATATTCCAGTTGTTGTAGGAAATGCTATTGACAAAATTGTAGGTCCGGGAAAGGTGGACCAAACAATCATTCCATTATTGATACGCATTGTCATTGTTGCCTTTATTACCGCATTTTTCCAATGGATTATGAACACAATAAATAATAAAATAACGTATCAGGTTGTGCAGGATATTCGAAATGAGGCCTTTGAGAAAATACAAAAAATACCTTTAAAGTATATAGATGCGCAGTCTCATGGAGATATTGTAAGCAGGGTAATAGCGGATGTAGACCAATTTGCGGATGGACTTTTGATGGGATTTACACAACTATTTACAGGAGTTGTAACGATTTTGGCAACCTTGCTTTTTATGTTTTCTATCAATATTTGGATTGCTTTTGTAGTGGTGTTATTAACTCCGTTATCTCTTTTTGTAGCACGTTTTATTTCCGGGAAAACTTATCATTTGTTTTTAAAACAATCAGAGACAAGAGGGGAACAAACTTCATTGGTGGAAGAATTAGTTGGAAACCAGCAGGTTGTAAAAGCGTATCATCATGAAAAGGAAGCTATGGAACAATTTGATGAAATTAATGAACGTTTGGCAGAATGTTCGTTGCAGGCGACATTCTTTTCCTCTCTTACCAATCCAGTGACTAGATTTTTAAATAGTGTAGTTTATGCTGGAGTTGGTTTGACGGGAGCGTATTTTGCTATTGGTGGTATGTTGACAGTTGGTGAATTATCTTGCTTTTTGAGTTACGCAAATCAATATACAAAGCCTTTTAATGAGATTTCAGGAGTAATTACGGAATTACAAAATGCATTGGCATGTGCAGCGCGCGTATTTGCTTTGATTGAGGAAGAACCGGAAAGAGAAACAGAGGTAACTTGCAGATTGCAAAATGCAACCGGAAAAGTTGACCTAGAACATGTATCTTTCTCTTATGTTCCAGAAAAAAAATTAATACAGGATTTTAACTTATCTGTAAAGCCTGGACAAAGAATTGCAATTGTAGGACCGACTGGCTGTGGAAAAACGACGATGATCAATTTGTTGATGCGTTTCTATGATGTGGATCAAGGAAGTATTAAAATTGATGGAGTGGATATCAGAGATATTTCTAGAAAAGATTTGCGAAGCAATTTTGGTATGGTATTACAGGAAACCTGGCTAAAAACAGGCACGATATTGGAAAATATATCTATGGGGAAACCGAATGCTACAAGAGAAGAAATTATACAGGCAGCTAAGGATTCTCATGCACATAATTTTATAAAAAGACTTCCAAATGGGTATGATACAGTTATTGGAGAAAGTGGTGCTTCGCTTTCACAAGGACAAAAACAGTTACTTTGTATTGCGCGGGTTATGCTTTGTCTACCACCAATTTTGATATTGGATGAGGCAACTTCTTCTATAGATACCCGTACAGAGGTAAAAATTCAGGAGGCATTTAGTCACATGATGCAGGGAAGGACTAGTTTTATTGTTGCGCATCGTTTATCTACCATTCGTGAAGCAGACGTGATTTTAGTTATGAAAGATGGTAATATTATAGAACAGGGAAATCATGATACATTGCTTGCGCAAAATGGATTTTATGCAAACCTTTATAATAGTCAGTTTGCGACAACAGAATCATAAAAGGGAGGCAATTTGAAAATGAAAACAGGTATTATGTTTGATATGGATGGAACCTTATGGGATTCAACAAAAGAAATATGTTATATATGGAATGAAGTGTTAAAGGAATACGGAGTAGAATTGAGCATGGAACATTTACAAAGTCTTATGGGAAAGACGATGGATGTGATTGCAGAAAATGTTATGCCGGAGAAAACAGTAGAAGAGAGAAAAGAAATATTTGATCGTTGTTTACAAGTTGAAAATGTTTATTTAGAACAGCATGGAGGTGTTTTATATCCGGATTTAGAAAAAACACTCAAGCAATTAAAGGAAAAATATCCTTTGTATATCGTAAGCAATTGTCAAAGCGGCTATATAGAAGCATTTTTGAAATTCTATAAATTTGAAAAATATTTTGATGATTTTGAATGTTTTGGAAATACTGGGAAAGGAAAAGCATATAATCAAAAACTTGTTGCAAAACGAAATCGATTAGACCATGTGATCTATGTGGGCGATATTCAGGGTGATTATGAGGCAACAATGGAAGCAGGGTTTGAGTTTATTCATGCGGCATATGGATTTGGTACGGTAGATGCAGATGTAAAACGAATCAATACTTTTGCAGAATTACCGGAAAAAATAGCAGAATAAATAAAATAGGAATAATGCTAGTTTTTCAATCTGCTTGTAAAAAAAGTATTTGAAAAATTATATTTTTAGTGCTAAAATAGATAGGCTGACTTAGAAAGGGTTTTCCGTATGTGCGGGAATACCCTTTCTTCTTCATATAAAAATAAGTGACTATTCAGAGGGACATTTGTAAAATGGCTAAGAAATTTTGTTATTAGTTAAAAATATCACAGACGCACCCTTGAAACAGTTGCAAAAATAAAAAAGGAGATGGAATACATGATAAAACAATTGACTGGATGTTTACGAGAATATAAACATTCTGCGGTTATTACACCGATTTTTATTATCTTTGAAGTAGTTCTTGAGTGCATAATTCCGTTGATTATTGCAAATCTTGTCAATGAAATTCAAAGTGGATGTGGATTGGACGTAATTGGAAAATATGGAGTTATATTGGTGATAATGGCTTGTCTTTCTCTTTTGTTTGGAGGTTTGGCAGGAAAGACAGCTTCTACAGCATCCTGTGGTTTGGCGAAGAACCTAAGAAAAGATATGTTTTATAAGGTACAGGAGTTTTCGTTTGAAAATATTGATCGTTTTTCTACTTCTTCATTGGTGACTAGAATGACGACGGATGTTATGAATGTGCAGATGGCATTTATGATGACGATTCGTCTTGCGGTTCGAGCTCCGCTTATGTTTCTATTTGCTATCATAATGGCATTTATTATGGGGGGAAAACTTGCTACTATTTTTGTTGCAGTTGTTCCAATTCTTATTTTGGTATTGGGATTTGTATTAAAGATAACAATGCCATTATTTCGGGCAGTATTTAAAAAATATGATAAATTAAACAATTCTATTCAAGAAAATGTAAAATCAATGCGAGTAGTAAAATCTTTTGTTCGTGAAGATTATGAAAAACAAAAATTTCAGGTTGCAGCAGAGGACGTATGCAAAGATTTTACAAAAGCAGAGAGAATTTTAGCGATAAATGCGCCTGTTATGCAATTTTGTCTATATGTGGTTATGTTATTTGTAATGTATTTTGGTGCATATTTTATTATTTCCACAAAAGGGGCAACAGTTAATGTAGGGCAATTGTCTTCTTTACTTACTTATGGATTTCAAATTTTAATGAGCCTTATGATGGTATCTATGGTTTTTGTTATGGTAACAATGTCAATGGAGTCAGCGAAACGTATTGTTGAAGTACTGGAGGATGAAAGTACAATTAAAAATCCGGAAAATCCTTTGATGCAAGTTGAGGATGGTTCTATTGATTTTGAAGGTGTTAATTTCAAGTATGCAAAGACGGCTCATAAAAATGCCTTATCGAACATTGATCTTCATATCAAGTCTGGAGAAACTATCGGAATTATTGGAGGAACAGGTTCTTCTAAGTCTTCCCTGATTCAGCTTATTTCTCGTTTGTATGATGTAACGGAAGGTGTAGTTAAAGTTGGTGGAGAAAATGTAAAAGCATATGATCTTGATACATTGCGTAATCAAGTTGCAGTTGTATTACAGAAAAATGTATTATTTTCTGGCACGATTAAAGACAATTTGCGTTGGGGAAATAAAGAGGCAACAGACGAAGAAATGATAGAGGCATGCAAGCTTGCACAAGCAGATGAATTTATTCAAAGATTCCCAGATAAGTATGATACATACATTGAGCAAGGTGGAGCGAATGTATCAGGAGGACAAAAGCAGCGTTTGTGTATTGCCCGCGCTTTGTTGAAAAAACCCAAAGTAATTATTTTGGACGATTCGACCAGTGCAGTAGATACGAAGACAGATGCATTGATTCGGCAGGCTTTTGCACAATTTATTCCAGAGACAACAAAAATAATTATTGCACAGCGAATTTCATCTGTGCAGGATTCGAATCGTATTGTTGTTATGGATGGGGGTACCATTAATGGAATTGGTACACATGAGGAACTATTAAAAACAAATGAAATATATCGTGAAGTATTTATGTCACAAAATAAGGCAGGTGAAGAAGATGAATAAAAGAAACGGAAAACAGGGTGTAGTGAAAAAAGGTACGTTGCCACGCTTGATAAAAACATTATTTGAATTTTATCCTGTTATGATGCCGGTTGTATTGATTTGCATTGTTTTTAGTGCAGTGGTTTCTTCTATACCAAGTGTTTTTATGCAACAGGTTGTTTCTTTGATAGATCAGACATATAAGACAGGAGATTGGAATGGAGTATCTGGAAGGATTATTCATCTTGTAACAATCTTGGGTATATTTTATATATTATCTTTAATTGCATGCTTTGTCTATAATCAGATGATGGCAGTGATTACGCAAGGTTCTTTGATGAAGATGCGTGAAAAAATGTTTAATGGTATGCAGGATTTACCAATTAAATATTTTGATGTGAATAATCATGGAGATATTATGAGTTATTACACAAATGATATTGACACGCTTCGTCAGATGATTTCACAGAGTATACCACAGTTGATCAATGCGGTGGTGGTCGTTTGTACTACATTCTTTTTGATGTTATATTTTAGTTTCTGGATGGCAGCGGTAGTTGTTGTGGGTGTTATTATTATGACGGTTGTCACAAAAAAGATAGGTGGAGCTTCTGCAAAATACTTTGTCAGACAGCAAAATGCAATAGGAAAAGTGGAAGGTTATATTGAAGAGATTATGAATGGCGAAAAAGTTGTAAAAGTTTTTTGTCACGAAGAAGAAACAGAAAAAGCATTTGATTCTATCAATGAAAAGCTGTTTCAAGATGCAGAGGCGGCCAATAGTTTTTCTAATATGCTTATGCCTATTTTGAATAATATAGGAAATATTCTTTATGTTTTAGTGGCAGCAGTAGGTGGTCTGCTTATTTATTTAAAAGTGCCGAATATAGGTATTTCAGGTTTGGCAATGGGCGTAAGCATTGTTGTTCCATTTTTAAATATGACAAAACAATTTTCCGGTAATGTCAGTCAGGTATCTCAGCAGGTAAATTCTGTTGTTATGGCGCTTGCAGGTGCGGATCGTATTTTTAATCTGGCTGATCAGAAACCGGAAGTAGATGAGGGATATGTTACATTAGTAAATGCAAAAGAAGAAAATGGATCTATTGTAGAATGTAAAGAACATACTGGAATGTGGGCTTGGAAACATCCACATGCGGCAGATGGAACGGTTACGTATACAAAATTAACCGGGGATGTTCGTTTGTTCGATGTAGATTTTGGTTATACAGAAAAAAAATTGGTATTGCATAATATTGATGTATATGCAAAACCTGGACAAAAAGTTGCTTTTGTTGGTTCAACTGGTGCAGGAAAAACAACAATCACAAATTTGATTAATCGATTTTATGATATTGCAGATGGAAAAATTCGTTATGATGGTATTAATATCAATAAGATTAAAAAAGCAGATTTACGTCGCTCTCTTGGAATTGTTTTGCAGGAGACAAATTTGTTTACTGGTTCTGTGATGGATAATATTCGATATGGTAAACTAGATGCAACGGATGAAGAATGTATAGCGGCAGCAAAATTAGCTGGGGCAGACGATTTTATTGATCGATTGCCAGAAGGATATGATACAATGCTTTCTGGAAATGGTGCAAATCTTTCACAAGGACAGAGACAATTGATTGCAATTGCCCGTGCGGCGGTGGCAGATCCTCCGGTTATGATATTGGATGAAGCAACTTCTTCTATTGATACTCGTACGGAGGCTATTGTACAAAGGGGAATGGATTCTCTAATGAAAGGAAGAACCGTTTTTGTAATTGCCCATCGTTTATCCACGGTAAAAAATTCTGATGTGATTATGGTACTGGAGCAGGGAAGAATTATTGAGCGTGGAAGTCATGATGATCTCATTGCACAAAAAGGAAAATATTATCAGTTATATACTGGCGCATTTGAATTAGAATAATTGAAAAGCGTGAAACATGAAAAAGTGGATGATGGAATTGTTTTTAAAGGTAAAACGATTTCATCATCCACTTTTTTCTTGACAAGCATTAAAATGGTGTGTAGTATAAAAGAAGTATGTGTAAATAGACAGTTATCCTATAAGCAATAGGAAGAAACAAGTTAAAATCACATTTTGTAATTATGAAAAGGTTCGTTTTCATGATTCTGATTATTGTATATTGTATAAAGGAGAAGTTGAAAACAAATTTCTCTATACTATAGAAGAATAGAAAAAGAAAGGCTTAGGTGTTAAGTAATGAAAAAAGTTGTAAAATTCGGTGGAAGTTCGTTAGCAAGTGCAGAACAGTTTAAGAAAGTTGGAGATATTATCCGTGCAGATGAAAGCAGAAAGTTTGTTGTACCATCTGCTCCTGGAAAACGTTTTCCAGAGGATATCAAAGTTACAGATATGTTATATGGATGCTATGCTTTGGCTGAGGCTGGTAAGAATTTTACGAAGGAATTAAAGGCCATTAAGACAAGATATGAAGAAATTATCAAAGGATTGGGCTTAAAGCTATCATTAGATGAAGAATTTAAGGTGGTAGAAAAGAATTTTAAAGAAAAAGCCGGTTCTGATTATGCTGCTTCCCGTGGTGAATATTTAAATGGTATTGTTATGGCTGATTATTTAGGTTATAACTTTATTGATTCTGCTGAGGTTATTTTCTTTGATGAAGAAGGTACATTTGATGCAGATAAGACACACAAAGTGTTAAGTGAACGTTTAGCAAAAGAAAATCGTGCAGTAATTCCAGGATTTTATGGTGCAAATCCAGATGGATCGGTTCGTACATTTTCAAGAGGTGGTTCTGATGTGACAGGTTCTATTGTTGCAAAGGCTGCAAAAGCAGATTTGTATGAAAACTGGACAGACGTTTCTGGTTTCCTTGTTGCAGATCCAAGAATTATCAAGCATCCAAAGGTAATTAAAGTGATCACTTACAAGGAGCTTCGTGAGTTGGCATATATGGGAGCTTCTGTATTACACGAAGATGCAATCTTCCCAGTAAGACAGGCAGGAATTCCAATTAATATCCGTAATACAAATGCACCAGAAGATCCAGGAACAATGATTGTAAAGAGCACATGTCATACACCAGAATATGTAATTACAGGTATTGCTGGTACAAAGGGATTTGTTGCTGTAAATATCGAAAAAGATATGATGAATTCAGAAATTGGTTTTGGTCGTAAAGTATTAAGTGTATTTGAAAAGAATGGTGTATCTTTTGAACATATGCCATCTGGAATTGATACTATGACAATTTTTGTGGATCAGGAACAATTTGAAGGAAAAGAGCAACGCATTTTAGCGGGCATTGATCGTGAGGTAGAACCAGATTCTGTTGATTTGGAAAGTGACTTAGCCTTGATTGCTGTTGTTGGACGCGGTATGAAGGCAACAAGAGGTACTGCAGGACGTATCTTCTCCGCATTAGCGTATGCAAAAGTAAATGTAAAGATGATTGACCAGGGTTCTAGTGAGTTAAATATTATTATTGGTGTAAGTAATTGCGATTTTAAAGCAGCAATTAAAGCTATTTATGATGCGTTTGTGCAAGAATAAAAGTTTTCAGGTAGGTAGTGTTGCTGTATAGGATTAGGTGACAAAGCATATTGTGAATATTCTTGATTGGTAAATTTATAAAATAGGTTAGAAAGGAGTTTCTTAGCGGGAGACTCCTTTCTGTTATTTCAAATTTGATACCATTTGAATATTTGCGTTTTGTGCGAGTTGCTATTCTTACTTGTTAAATGATATAAGGCAGTTTAGAAAAGAGAAAGACATTTGTAAAAGATAATCAGCGGTATGTGTGACGAAAATGGCTTTGGAGAATTAAAGATGGAGGGAAAATAATATGGAATGGATCCGACCAAATTATTATGAAGAATTTCAATGCATTGCTGATGTCTGTCCAGATACTTGCTGTGCTGGATGGCAAATAATGATTGATGAAGAAAGTTTAAAACGTTACCAAAAAACAACAGGTGGATTTGGGAATCGTTTGACAAATGAGATTGATTGGAAAGAAAAATCCTTTTGTCAATACAATGGGAATTGTGCATTTCTAAATGAAATGGGTTTGTGCGATATCTATAGTGAATTGGGAAAAGAGGCATTATGTGAAACTTGTAAAAAATATCCAAGATATATCGAAGAATTTGAAGGAGTAAGGGAGGAGTTTCTCTGTATTTCCTGCCCGGTTGTGGCGGATATGCTTCTTGGAAGAAAAGAAAAGGTAAGTTTAAAGATAACAGAAATAGAGGAAGAGGAAGAATGTTATGAGGATTTTGACTTCTTTTTGTTTACAAAATTACAGGATAGCAGAGAATATTTATTGAAAATGTTACAGGAGCGAGAGCATAATATAGAAACAAGAATGGCTTGCCTTGTTGCATTCGGTCATGACATGCAAAGGCGTTTACGGATGGATGCTGTTTTTCAAATGGATTCTTTACTTGAAAAATATACAGATACAGACAGTATGCATTTTTTTGAAGAAAAGAGAAAAATCTTTCAGAAGGAATGGAAGGAAAGATATGCATTATCACAAAATGTATTTGCGTTGCTACAATCTCTGGAAATTCGTCGTTTAGAATGGAAAAAATGGTTGGAAAAGTGTCATACTGTATTACATAAAGAAAAATATACTACATACATGGAGATGCGAAAGCAATATGAGGCAAAGAGTGTAGAATGGGAAGATTCCCAATATAATACTGCATTATATCAGGAGCAGTTAACCATCTATTTTCTTTTGCATTATTATTGTGGAGCAGTATATGACGATGCTATTTTGTCAAAAACGAAGTTGGCAGTTATTTCTGCTTTTGTAATTGAAGAAATGCTATTTGCAAAATGGATTATTAGTAAAACAAGAAATATAAAAGCAGACTGGGTTGCAATCACATACCAATTTGCGAGAGAAATTGAGCATTCAGATGAAAATCTTGAAAAGATAGAGAAGACCCTCACGAGTAGTGTGAAATTTAAAGCGCAATCAATTATAAAGGCTATTTGTACCAAATAAGATAGGAAAAAGTGTTATTATTTTCTATAAGAAGAAGTGAAAATTCGAGAAGGTAAGTACTGTACAATTTAGATTCCTAAAAAAAGGGTAAAATCGTTGCGAAAAAAGAAAAAAGAACAGAATTGTACAAGAACAGGTTAGATATGTACTTGAAATAGTGTCGTAGATATTGTATAAATAGATTGTTGAGTTTGTTACGTGAAAAGCGATAGACAAATTTAGCAGAATTGTTAGAATGATAACAAAAAGTTAAAAGAAGTACTAGCATAATTAGTACTTATAGTGTATAATGTTAGAGATTAAGCCGATTTTGAGATGTAAAGTCCGTATGGATTTTTCAAATAAGCAGGCACATAAGAAAGGAGCACATTTAATGTCAAATTTAGCAGAAGTAGTAAAGAAACAGTTTGGTAGATCAATCGCAGAATGTACCAACGAAGAAGTTTATGTTAGTTTATTAAGCCTTACAAAGGATGCACTTAAGAACAAGGGTTATAACGAAGGAAAGAAGAAAATTTATTATATTTCAGCAGAATTCTTAATTGGTAAATTGTTATCTAACAATTTGATCAATCTTGGAATTTATGATGAAATTAGTAAAGAACTTGCAGAAAATGGAAAGAACATTGCAGAGATTGAAGAAGTTGAAATGGAGCCATCACTTGGTAACGGTGGTTTAGGAAGACTTGCTGCATGTTTTATTGACTCAATTGCTACACTTGGCATGAATGGTGCTGGTGTTTCATTGAACTATCACTTAGGTTTATTTAAGCAGGTATTTGAAAATAAATTACAGAAAGAAACTCCAAATCCATGGATCACAGACAACTGCTGGTCTACAAAGGTACCAGAAAGATCTTACACAGTACCTTTCAAGGGATTCGAATTAAAGTCTACTTTATATGATATTGATGTAAGTGGATATGATAGCAAATCTATCAAGTTACACTTATTTGATGTAGATACAGTAGATGAGAATTTAGTACAGGGTGACGGTATCAGCTTTGATCAGCATGATATTGCTAAGAACCTTACATTATTCATCTATCCTGATGATAGTACAAGAGAAGGTCAGCTTCTTCGTATTTATCAGCAGTACTTTATGGTTTCAAACGGTGCACAGTTAGCAATCGATGAAGCAAAAGAAAGAGGAATGAAGGATTTACGCGAATTAGCAGATTACGTAACAATTCAGATCAATGATACACATCCAAGTATGGTAATTCCTGAATTAATTCGTTTAATGACAGCAGAAGGTCTTTCAACAGATGAAGCAATCGAAGTTGTAAAGAAGGTATGTGCATATACAAACCATACAATTTTGGCAGAAGCTCTTGAAAAATGGCCAATTGATTACTTAGAAGAAGTTGTACCACACTTATTACCAATCATCAGAGATTTAGATGCTCGTGTAAAGGCACAGTACAACGATCCATCTGTAGCAATTATTGATGACACAAACAGAGTACATATGGCTCATATGGATATTCATTTCTCTTACAGTGTAAACGGTGTTGCTGCTGACCATACACGTATTTTGGAAGAAAGCGAATTAAATAACTTCTATAAGATTTATCCAGAGAAGTTTAACAATAAGACAAACGGTATTACATTCCGTAGATGGTTAATGCATTGTAACCATGAATTAACTGATTTTATCACATCTAAAATTGGTGATGGATTTAAGAAGAATGCAGACGAATTAGAAAAGTTATTACAGTTTGTTGATGACGATGCAACATTAGAAGAATTATTAAACATTAAGAAGAGTGCTAAGAAGAGATTACAGGCATTTATTAAGTCAAATGTTAATCAGGATTTAGATGATGAAGCTATCTATGATATCCAGATTAAGCGTTTACATGAGTATAAACGTCAGCAGTTAAATGTTTTATACATTATTCATAAGTATTTAGAAATCAAAGAAGGAAAGAAACCTGCAACACCAATCAACTTTATTTTTGGTGCAAAGGCAGCTCCTGCATACATTATTGCAAAGGATATTATCCATACGATTATCTGCTTACAGGATTTGATTAACAATGATCCAGAAGTAAGTCCATACATGAAGGTTGTTATGGTTGAAAACTATAATGTTACTGCAGCAGAGAAGTTATTCCCAGCATGTGATATTTCTGAGCAGATTTCACTTGCATCTAAGGAAGCTTCTGGAACAGGTAACATGAAGTTTATGTTAAATGGTGCAGTTACTTTAGGTACAGACGATGGAGCAAACGTAGAAATTCATGGACTTGTTGGAGACGAAAACATCTATATCTTTGGTGAGTCTTCTGACCAGGTTATTGAACATTACGCAAAGGCTGATTATTGCTCATTTGATTACATCAAGAAAGATCCAGAAATCGCTAGATGTGTAGGATTCTTATTAAGCCCTGAAATGTTAAGCGTTGGTCACTATGATCACCTTGCTAGACTTCATAAGGAATTAGTTACTAAGGACTGGTTCATGACATTACTTGACTTCAAGGATTATGTTAGAGTAAAAGATCAGGCATTTGCTGATTATGCAGATCGTAAGACATGGGCTAAGAAGATGTTAGTAAACATTGCAAAAGCTGGATTCTTCTCATCTGATAGAACAATTAAACAGTACAATGATGATATTTGGAAATTAAACGACTAATTATACGTCATAGATGTTTGTGATAAAATAGAGAACAACATAGGTTTGTGTTTGTTTCAGCCATTAGTATTTTTGCTGATGGCTGGCAGATACAGCTGTATGTTGTTCTTTTTTGCACTTTGTCAAGCGTGGGGGTAACCCAATTTCATAGTGTAGCAATAACAGTTGTATGTTATTACTACATTTCGGCTTTAAGAACAGGTTAACCGTATTTGTAATAGTATATGTGTGATATCAAGTTGCACTTTGAGGAGATGTCGGGAAGAGTTAAAGGAGAGGCAATTCGTAAAATTTGAAGAAGGATTATGATATATGGGTAAAATTCCTAATTTTTGTGGAGAATATACTTTTGCAGATATAAAAATAAATGTAAAAAAGTAAAGTACGTCTTTATGGCTTTAAAATAAGGAAAACAGGGAATAAAACCTATGGAAAAAGTGGAAAATGAAATAACTTTTCAAAAAAATTATAATAAATGCTTGAATTATCCATAAAATTCAGTTAAAATTTTTAAGAAGGTAATAGATAGAAATATCTAGATATGAAAAAAGAAATAACATGCCAAATTTACTTCTTTTTTTATAAGATTTATTATGCAGAGGTTTGCACTCTGTTTGATAAAATGTTATCTTACAATATTTTTAGGAGGGTAAAATACCATGTCATATGTTGATGAAGTGATTGATTTAGTAATCAAAAAGAATCCTAGTGAACCAGAATTTCACCAGGCAGTAAGAGAAGTATTGGAATCTTTAAGACCAGTAATTGATGCCAACGAAGCCTTATATCGTAAAGAGGCTTTGTTAGAGCGTATTGTTGAGCCAGACCGTCAGTTCAAGTTCAGAGTACCTTGGGTTGATGATAAGGGACAGGTTCAGGTAAATACAGGTTATCGTGTTCAGTTTAATAACAGCATTGGACCATACAAGGGTGGGTTACGTTTACATCCATCTGTAAATGTTGGTATTATCAAATTCTTAGGTTTCGAGCAAATCTTCAAAAATTCTTTAACTGGACTTCCAATTGGTGGAGGTAAAGGTGGTTCCGATTTTGATCCTAAAGGAAAATCAGATAGAGAAGTTATGGCATTCTGCCAGAGCTTTATGACAGAGCTTTGTAAATATATCGGAGCAGATACAGACGTTCCTGCTGGAGATATTGGAACAGGTGCTAGAGAAATCGGATATATGTTCGGTCAGTACAAGAAGATTAAGAGCGTATATGAAGGTGTTCTTACAGGTAAGGGATTATCTTATGGTGGTTCTCTTGCAAGAACAGAAGCTACAGGATATGGATTATTATATTTAACAGAGGAAATGTTAAAGTGCAACGGTAAAGATATTGCTGGAAAGACAGTTGTAGTTTCTGGTGCTGGAAATGTTGCAATTTATGCAATCCAGAAGGCTCATCAGTTAGGAGCTAAGGTTGTAACATGTTCTGATTCTACAGGTTGGATTTATGATCCAGAAGGTATTGATGTAGATCTTCTTAAAGAAGTAAAAGAAGTAAAACGTGCAAGATTAACAGAGTATGCTGCTGCTCGTAAGAGTGCTGAATACCATGAAGGTAAAGGTGTATGGACAGTAAAATGTGATATTGCACTTCCTTGCGCAACACAGAACGAGTTAGACCTTGATGATGCAAAAGCTTTAGTTGCAAACGGATGCTTTGCAGTTGCAGAAGGTGCAAACATGCCTACTACATTAGAAGCTACAAAATACTTCCAGGACAACAAAGTATTATTCTGCCCTGGTAAAGCTGCAAATGCCGGTGGTGTTGCAACATCTGCGTTAGAAATGTCTCAGAACAGTGAAAGATTAAGTTGGACATTTGAAGAAGTAGATGCTAAGCTTAAAAATATCATGGTTAATATCTTCCACAACTTAGATGACGCTGCTAAGCGTTATGGAAAAGATGGCGATTATGTTGCAGGTGCAAACATTGCCGGATTTGAAAAGGTTGCAGATGCTATGTTAGCCCAAGGTGTTTGCTAATAAAAAAATTATATCGTATTCTAAAAAAAGCGCTGAAACTAATGGTTTCGGCGTTTTTTTGATATGTTCAGAAAACTCAGAAAACTTATGTTAATAGGTAGTATTTTGAGGTCGTTAGTTACAAGTGTGACACACCCAAAAATACAAAAAGTCATATGGATATAAGAGTAATAGCTACATTATTAATAATTTATAGACTATTTTAAAGAAATACATTTTTTTGCCATTAAAACATGTATAGATAGGCATAGTGGGGTCAGTATGCTTGAAATCAGGGGGAAAAATTTATCTACTAAGGTATCTTTGGTTAGCGTAAAATTTTTGTAGGAAACAGAAAAAGAGAACACCAGTTTGTGACGAAATAGATTTATGCCAAATAATCGTACAAAGGAAGGTGTTCTCTTTATGTATATTAGTATACAACATTTTTTAGAAAAAGGAATCGAAAGATTAAAGAAAGTAGAAAAAGCATTTTTGACCAATCCTACGGATATGGCTTCATTTGTCCTTGGAATTACGGAGGAAGTCCATAAGCTAGGACTGGAAATGATAAAGGAAACCTTGGAGTTTATGGATGAGGAAATCCGGAAGGACAGTAAACGAAAGGAAAGCTGGTATGTAGAACGCAGCGATAATAAATGTCTTACTACTTCATTGGGAGATGTCCGCTTTCGCAAGACTTATTATCAAAACAAAACAACCGGGGAGTATGAGTATCTTTTGGACAGACTATTGGAAATAGATTCCCACGAAAGGCTGACGGAAGATGCTGAGGCTAAAATGCTGCAGGAGGTTGTAGAGGCTCCTTACCGTAAAGCCGGGGAAGAAACAAGTCTGCAGTCTTCCGTATCCAAGCAGACCGTAAAGAATAAGATACACAAACTTGAGTTTCCAAAATACAATGTGGAAAGAGATAAAAAAGTGGTTGACTATCTGTATATTGATGCAGATGAAGACCATGTACATTTACAGTTTAACGAAACAAAAGGAGACCTTGAAAAAGATGAAAACAACCGGAAAAATAACTGTGTATTATCCAAAATCGTGTATGTTTATGAAGGAATAGAGCAAGAAACTCCTAAGAGCAAACGGCACAGACTGATTGAACCACATTATTTTTGTGGTGTATATGATGGTGCTGAAAATCAAAAACTTTGGGATGAGGTTTATGAATATTTGGAAACAACTTATGATTTAGATAAAGTCAAAAAGATATATCTGAATGCAGATGGTGGTGCATGGATCAAATCAGGAAAGAACAGGATTGCAGGGATAACATATGTACTGGATGAGTTCCACTTGAACAAATACATTCTCAGGGCAACCTCACATATGCTGGATAGCCAGGGGGATGCCGCAAAAGCTGTCAGAGACACAATTAAAGATGGAACAAAAGCAGATTTTGAAGTACTCATGGATGAGGTTGCTGAATATGCGGAGACGGTATCTTGTGCAAACCGGGTTATGGAAACAAAAAATTATATTCTTTCAAACTGGACAGCTGCAAAAATCCGACTTCGTGATCGTGAAACTGTGATTGGAAGTAGTACGGAATGTCATGTGAGCCATATATTATCTTCACGCATGAGTTCCAGACCGATGGGCTGGAGCCGGCTTGGATGTGATAAAATGTCTCATTTAAGAGCATATCATCTTAACAAAGGGGATATGTTGCAATTAGTGCGGAGTCAGCCAAAAAAACTTGCAAAGGCTGCTGGGGCAGAGAATGATTATGAAGTATTGAGTATGGCGAAAATACAGGCATCTGAAAAAAATGGAAATTACGATATTGGAAAATATTATGAAGCAGTACAGGCATCTGTCACAGATAACATTTCCAAGCAGTTTTGGCTTAGAAAAAAGATACGAGGAATCTACTGAACTATAAATTTCTGCTGATTGTCATATCAGAGTTACTGTGTTATTATAATATAGGCTCATATGAGTACATTTTATAATAGAGGGAGGAATTTGTCAACTACCCATCACCTAAAGGTAATGGGCTTGCAACTCCCCTGTAGTGCGTTGGCTAACTCCTACATTTTGTCGGTGTAACTTCCGTGGGGTTGCATCATAGGATGGTTGACAACACCCTTTGCAGACAAGATATACTCATCTGCAACTGTATCAGGTACTCTGTATGTAAACCTCACGGATTACATATTCCCATGCCGTACAGTAAATGCGAATGCTTGAGTATATTTTACGTAACACCAAGGCTTATGTGCTACAACCTCATATATACTTGTCAAAGAACAAAGAGTGCCTATGGTGAACAGCGCACCTAACGGTTTTCTCTTGGGGATTGCTGTTAAATATATTATAGCACATATGTTTATGGATAACAATTCACAAGGCTCCTCCCACCGCCCAAGGGCAGTGGGTTTCCGCCTACAAAACCAAAAGGATTTTATTTATGAAAAGAACAACGAAAGGGAAGTTGAAACGGATTATCAGCATGATCCTGGCTATTATTTTTGTGACATCGGTTGTACAGGTTCCCGATATACAAAGATACGATGGTGGATCAAAGAAAGTCTATGCCGCAACAAAACTCTCTGACAAGAAAATCAAAAAACTGTATAACAATCTTTCTTCGAAGGGAAAGAAATACTTTAATACTGTGCTGCAAAAAGATGATGCATTGTATAAGTATCACCGAAAACATGTAAACAAAAAGTATAAGAGAGCAGCTTTTTCCACTCAGTCCGTAGCTGTTTTGGATGAGCTTGGCAGATTAAATTCGGATTTGAGTGCATTAAATATACCATGTGCTGTACGGTATGCTTTAATGGCAATAGCCAGCGGTATGTCGGCAGGAGCAGTGGATGGTCCTTTACCTGTTGCCGATATTGTAGGTATTGTAGTTGCATTGGGAGGAGTCGCTGTTCTGGCTTATAACTGGCCAAAAATAGAAAAGAAATGGCCGAAGATCGTAAAAGCATTTCAAAAATGTTTTAAAAGAATGAAATCTAAGGTGACAAAGGCATTCGGCAAGATAAAGATAAAGGTGCAGAATGTTTATTATTCAAGGACTTTTAACAGGTTTGAAAAGCATTATAGTGATCATGCTCATGAATTCAAAGATTTGCCTGGCGGAAACGGAAAGAAGCCAAACAGGAATAAGTATTATAATAAGGCTCGAAGATTTAAGAAAGCTAGAGGACGTGATATTATAGAAGGTGAAAATGCTGGTCATTCCGATAGAATGGCAAAATTTAATAAAAAAACATTAGAATATTTAGTGTACGAAAAGGAAACCGGCAAGATAATTTCTTATTATCTTCCAAAACATTCTGCATATAATGCTCGTCATTATGCAGAATGGGCTCGAAAGGCACTAGATTATGCATTAAGACGAATTCGATAAGACAGAAAGGGCTGATAAATTTATGAATATGACATTATGTTACGTTTGTGGTTGGAATTTTAAAGAAACCTATTCTGGAGGTGATATATGCTCATGCTGTGGTAGTGAATATGACTTTTCAGACTGTTTGGAAAAAGAAGAAATTTTAGAGAAGTATTGTGGTAATGACAAAGAAAAATTACACATCATTGCGCCTGAATTAGATGGTGTTGATGATGAAGAAGAAGTAGCACGTGATATAACATGGAGATTTTTAAGACTTGCGTGGGTAAAAAAAGGATGTCCATTCAAATGGGCTAAAGAAGAAGGAATTGAAAACTGGACAATTAAAGATGCAAAAAAACAATTAGATGTCATTGGATACAAGTATGATTCCTTGGTTCCACTGGCAAATAAAATAATAAGTGATTAAGGGAAAACGTAACAAGTGCTGGTGTATTGTTTCACAACATCACTAGCACTTTATTGAAAATTATTATTGACACATACAATTGGCTTTATTATTATAAAATTATCAAATCAAAAAATCGTTCGAGGTGTTTCGACCTCATTTTCCTACAGTAAATTTACGCAATCGTATCTTTGTTAAATTCTTGACCTTTTTGGGTGAAAGTGCTATCATAATGTATGGTACAGCGTTTTGTTGTAACAAAATCAAAAGATATATGGAGTGTAATTGTTTCCAATTAGAAACAGTTATGAAGGATATGTTGCAAAAGGGTACATATTCGGATATATGAGAAAAAAATAGAATACGAGGTGCAAAAAATGAGTAATTTTGACAATTTATTAGCAAAGGTTTCACAGTGTAGCCGTAAAAAGGTAGCAGTAGCAGTAGCACAGGATTCAGAAGTGTTACAGGCTGTTCGTGAAGCAAAGGAAAAAAATATTGCAGATGCAATTCTTGTTGGTGACGAAGCAAAGATGAAAGAAATTGCTGATTCTTTAAAAATTGATTTATCTCAATTTGAGATTATCAATGAGCCAGATACAATTGAGGCATCATTAAAGGCTGTAAAGCTTGTACATGATGGAAAAGCTGACATGTATATGAAGGGACTTATTGATACAAAGAACTTTTTAAAGAGCGTATTAAACAAAGAAGTTGGTTTAAGAACAGGAAATGCATTATCTCATGTTTGCGTATTTGATATTAAGGGAATTGATCATTTATTATTTTTAACAGACGTAGCATTTATGACATATCCTACTTTAGAAGAAAAGGTACAGATTATTCAAAATACTGTTCCTGTTGCAAAGGCATGTGGCATAGATTGTCCTAAGGTTGCACCTCTTGCAGCAGTTGAAGTTGTAAATCCTAAGATGCCAGTTACTGTTGAAGCTGCAGAATTGACTAAGATGTGTGAAGAAGGAAAGATTAAAGATTGTATTGTTGATGGACCTTTGTCTTTAGACCTTGCAATTGACCCAGAAGCAGCAAAACATAAAGGTGCACTTGATAGAAAAATTCAGGGTGATGCTGATATTCTTTTGTTCCCTGATATTCATGCTGGAAACTTGGTATATAAAGCGTTGGTTCATACTGCTGAAGTTAAAAATGGTTGCATTTTAACAGGAACAAAGGCACCAGTTATTTTAACATCGCGTTCGGATACATTTGAAACAAAAGTAAATTCTATTGCATTAGCAGCGGTTGTTGCTGAAACAATGAACAAATAGTAAATAGAATAGCTTAAAAAAATAGCAAACTGTTCCTGTTTTGGTAGCTGTTATGTTGCATGAGCAGGAACAGTAATTATGTATTTTTACATTTGAAACGAAGAACTTTCAATCCAAAGTTGGAATTAAGAGGCTCATATCATGGGCATTTTATAACTAGATATAAGGAGGACATAGGAACATGGCATATATTAGCTTAATTTTGAACCCAGGTTCTACATCAACAAAGATTGGTGTTATGGAAGACGAAACATTATTATTTGAAGAGACACTTCGTCATTCTACAGAGGAAATTGCAAAGTATGATTCTATCTATGCACAGAAGGATTTCCGTAAGGATGTTATCCTTTCTGTATTAAAAGATAAGGATTTTGATTTGAAGAAGTTAGATGTTGTTGTTGGCCGCGGTGGAATGTTAAAGCCAATACCAGGTGGTACATATGCAGTATCAGACGCTTTATTAGAGGATTTAAAGATTGGTAAACAGGGACAGCATGCATCTAACCTTGGTGGTATTCTTGCTCGTGAAATCGGCGATGAATTAGGAGTGCCTTCATTTATTGTTGACCCTGTAGTAGTAGATGAGTTAGCTCCTGTAGCAAGATTATCTGGTGTTCCAGAATTACCTAGAACAAGTGTATTTCATGCATTAAATCAGAAAGCAGTAGCAAAGAGATATGCAAAAGAAAACGGAAAGAAATACGAGGACTTAAATTTAATCGTTGTTCATATGGGTGGCGGTGTTTCTGTTGGAGCACATGATCATGGTAAGGTTGTAGACGTAAACAACGCATTAGACGGTGATGGAGCATTCTCTCCAGAAAGAGCTGGTGGAGCACCTTCAGGAGCTTTGATTAAGCTTTGCTTTAGTGGAAAATATACAGAACAGGAAGTATATAAGATGTTTGTAGGAAATGGCGGATTAAACGGATACCTTCATACAAATGATATGCGTGATGTTTTAAAAGCAATGGCAGAAGGCGATGCAGACAACAAGATGGTATTTGATGCCTTTATTTATCAAGTATCAAAGGATATCGGAGAGATGGCTACTGTATTAAAAGGAAAAGTAGACCAGATTGTTGTTACAGGTGGTATTGCATATTCAGATGTTGTTGTAAACGCATTAAAAGAGCGTACAGCATGGATTTCTGACTTTACTGTATATGGCGGTGAGGATGAGTTGTTAGCTTTGGCACAAGGCGCTATTCGTGTACTGAGTGGTGAAGAAAAAGCTATGGAATACTAAAAGCTGAAATAATTAAATATAATTATTATAAAATGTTTCTTTCTAGGTAAGTATATTACCTGGGGAGAAACATTTTTGCTTATAAAAACAAGTTTTATCAGTGAAGATTCGTTTTATAAGGATATTCTATTCGTTAATTTTATAAGTTTGTGAGAATAAGTTTAATAAAAACGGGACATTCAATTAAAAGAAAATATCACAGCAAGTGGCAGAGTGGATTGCGAATCTGTTTGACTAAGCAATTCATATACTAATGTGAATACGGATGATAGGGTGTGTAGAAGCCCTTTTATTAGATTTAATAAGAAATAGAGAAGACTAAGGTTTTAATGTGCCTAGTATGTAATAGAAAAGAGGGATTCAAGATAACTTGAATCCCTCAAAAACTGTTAAAACAGAATTATTTATTTGCAATTGCAGCCTTTAATTGTTCTGTTAACATAGGTACAATCTTATTTAAATCACCAACAATACCGTAGTCAGCTACGTCAAAGATTGGAGCATTCTCATCTTTGTTAATTGCGATAATAAGATCTGAATCTTCCATACCTGCTGTATGCTGAATAGCACCAGAAATACCGATTGCGAAGTATACCTGAGGACGTACAGTCTTACCTGTTTGTCCGACCTGAAGTTCTTTCTCTTTCCAACCATCATCAACAACGGCACGAGAACAACTTACTGTACCACCAAGAACTTCTGCAAGATCATCTAATAACTTGAAGTTTTCAGCACTACCAACACCACGACCACCAGATACTAAAATCTTAGCTTCAGAAATATCAACCACATCTTTTACTTCTTTTACAATGTTTAAGATTTCTACATACTTATTATCTGGAGTAAATCCAGGGTTAAATTCAATTACTTCAGCCTTAGCACCTTTGATTGGGTCAATCTTTTGCATAACACCAGCACGAACAGTAGCCATCTGAGGACGGTTGTCTGGGCAAGCAATAGTAGCAATTGTGTTACCACCGAATGCAGGACGAGTCATTAATAACTGGTTTTCTTTCTGTGGCTGGTTACCAATCTTGTTAATTGGGAAGTTACCAATTTCAAGAACTGTACAGTCAGCAGTAAGACCTGTCTTAACACGAGCAGATACTCTAGGTCCTAAATCTCTACCGATAGCAGTAGCACCAACTAAAACGATTTCTGGCTTGTATTCATTGATTACAGAAGCCAATGCATGTGTATAAGGTTCTGTTCTGTAATCCTTTAATTCTGGATCGTCAACAACGATAACCTTATCAGCACCATATTCAGCTAATTGATCAGCTAATCCTTTTACATTATAACCAACTAATACAGCTGTTACATCAGTATTTAAATCACTTGCTAAGTCTTTTGCTTTTCCAAGTAACTCGAATGCGATTGAGCTAATCTCATTGTCTACCTGCTGAGCAAAGACAAATACACCTTTATATTCTTCTAAATTCATTCTTGTCACCATCTTCCTTTAATAATTAGATTACATGTTTTTCTTCTAACTTACCGATTAAGTATTTAACTGCTTCATCTGGATCAAGAGTAACTTTTTCACCAGCACCCTTTCTTACCTTATCAGATGCTTTGGCAATCTTTGTAGGAGAACCTTTTAATCCAAGGTTAGAATCATCTACATCCTTAAGATCAGCTCTTCCCCATACTGTAATTTCCTTATCGTAAGCATCGAAAATTCCACCTGGAGTCATGTAACGAGGCTCGTTTAATTCAGAAAGTGCAGTAACTAAGCAAGGCATTTTAGCCTTTACTTCATGATATCTATCTTCATACTGACGCTGAACAATAACAGAATCTCCATCAACTTTAATATCCTGTGCGTAAGAGATAACAGGAATATCAAGATGCTCAGAAATCTGAGGACCAACCTGAGCAGTATCACCATCAATAGCCTGACGACCAGTGATGATTAAATCATAATCAATATTTCTAAGAGCACCTGCGATAGTAGTAGAAGTAGCCCATGTATCAGCTCCACCTAAAACTCTATCTGTTACAAGAATACCATTATCAGCACCCATAGCCATAGCTTCACGAAGAACTTCCTCAGCCTTAGGAAGTCCCATTGTCAATACAGTGACCTCAGCACCATACTGATCTTTTAATCTAAGTGCAGCTTCCAAACCAGCCTTATCATCTGGGTTCATGATAGTAAGCATTGCACCTCTGTCCAAAGTACCATCTGGGTTAAATTTAACGCCGCCTTTTGTATCTGGAACCTGTTTAATACATACAACGATTTTCACAGTCATTCACTCCTTATTTTTTTATTCGGGATTTGATCCCGTTCTGTTTATCTACCAGTTGTAGAAATTATTTTAAAAGGTTAGCAGAGATTACCATACGCTGAACTTCACTTGTTCCTTCGTAGATTTCAGTAATCTTAGCATCACGCATCATACGCTCAACGTCGTATTCTCTAATGTATCCGTATCCACCGAATAACTGAACAGCTTTTGTTGTAACTTCCATAGCAACTTCAGCAGCCATTAATTTAGCCATAGCAGCTTCTACAGAATAAGAAGTTCTATGATCCTTCATATACTGTTCTTTCTTCATAGCAGCCTGATATACTAATAATTTAGCAGCTTCCACCTTTGTTGCCATATCAGCAAGCTGGAACTGAGTATTCTGTTGCTGAGCAATAGAACGACCAAACTGTTTTCTCTCTTTTGTGTATTCGATTGTACGCTCAAGAGCACCCTCAGCAAGACCAAGAGCCTGAGCAGCGATACCAATACGACCACCATCAAGAGTATGCATAGCGATTGGGAATCCCTTGCCACGCTGTCCAAGAAGGTTAGCAGCTGGAATTCTACAATCCTGGAAAATTAATTCATAAGTAGCTGAACCACGGATACCCATTTTCTTTTCTTTTGTACCAAAAGTAAATCCTGGAGTTCCTTTTTCAACGATGAATGCAGAGAATTTCTTCTGCTTCTTTCCACGTTTGTTTTCAACGATATCTGTATAAGCAATGATGATATAAATATCAGCTTCTTTACCGTTTGTGATAAAGCACTTAGAACCATTTAATACCCATTCATCACCATCTAATACAGCTTTCGTCTGAACACCCTGTGCATCAGTACCAGCACCTGGCTCAGTTAAACCGAAAGCACCAAGCTTTTCGCCTTTTGCCAATGGAACTAAGAACTTTTCCTTCTGTTCTGGAGTACCAAAAGTCTGAATTGGATCTGCACACAATGATGTATGAGCAGAAACAATAACACCTGTAGTACCGCAAACTTTAGAAAGTTCTTCTACACACATAGTGTATGTTAAAGGATCACAACCTTGTCCGCCATACTCTTTTTCAACTGGAATACCCATAAAACCGTATTTCTGCATCTTTTTAACGATTTCAGTAGGGAAATGTTCTGTTTCGTCAGTTTCCTGAGCGAAAGGTTTTACTTCTGTCTCGGCAAATTCTTTGAAAAGATTTCTTGCCATTTCATGTTTTTTACTTAAAGAAAAATCCATCTCAATTCCTCCATCTTTATTTGAACTTAAGAGTTCATTATTTTCTATAGTAATGAAAGGTGCATAAGCATCCTGACATTCGAACCGTAAAATGCCGATACCTAATTATTTGCAATTAGGTATCAGGCATAGTGGAAGAGCAGTAAGCTACTCTTTATATTACTTGCTGTAATCGTAGAAACCGATACCGGTTTTTCTACCTAATTTACCAGCACGAACCATTTTTCTTAATAATGGATGAGGGCGATACTTAGGATCACCAGTCTCAGCCTGAAGAACTTCCATAATAGCTAAGCAGATATCAAGACCTACTAAATCACCTAAAGCTAAAGGTCCCATTGGATGATTAGCTCCTAACTGCATAGCTGTATCAATACCTTCTACAGAAGCAACACCGTCAGCGTAAATACCAACAGCTTCATTGATCATTGGAATTAAAATTCTGTTTACAACGAAACCAGCAGCTTCTTTTACTTCAACAGGAGTCTTTCCGATTTCTTTAGAGATTTCGATAACTTTATTTGTAACTTCATCAGTTGTATTCTCGCCACGGATAACTTCTACTAACTTCATTACTGGAGCTGGGTTAAAGAAGTGCATACCAATAACTGGTCTGTCAAGTCCAGCACCAATCTCAGTAATAGAAAGAGAAGACGTATTTGTAGCAAAGATACAATCTTTCTTGCAGATGTCCTGTAATTCTTTGAATGTCTGTTTCTTGATGTCCATTACTTCAAGAGCAGCTTCAACTACTAAATCGCAATCTGTACAGATTTCTTTTGTACCTGTTGTGATTTTTGCAAGAATAGCATCAGCATCAGCCTGAGACATTTTGCCTTTTGCAATTCTCTTTTCGAATCCCTTTGCAATCTTGTTTTTTCCGTTTGCAGCAAATTCATCATTGATGTCACATAAACATACTTCATATCCCTCTGTCTGAGCGAAAGCCTGTGCAATACCAGAACCCATTGTTCCAGCGCCAATAATACCAACCTTCATGTTAAATCCTCCTTAAAATTCTTTATGTTCACAGGTATCATACCTGTAATAATAGCATATTGTCAATATAAAAGAAAATAATTGACAAAAAAATCATAAATTTGTCATTATTTGTTCTGGAATGGAACTACCTTTAATTTCTTTTCTTTATCTTTTTCTAAGAAGTTACCCATTCCAGCTTTTTGGTCTTCTGTTTCAAAACAATCACCGAAAAGTTTTTCTTCAATAACGATTGCTTGATCCATATCAACCTGTAATCCATCATTAATTGCTTTTTTACAATTACGAACAGCAATAGGAGCATTCTTAGCAATTGTAGAAGCTAACTTCTTAGCCTGTGCCATTAAATCTTCCTGTGTATATACTGCATTTACAAGACCAATACGGAATGCTTCGTCTGCTTTGATGTTTCTAGCAGTATAGATAAGCTGTTTTGCCATACCAACACCAACAGTACGAGCAAGTCTTTGTGTTCCACCGAAACCTGGTGTAATTCCAAGACCAACTTCTGGCTGACCAAATACAGCATTATCAGAGCAAATACGAATATCGCAACTAAGTGAAATTTCGCATCCACCACCAAGGGCAAAACCATTCACAGCAGCAATTACTGGAATAGGGAATGTCTCTAATTTACGGAATACATCATTACCCTTCTTACCAAATGCTTCGCCTTCCGCTTTTGTTAATGTACTCATTTCTCCAATATCCGCACCAGCAACAAAAGACTTATCTCCAGCACCTGTTAAAATTAAACATCTTGTTGTGTTGATATCAACATTATCCAAAGTTGTGTTTAATTCATCTAATACAGAACTGTTTAATGCATTTAATGCCTTTGGTCTATTGATTGTAATAATACCAATGAATTCTTCCTGTTCATATGTGATAAATTCCATTCTTTACAAATCCTTTCTAAATAAAATCTAAAATAGAAGAGCAGTGTTATGTGATGAAACACATATAACCCATGCCCCGTATGAGACATGGGTTCTAAAATTAATCTCTCTTAACGATTGTTGAGCAGCCCATTCCACCACCGATACAAAGAGTAGCTAAACCAGTCTTTGCATCCTTAGCTTCCATTTCATGAAGAAGTGTAACTAAGATACGGCATCCAGATGCACCAACAGGATGTCCTAATGCAATTGCTCCACCATTTGGATTTAATTGTTTCTCAGTATCAATTCCTAAGTCTCTACCAACTGCAACAGACTGAGCAGCGAAAGCTTCGTTTGCTTCGATGATATCGAAATCAGAAATGTTCATACCGGTCTTAGCAAGAACTTTCTTTGTAGAGTATACAGGTCCAATACCCATAACTTCAGGTCTGCATCCTGCAAGAGCACCTGTTACCCAAGTAGCCATAGGAGTTACACCTAATTCTTTTGCTTTTTCTTCGCTCATTACAACGATAGCAGCAGCACCGTCATTGATACCAGAAGCGTTACCTGCTGTAACAAATCCGTTTGGATTGATTGGACGAAGTTTAGCAAGACCTTCGATTGTTGATCCTGGACGAGGACCTTCATCAACCTTAAATTCGATTGTTTCTTTTCTCTTCTTAACAGTAACAGGAACGATTTCCTTATCAAAAGCACCGCTCTTTTGAGCAGCTTCTGCTTTCTGCTGACTCTTTAAAGCAAACTCGTCTAATTCTTCTCTTGTGATACCCCATTCTTCGCAAATGTTATCAGCAGTTTTGATCATATGGTAATCATTGAAAGCATCCCATAATGCATCATTTACCATAGTATCTTTCATGGTAGCATTACCCATTCTGTAACCAAAACGAGCTTTGTCTAAAGCGTAAGGAGCCATAGACATGTTTTCCATACCACCTGCTACAACGATATCAGCTTCACCAGCCATGATCATATGAGCAGCCTGGTTTACACAGTTAAGACCAGAACCACAAACAACGTTCATAGTAACGGCTGGAACTTCGATAGGAAGTCCTGCTTTAATTGTTGCCTGACGAGCTACGTTCTGTCCCTGACCAGCTTGGATTACACAACCCATATATACCTGATCAACCTGATCACCAGGTACGCCTGCTCTCTTAAGAGCTTCCTTAATAACGATAGCACCTAATTCAGCGGCTGGAGTAGTGCTTAATGAACCACCCATAGTACCGATAGCTGTACGACATGCACCTGCTAAAACTACTTTTCTAGACATAATAAATATTCCTCCGTTTCTTTTTTTGCTTTTCTTTCACATCGTGAAAAATTTAACATATTGGTTACAAGCACCCTTGGCACTGTATGATGTGTTAATTTTATCACAAGCAAAATGGTTTTGCAATAGATTCTACATTTTTCTCATATTCTTTTTTTATTTGAAAAATGATTAAGCATCGGTTACCCCCTTGCAATTATAGTATGGCGTTGCTAAAATGATAATTAGATGGTGAAATTAAAAAACTAATTATGATATGACAACAATTGAAAGGTTAGTTGTTTTTGATATACGAAGGTAATGAGCTGAGTTCTCACATATGCAAGGAATTTGGTGACTGTCGTGATGACTGTGAGTGAATTGCAAAGTATATTTTCATGACTTAAAATAGAAGAAAGGCTGGAATGCAATGAAGACTATGCTGGATATAAAAGATTCAGAAGAAAGATTGATTTTGATTTCTGTTGAGGAAAATCCATCTGATGATACGGAAGCCTGTTTAGATGAATTAGAGGAACTGGTTAATACGGCTGAAGCTGTTGTTGTTGGAAGGATGATACAAAAAAGAGAAAAAATACACTCGGGAACTTATATTGGAAAAGGTAAAGTGGAAGAATTGTTACAGTATATAGAAGAGTGTCAGGCAACAGGTATTGTTTGCGATGATGAATTATCCCCGGCTCAGTTATCAAATTTGGAAGAATTATTGGATACAAAGGTGATGGACCGCACTATTTTGATACTGGATATTTTTGCCCGTCATGCAACAACTAGAGAGGGAAAAATACAGGTAGAATTGGCGCAGTTAAAATATCGAGCAACCAGATTGGTAGGATTACGAAACTCTTTATCAAGACTAGGTGGTGGAATTGGTACCCGAGGTCCTGGAGAAAAGAAATTAGAGATGGACAGAAGATTGATTCGAGAAAGGATTTCTATATTAAAAAAGGAACTGGAAGGTATCAAAAAATCCAGGGAAGTTGCAAGAAAGCAAAGGGATAAAAATCCTGTTCCGGTTATTGCTATTGTAGGCTATACAAATGCAGGAAAATCGACATTATTAAATACGCTTACGGATGCAAATGTATTGGAAGAAGATAAGGTTTTTGCAACACTGGATCCAACAACTCGAAATTTGCAATTGGAGGATGGTCAACAGATTCTTCTTACAGATACAGTTGGGTTTATCCGAAAATTGCCACATCATCTGATAGAGGCATTTCGCAGTACACTGGAAGAGGCAAAGTATGCAGATTTGATTTTACATGTAGTAGATAGTTCCAGTCCATCTGCTTATGTTCATATGCATACGGTATATGAAACGTTAGATTTATTGGGCGCTGGAGACAAAAAGGTGATTACTGTATTTAATAAGGTAGATAAACTTTCGGAAGATGCAGAGGTAATAAAAGATTGTAAAGCAGATAAGACAGTTCGCATTTCGGCCAAAAAGCAGATTGGATTAGAAAATCTAATACAAGAAATAGAAGAAATATTACGTGAGCAGAAAGTTTATTTAGAACGAATTTTTACTTACAATGATGCAGGAAAGATACAACTTATTCGAAAGTATGGACAACTATTAGAAGAGGAGTATAGAGAAGAAGGTATTTTTATTCGAGCATATCTGCCAAAAGAGTTGTATTATCAGTTAGGGCAGTAAAACTGTTATTAGAATATACAGATAAAGCATTGTGATTCCCGTTGCGGTTTGGTATACTATATATAAAGATATACGAACGGGTACGTAAAAATATAAAACATGAGAGAATATGGGGAAAAAACTATGGAACATTTTCAGGAAAATAAAAAAGAAAAATCCTTTGGTAAGGAAAAAATGCTTACTGCAAAAGAAAAACAAAATGCATTAAGAAGCCTGAAACAGGAATGTTTTTTCGAATATGATATTCGCCGGGATGTTCTCTGGTTATCCAGAGAAACAGAGATCCTGGGGGTGAATGGAACAAAGATTTCTGATTTTAAGAGCAGATTGCGCCGTATTGGAAGAATTTGTGAAGATGATATGGATGCCTGTATCTCATATCTTAACGGAGAACGTGGTGAAAAAATAGAATTTAGATATGTAAAAAAAGATGGAACCTATATGTGGTGTATGGCAAAAGGTTCCTTTATCTGTGATGAAGAGGGCCAATTAAGCATTTTAGTGGGTTGCATTACGGATATTGATTACGAAAGAAATATGCGCGAGATGCTTGTGGAGCAGGCGATGTTAGATCCACTTACAAAATTATATAGTAGGACAAAAGCACAGGGATTGATTGAAAACTTTTTACGAAAAGAAGGTAGCTTTGGAAAGCATGCATTAATGCTGGTTAATATTCGCGATTTCGGCAGAATAAATGAGGCTTATGGCAATGTATTTGGAGACGGTGTGTTATCTAATATAGGTGAACGATTGGTTCGGTGCTTTCGAAAAAAAGATATCGTATGCCGTGTAGGTGGTGATGATTTTCTTGTTTTGCTAAAGGATATAGCAGGGCAGGAGGCATTACAACGGAAGATTGCACAGGTTAGAAAAAGTCTTGGTGAGGCATTTGCAGGTGAAGGCTTAAAAATATTCTGTGACATTGGAATGGTTTGTTTTCCAAAGGATGGTACAGATTTTGAAACATTATTTCGAAATGCAGATGTAGCTATGTTTGTTTCTAGTAAAAATAGCGAAAATGGTAGTGAAATATTCGATGCATCCTGCAAATTAGACGGTTATGAGAAAAAGGGAGAGTATTTCCATGATTATACTATTTTAGAAACAGTAAAAGAACCGGAAAACAAATTCGGACGTGAGATAACAGATTTTGCCGTAGATATTATGCTGGATTCCAAAGATGTTACAAGTGCGATCAAGGTACTTTTGGAAAAAATAGGGAAATATTATTGCTGTGATGATGTTTTAATTATTGAGAAGGATGAAGATCAGGTGCTTCATACCACTTATTCCTGGAATAAAAATGAAGGGATAAACCATTTCAATGCAATGCGTTTTGTTGACTTAAAGGATTATTCTTCTTTGGATAATTATTTTGACGAAAATGGATTACGGGTTTTTCAAAATACTAATATGCCAGGAAAGCATTCTTTACACAATGTTTTTATGAAAATGATCGATGCAAAAGCCTTGTTGCAATGTGCTTTTTTTGAAAATAAAGAATTAAAAGGTTGTATTTGCATTGGACACAGAAAAAAAGTGCATGAATGGTCTTTAGAGGAGAAGGATACGCTTTTAACAATTACAAAATTATTATCCGTATATTTATTAAAATTGCGTGCATCTGAAAAAATTCAAAATCGAATTGCACATTTAAAAAATTATGACACATTAACAAAATTACCAACTATGTACAAATTTCAAAATGATGTAATGGAAATTTTAGAAAATAACAAAGAGAATGAATATGTTATTGTATATATGGATATCAATAAATTTAAATATATCAATGATACTTTAGGGTATGAAGCAGGAGATGAATTGTTACGAGAAATTTCTCATACACTGTCAGCGGAGGAATTGGATATTTTACTTATGGCAAGGGTATCTTCGGATAATTTTTTGTTGTTAATGAATTATGAGAATCAACAGCAAGTGAAGAAAAATTTAGAGGAATTAAATAATAAATTTTTGGAAAAAATTGATTTTTGTAGTGTTGGGAAAAGTACATATCTTGTTTGCGGTGTTGCAAAACTCAATTACGGAAAAAATGTAAAAGCGGTAATTGATAATGCAAATCTTGCTCGCAAACATATAAAGAAAAATGCAGAAAATAAATGTTGCTTTTATGACGATGAATTGGAAAAGCGCGTAAAAATGGAGTTGGATATTTGCAATTCTATGCAACAGGCGTTGGATGAAGAGGAATTTATTATGTATCTACAACCAAAAGTTGATTTGGAAACGAATCAAATTGCGGGGGCAGAAGCATTGACAAGATGGAAGCGAAAAGATGCTACTTTTATGTTTCCAGATCAATTTATTCCACTATTTGAAAGAAATGGTTTTATCATACAACTGGATTTCTATATTTACGAATGTGCTTGCAAGACCATTCAAAAATGGAAAGCAAATAATATTAAACCAGTTACTATTTCAGTAAATGTTTCGCGTGTACATTTGAATACAGACGACTTTGTGGAAAAAGTATTGGAATTAGTAGATCGTTATGAAATTGAACATCAATATCTCGAATTTGAGTTGACAGAAAGTATTTTCTTGGACAATACAAAAAGTGCAATCTTGACAATGCATCAACTTAAAGATAAAGGATTTTTGGTATCGATAGATGATTTCGGAGCAGGGTATTCTTCACTCAATCTACTAAAAGATATGACATCCGATGTATTGAAATTGGATAAAGAGTTTTTTAGTGGAGGAGATATGAAGCAAGAAGAAAAAATCATTGTTTCGAGCATTACAAATATGGCAAAACAACTAAAAATGAAAGTATTGTCAGAAGGTGTAGAAACAAAGTCCCAGTCAGAATTCCTAAAAGAAATTGAATGTGATCTTGCACAGGGCTATTTATATGCAAAACCTATGCCGGAAGAAGAATTTACAGAATTATTACGTAAAGGGTGGAATTTTGCAAAGTGAATTTTGTAAAATGGCATGTAGTGGTTTTGCTTGGCTGAATTGTTAAAAAAATGTGAAAAGCTTTCTAATGCTAAAGTTATGACTTGACTTATGTGAAAAATTGCTTAGAATGATAAAGGAGGCTTTTTAGCAAAATTGAAAATCGAGAAGGAAGCGGAGGAAAAAAAGTGAGTAACAAAATTGTGAAGGATGCGAAATTAAATAAAGTTTCAGCATCGAAGGAAGCAGAAAAGAAACAACCAAAGCGGTTGCAGCAGAATGTGGGTGGCTCTGTTGGACTTAGTGCCAGAACGATACTATTAACATTAGGGGCTATCGTTGTTATTTTATCGTGTGTGTATGTAGGATACAACTCATTGCGCACCAAAACAATTGTGACAGTAAAGGATAAAAATGGAAAAGCAACAGAATATTCCATAAAAAATCTAGGTTACTATGTATACCAGAGTGAAGAACAATATAACACTATGTATAAGAGTTTATATGCAAACTATGGAATGAAAGATTTTAATTTCTGGGAACAGGGTGGCGAGGATGCAACAAACGTTGCAGATAGTTTGTCAGAAAGTATTATTAAAGACGCACAAGAAGATTTTATCTTATACCAGCAGGCTGTTTCAGAAGGTTATGAAGCAACAAGTGCAGATAAGAAAGATGCGGATAAACAAACAAAAGAAGCTTTAAAGAACATGACAAAGAAACAGAAATTAACAAAGGGATTATCTAAAACAGAAATTTATAACTGTATCTTAAAGCAGGTGATTGGAGAGCGTTATAAAAAGGATAAGATTACTTCCTTAAAATTAGATTATAAGAAAATAGCAGCAAGAGTTAAGAAGGCAGATTACAAACAATATGATTTCCAATATTACACAGTTCCAACCACAAAGACAAATAGTGATGGTAAGAGCGAAGCTTTGAGCAAAGAGGAAATCGCAAAATTAAAGACAAAGATGTCTGATCTTTTAAAACAGGCAAAGAAAGCAGACGATTTTACTACGCTTTTTGGAAAAGACAAAGATGGAAAAGCTAAGACATCAAATGATGATGGTATTAATTTTGTAGAAAATGGTCAGTTAATTCAAAAAGATGGTTTTGACAAAAAGATTGATTCAAAAATTAAAAAGCTGAAAGTTGGAGAAATTTCTGCTGTATTAGAAGGGGAAGATGCTTTATATATTATCAAGCTTACAGGAAATACTTCTCAGGACAGTTATAATAATGCAGTGAAAGAAGCAAAAACTAAGGCAGAAGAAGATGCTTTTAAAGAAGAATATTCTAAAAATATCGAATCAAAGTATAAGGTCAACGTCAATGATGCGAACTGGGAAAATGTTCATATTGGACAATACGCTATGTAAAAAGAAAAAGAAGACTGTATGATACAGTCTTCTTTTTTTGAACTCTGCTTTTATATGAGCAAGTAGCGAAGCGGATTGCAAATATCCGTATGACTCGATTTTGTATATTCTAGCATTCGGGAATATTGCCTGAATGAATTGTTCCAATAAAGTTTAATAGAAGGTCTTTGCTAATGAAAAAAAATGTGTTACAATATAAGAAGTTTTTGCTTTTTTTATTATCATTTAGTGAAGAAGGCAAAGGGGAATATAAGAAATGGTGAAAAAAGCCCTTGGGCTATAAATAGAAAGGAGCTACATAATGAGTAACGTAAGAAGAGTTTATGTGGAAAAGAAAACACCATATGCTGTTGCAGCAAAAGAATTAAAGGCAGAGATAAAGAGCTATTTGGATATCACTGCTTTGAAAAATGTTCGTGTGCTTATTCGTTATGATATTGAAAATGTCAGCGAAGAAACTTATAAAAAGGCATTAGGAACTGTATTCTCAGAACCACCAGTTGATATTGTATATGAGGAGAAATTTAAGTCTGAATCTGGAGACAAGACATTCTCTGTAGAATTCTTACCTGGACAATTTGATCAGCGTGCAGATTCTGCTGAACAGTGTGTGAAATTGCTTCATGAAAGTGAGGATCCAATTATTCGTTCCGCTACTACTTATGTATTATCTGGCTCTATAACAGATGACGAATTTGCCCAAATTAAAGAATATTGTATTAATCCGGTAGATTCCAGAGAGACAGACGAAACAAAACCAAATACTTTGGTCACAGATTTTGAAGAACCTGCTGATGTAAAGATTTTTGACGGTTTCAAGGACATGGAAGAGGAAGCCCTTAAGGAATTATATAACTCATTAGGTCTTGCTATGACATTTAAGGACTTTTTACACATTCAGAATTATTATAAAAATGAAGAAAAAAGAAATCCATCTATGACAGAGATCCGTGTATTAGATACATATTGGTCAGATCATTGTCGTCACACAACATTTTCAACTGAGTTAAAAAACGTTGTATTTGAAGATGGATATTATCATGAACCAATCATGGAAACTTATGAAAGATACTTAAACGATCGTGCAGTTTTATATAAGGATCGCAAAGATAAGTTTGTTTGCTTAATGGATATTGCCCTTATGGGAATGAAAAAGTTGAAAGCAGAAGGTAAATTGGATGATATGGAAGTTTCGGATGAAATCAACGCATGTTCCATTGTCGTTCCAGTAGAGGTGGATGGAAAGGAAGAAGAATGGTTAGTATTCTTTAAAAATGAGACACACAACCATCCTACAGAAATTGAACCATTTGGTGGAGCTGCTACTTGTCTTGGTGGAGCTATTCGTGATCCATTGTCAGGACGTGGTTATGTATATCAGGCAATGCGTGTAACGGGAGCTGCAGATCCTACTGTTTCATTAAAAGATACTTTGCATGGCAAGTTACCACAAAGAAAAATCGTAACAGGTGCTGCACATGGTTACAGTTCTTATGGTAACCAGATTGGTCTTGCAACTGGACTAGTAAAAGAAATCTACCATCCAGATTATGTAGCAAAGAGAATGGAAATCGGTGCCGTTATGGGTGCTGCTCCAAGAAGAAGTGTAATTCGTGAGAACTCAGATCCAGGGGATATTATTATTCTCCTTGGTGGTAGAACAGGACGTGATGGTTGTGGTGGTGCAACTGGTTCTTCCAAAGCACATACAGAAAGTTCTATTGACACATGTGGTGCAGAAGTACAAAAAGGAAATGCTCCAACAGAAAGAAAGATTCAGCGTTTATTCCGTCGTGAAGAAGTAAGTGCATTGATTAAAAAATGTAATGACTTTGGTGCAGGCGGTGTATCTGTTGCAATCGGTGAATTGGCAGATGGATTAACCATTGACTTGGATAAAGTACCGAAGAAATATGCTGGTTTGGATGGTACAGAACTTGCAATTTCAGAATCACAGGAACGTATGGCAGTTGTAGTGGATCCAAGTAATGTGGATAAGATGCTTGCATATGCAGAAGAAGAAAACTTAGAGGCAGTTGTTGTTGCAACTGTGACAGAAGATCCAAGATTAGTTATTAGTTGGAGAGGAAAAGAAATCGTAAATATTTCCAGAGCGTTTTTGGATACAAACGGGGCACATCAGGAAACAGACGTAGTTGTTCCAATGCCATCAAAAGAGGATAATGTTTTAGAAAAATCGGTAGCTGTGACAGATGTAAAGAAGAAGTGGTTAGACACCTTAAAAGATTTAAATGTGTGTTCGCAAAAAGGGTTAGTAGAAATGTTCGACAGCTCAATTGGAGCAGCAACCGTAACAATGCCTTATGGTGGAAAGTATCAGTTGACAGAAACACAGTCAATGATTGCAAAATTGCCTGTATTAAAAGGAAAGTGTGATACAGTTACTATGATGAGTTATGGTTTAGATCCATATCTTTCAAGTTGGAGTCCATACCATGGATCTGTATATGCGGTTATTTCATCTGTAGCAAAGATTGTAGCAGCAGGTGGAGATTATAGTAAGATCCGTTTTACATTCCAGGAATATTTTGAGAGATTAGGAACAGATCCAAAACGTTGGGGTAAACCAATGGCAGCATTATTAGGAGCGTATGATGCACAGATTAAATTGGGCTTACCATCTATTGGTGGTAAAGACAGTATGTCTGGAACATTTAATGAAATCGATGTACCACCAACACTTTGCTCTTTTGCTGTAAACGTTGGCAAAATCCAGGATGTTGTTACACCGGAATTGAAAAAGGCAGGAAATAGATTAGTACGTTTCTCAATTAAGAAAGATCAGTATGATTTACCAGATTATGAATACTTAATGCAATTATATGCAGGTATTACAAAGCTTATTCATGACAAAGTATTAGTTTCTACTTATGCGATTGGTTTTGGTGGCGTATGTGAAGCAGTTAGCAAGATGGCATTTGGTAATAAGCTTGGTGTTGAATTATCAACACAGATTCCAAATAGCGAATACTTCAGAGCTTCTTATGGTGATATTATTGCCGAAGTTTCAGCAGAGGATATTGCTAAGATTGATGTGGATTATGTTGAAATTGGTTCTGTGCTTGCGGATGCTAAATTTGTATGTGGCGGAGCAGAAGTTTCTATGGATGAGGCATTGGCAGCATGGATGGGAACATTAGAAAAAGTATTCCCTACAAAATCTGATGTGGAACAAAAGAAGATTGAAACAAAACTTTATGATAGTAAAAATATCTATGTAGCAAAGAATAAGATTGCAAAGCCAAAAGTATTTATTCCTGTATTCCCAGGAACAAACTGTGAATACGATACAGCAAAAGCCTTTGAAGCAGCAGGTGCAGACACAAAGACAGTTGTATTTAAGAATATGTCAGAGAAGAATATTACAGATTCAGTAAAAGCATTTGTTGATGCAATTCAAGAAGCACAAATTTTAATGTTCTCCGGCGGATTCTCAGCAGGTGATGAACCAGATGGTTCTGCTAAGTTTATTTCTTCTGTATTCCGTAATGAGAAGATTAAGGAAGCAGTAAATGATTTATTGTCAAAGAGAGATGGATTAGCGCTTGGTATTTGTAATGGTTTCCAGGCATTAATTAAACTTGGTTTGGTTCCATACGGTGAGATTACACCACAGAAGGCAGATTCACCAACACTTACAACGAATAGTATCGGACGTCATATTTCAAAGACTGTTTATACAAAGGTTGTAACAAACAAATCGCCATGGTTACAAAAAGCAGAGCTTGGTGGCGTATATTCTATTCCAGCTTCGCATGGAGAGGGACGTTTTGTTGCAAATGAAGAATGGCTTAAAAAGTTATTTGAAAATGGACAAGTTGCTACGCAGTATGTAGATATTGATGGAAATCCTACTATGAATGAAGATTTCAATCCAAACGGTTCTTATTGTGCGATTGAAGGTATTACAAGTCCGGATGGACGTGTATTAGGTAAAATGGCTCATTCTGAACGTAGAGGCGATGGTGTGGCATTAAATATATTCGGAAATCAGAATCAACTTATATTTGAGTCTGGTGTATCTTATTTTAAATAAATTCTTTATATTAAAAAACGGCTCGTTGTTAAGAGTGGGGGTAACCCCGTTTTATAGTGCAGCAATAACATTTGTATGTTATTGCTGCATTTGCTTTAAGAACAACTTAACAGTATTTAATTTCTAAAAATTTCCCTAAAAGCTTTTCTTGGAGGTAATGTTTTCTGTATGAACTTTGCAAAATGTGGAGTATAGAATAATAATAAACTCTAATTGATAAAAAATACAATAATAAATTTTTTAAAAGGCGAACTATTCCATAATTTCGGCAAAAAAAGAGAATAAATTGTAAAATTTACGGTTATTTTCCAAAGATAGGAAAAAATAAATTAGGCAAAACAGATAAAGAATACAATAAAATTTAAAAGAAGATATGCAAAATAATAAAAATGATTTGCATATGTGAACAAAGTGTGATATACTTCTAATTGAGTGTAGGGGAGTACATAAAAAGAGAAGAAACAAAGCTTTTGCTCTAAAATCTGTTTTGTTTATTGTCCTTTTTATGGCATTAGATACATTCGGAAAATGTAAATGTAAATATAAATAAAAGAAGGGATGGTAGCGTATTATGAGAAAAATGAAGAAATTCACTACAATGTTACTTTTAGCATCAATGGTGCTTTCAATGGGAGGATGTGGAACAAAGGATTCTGGAACAAAGGAGCCAAAGAATACGGAGGTCGCAAACGGAAAGGATGTAGAAATCAATATTCTTCAATACAAGATTGAAATTGAGGATGCATTAAAAGACGCAGCAAAAAGATATCATGAGTTATATCCGAATGTTACAATTAATATTGAAAGTGTCGGAGGTGCAGACAGTGTAGATACTAAATATAAAGCAAGAGTTGCAAGTGGTTCTATGCCAGATATTTTTAACTGTGCAGGACCTGTAAGTTGTGAAACTTATGCAGATTATTTGGAAGATTTATCTGACCAGCCATGGGTAGAACATGCAAACAAGGGTATGTTGGATTTGGATAAAATAGACGGAAAAGTATATGGAATGCCTGTTACTACAGAAGGTATGGGATTGGTTGTAAATAAGGCAATGTTTGATGCTGCGGGAGTAGATGTATCTACATTAGACAGCTACGATAAGATTGATCAGGCATTTGCAACACTACAAAAAGCAATTGATGATGGAAAGCTTAAGAAGAATTTTCCTAACTTAGAAAATGTAGTTTCTGTACAGGGTGGTGCTACGTGGGTATTAGGTAACCATGCATGTAATGTTGCATTGTCTCCAGAATTTAACGAAGATGTTTTCGCATGTGCAAAAGCAAAGAATGTTACATTTAAATACAAGGATGCCTATGAAGCATTTATGGAATTACAGTTAAATTATTCATCTGCAAAGGATGATTGGTCGAAAGCATTAAAGACAGATTACAATAATGCAGTACAGGAACAGCTTGCAACAGGAAAGGTTGCTTGTATCCAGCAAGGTAACTGGATTTATAACGATGTAAAGAAAATCGATCAAACAACAGCGGATAACTTAGTATTTATACCTGCACCAATCAAAGGCTACAAAGAAGATTCTATCTTCTCAATTGTTTCAAATTATTGGTGCGTAAACAAGACATCTGACGATAATGTAAAAGAAGCCAGTAAACATTTCTTGAATTGGTTATACCAGTCTGATGAAGGAAAGAAAATAATTGTAAATGATTTTGGATTTACACCTGTATTTGATAACTATGGTGATTTACAGCCATCAGACAATTTAACAAAGAGCATGGTAGACTTCTTCCAGAATGGAAAGGGTATCTCTATGGTATTCCAGGGAGCTCCGGATGGAGAAGATTATACAATGAACGTATTTGGTGCAAAAGTACAGGGTGTACTATCTGGTGAATTAAAATGGGATCAGGCATTTGAACAGTCGGCAAAAGAATGGGCTGCAAGAAGAGCAAAATAAGATACGCCTGTTAGTAGACTTATTGTGCATATAAGGAAAAACAGGGTGTGGCTTCACGCTATGCCCTGTTTATTTACGCAAGTAGAGAGAAATGAAAGGAGAAGAATGCATGAAACGTTCAAAATTGACATTTTGGGGATTTTTGGCCCCTTGTTTATTATGTTTTGTTGGTTTTGTATTAATACCAACACTAATGGGATTATATTATTCTTTAACAGATTGGAATGGTGTTGCAAGGGCACCAAAACTTATTGGATTTGAAAATTATGTAAGTGTATTCCATGATTCACAATATTGGTATTCCTTTGGATACACTGCGTTATTTACAGTATGTGCAGTACTGTTAATAAATGGAGTGGGATTTGCATTGGCTCTGTTAGTAACACGTAAATTTCGTGGAGCGACATTGATGCGTAGTATCTTCTTTATGCCAAATTTGGTAGGAGGATTATTATTAGGTTATACTTGGAAATTTATTTTCACAAAGATTTTTCCAGCAACCAATATACCGATGTTAGGAAATTGGCTTGCAGATAATAAAACTGGTTTCATTGGTTTGTTGATCTTGATGGTATGGCAGATGAGTGGTTATATGATGATCATTTACATTGCTGGAATACAGAACATTCCAGATAGCGTAATGGAAGCTGCTTCTTTGGATGGAGCAGTTGGTATGAAAAAATTATTTAAAATAACGATTCCTATGGTTGCTCAGTCATTTACGATTGGATTATTCCTTATTTTGTCAAACTCATTCAAACTGTTTGACCAAAATATGTCTTTAACAGGAGGAAATCCAAATCATAAAAATGAGATGTTAGCGTTAAATATTTATAACTCTGCATTTAATAGTAATCAAATGGGGCAGGCACAGGCAAAGGCTATGATCTTTTTCATAACGATTGCTATTTTTAGTGTGATACAGTTGACGGTCACAAAACGTGCAGAAGTAGAAGCATAGGGGGATATATTATGAAGAAAAAAAGTATACTAAGAAGTATATGGCAAGTTATATATCGCGTAGGATTGGTATTGCTTTACATACTTCCAATTGCGATGTTATTCTGGGTTGCTCTTAAATCAGCAAAAGATATAGCTGTTAATATTTTAGGTGTTCCAACCGAATGGATTGGTTTTGAAAACTTTTCTTTAGCGATTGAACGCATGGACTTTTTGATGGCATTTAAAAATTCACTTGTTGTAACTGTTGTATCTACAGTTTGTCTTTGCATATTTTCTGCAATGGCAGCTTGGGTATTGGTAAGAAATAAGACGAAAATGTCCAGCTTTATATTTATGTTATTTTCGGTTTCCATGTTGATTCCGTTCCAGTGTGTTATGTTGCCACTTATGAAAATAATGGGTAAATTTGGTCTTGGACAGTTTGGAATAGATTTAATGAATCATCAGGGGTTGATATTGGCATATATTGGTTTTGGGTCCGCCATGTCTATCATGTTATATCATGGTTTTATTAAAGGAATTCCAGTAGAATTAGAGGAAGCTGCTGCCATTGATGGTTGCAGTACACCAGGAATTTTCTTCCGAATTGTATTACCGTTACTTGCACCGATTACAACCACAGTTGGAATTGTAAATATTATGTGGATATGGAATGACTACTTATTGCCAAGTATTGTACTTTCTGGTAAATCAGAATTACGTACATTGCCACTACAGACTTATCAATTCTTCGGTTCCTTTACAACAAACTGGGGCGTTGCAGCAGCGGCATTGTTGTTAATCATGTTGCCGGTAATTATATTCTATATTTTAGCACAGAAAAAGATCATTAAGGGTGTTGTGGATGGTGCTGTGAAATAAATAAAACATATATTTTCTATTAGCTTCTTTCGCTGTCTATAGGCAGTGGGAGAAGCTATATTAATATCATGGTCATTCGCGGTTATAGTTCAAAGGTATGTGAGCAGTAAACATTCGACCAATTTTTCCAAGAAAGAAACAAAGTATATACTAGAATGAAAGGCAATCTTCTGCTATACTAATAAAAAATAGAGAGTTTTTTCAAAAAAAGATAAAAATGAAAATGGAAAGGCACCAAAAAAGAAAACGTTGCATATTGTAAAAGAAAGTGATATATGAGGTGCTTAACAGTGAAATCCTTTCCAAAACCATTAAGCACCAAGGAGGAGAAACAGTATCTTTTGGCATGTAAAAAGGGGGATAAACAGGCTAGAGACGTTTTAATTGAAAGAAACTTGCGTTTAGTAGCACATATTGTAAAAAAATATCATAACATGGAACGTGATACAGAGGACTTAATATCTGTAGGGACCATTGGCCTGATAAAAGCAGTAGACAGTTTCTGCCCAGACAAGGGAATACGTCTGGCAACCTATGCCTCTTGCTGTATCGAAAACGAACTTTTGATGCTATTACGTAGTGAAAGAAAGACGGGGAAGGAAGTTTATCTATACGAACCAATTGGTGCAGACAAAGAAGGAAATGAAATACACCTGCTTGATATTATGGAGGGCGAAAATATTGATATTGCCAACAAAATGGATCAGCAGGAAGATATTCGTATGCTCTATATTTATATGAAAAAGGTTCTGACGAAAAGAGAACAGGAAATAATAATACTTCGTTATGGATTATTTAACCAGCAGGAGAAAACACAGAGAGAAATTGCAAAAAAATTTAAAATATCAAGAAGTTATGTTTCTAGAATAGAAAAAAAAGCGTTAGCAAAACTAAAAGAATGTTATAATATGGAAAGTGGGAATGGATATGTCAACAGGAATACAAATGAAGAAGAAATTAAAAGAAAAAATAAAAGAACCGGAACGATACAAAGTGGTTATGTATAACGATGACTTTACACCGATGGATTTTGTTGTAGATATTCTGGAAAATGTATTTCATAAAACAGAATCAGAGGCCATGTGCATAATGCTTAGGATACATCAAGGTACAAAAGAAACTGTGGGAGAATATTCCTACGATATAGCAAGAACAAAAGCGGATATATGCACCAGAAGAGCAAGAAAAGAAGGGTATCCTTTTCTTGTGAAAGTGGAACAATAGTAAAAAACAACATAACTTAACGTGAAAGGGTTGGTATAAGATATGAAGATTTCAAAAGAAGTGGAAGAACTTTTAACGGATATGGCATTGTTAGCAGATAAACTGCATCATGAATATGTAACCCCAGAACATTTGCTATTTGTGCTGACGTACAATGAAATATTTGCTGATTCTTTTACAGAATGCGGTGGAGATGTGAATAAATTACGGGGAAGCTTAGAAAACTATATGCGAGAAAATATAGAAACGATTACAAAAGGAAAAGCTGAACTTAGTTCTGGATTGAACGATGTATTGATGGAAGCAGAAGGGCAGGCAGTAGCTAGCGATCGTTTTGTGGTGGAAATTACACATTTACTATATGGTGTGTTAAGTCTTGATAATAGTTATGCTGCGTTCTATATTCATACACAAAAAGTAGATCCTACAGAATTGTTAGCTCGTATGAGTGAAAAAAAAGTAGAAGAAGAAAACCTACAACACATAGAAAAAGCAAAAAGTAAGGTTAATGTAGAAGAAGTAAAAGAACATTGGAGCGATTATGTGGTTTGTATGAATGATATCGTACAAGAACAAATGCCATTGATCGGGCGAGAAGATGAATTGGAACGTACACTACAAGTATTGTGTAGAAAATATAAAAATAACCCATTACACATAGGAGAACCTGGGGTTGGAAAGACTGCACTTGCCTACGAAGTGGCAAGACGAATTAACGAAGGAAAAGTACCAGACAAATTGAAAGATACACGAGTATATGCATTAGATTTGGGAACAATTATCGCTGGAACACAATTCCGCGGTGATTTTGAAAAAAGATTGAAAATGATTATGGATGGGATTCAAAAGGAGAAGAACATCATTGTTTATATAGATGAAATTCACAATATTGTTGGAGCAGGAGCTACGAATGGTGGGACGATGGATGCGGCAAATCTTTTAAAACCATATCTGGCATTAGGGGAAATACGTTTTATTGGTTCTACGACCTATGAAGAGTACAAAAAAACATTTTCTAAGAACAAAAGTTTGATTCGTCGTTTCCAAAACATTGATATAAAAGAGCCTACAGTAGAAGAAGCTGTACAAATTTTAGAGGGTGTTCGAAAACATTACGAACAGTTTCATGGAGTAAAATATGCCAAGGGAACAATGGAATATGCCGTAGAATTGAGTGCAAAATATATCAATGAAAAATATTTGCCAGATAAAGCCATCGATTTAATCGATGAAGCAGGCGCTTATCGGGTGATACATCCGACAGAAAGAAAAACCCAGACGGTTGATAAAAAACTGATAGAAGCTGTAGTGGGGAAAATTGGTAATATCCCATCTAAACGAATAGAAATAAACGAAAGAAAGCAACTGGCGGAGTTAGAAAAAAATATTGCAAAACGTGTCTTTGGACAGGATGAAGCCGTAAAAGAACTTGCAAATGCAGTTAAGTTTGCAAGAGCAGGATTGAACGAAGAGGACAAGCCATTAGCTAGTTTATTGTTTGTAGGACCAACCGGTGTGGGAAAAACAGAGGTTGCAAAAACACTGGCAGACGTATTGGGTGTTTCATTGGTACGATTTGATATGAGCGAATATGCAGAAAAGCATACAGTTGCAAAACTTATTGGTTCACCGGCTGGTTATGTGGGATACGAAGAAGGAGGTCTTCTGACAGAGACCATACGAAAGAAACCACATTGTGTTCTGCTGCTGGATGAAATTGAGAAAGCCCATGCAGACATATTCAATGTTTTGCTGCAAGTTATGGACTATGCAACACTGACGGATAACCAAGGGAGAAAAGCAGACTTTCGAAATGTAATACTCATTATGACTTCGAATGCAGGAGCTAGCAAAGTTGGAAAACCGTTGGTAGGATTTGGAGAGAGTACCATTCAAAAAGATGCTATATTAGACGAAGTAAAACGAGTATTTCAACCGGAATTTCGTAACCGATTAAACCGTATTATCACATTTAACTATATGGATGATGCTATGGCAGAAAAAATAGTAAAAAAACAGATTGCCTTGTTAGCACAAAAACTGGAAAAACAAAAAATATCATTGGAAATCACATCTGCCTGTGCAGCATATTTAAAAGAAAAAGGAATGTTATAAATACAGAAATCAAGCCATTGCTAGTAGACAAAATACTATTTGGAAAATTGAAAAAGGGCGGGAATTGTGTTGTGGACTATGTGAACGAAAAATTAACTTGTTAGTGGGAAAAATTGTAATAAAATGGAGGCTTTTTTCCGCTCTAATTCGTTACAATTTCTTTAAAAAAGATTTAATATTTTGTGGTTGCATTGAGAAAAGCATGGTCTTTTGCTATACTAAAAGAAAAAACATTTATATTATATATAGAGGAATAATAAGGGGATGATACTATGAACAAAAGAAAAATGGGGGTAGCAATAGGTCTGTGTACTTTTTTAATAGCGGTATTTATGGTAAGTTTTTTGTGGTGGAAGTCTGCCGAAAACCATTCAAAAGCGGAGGGGGAAAGTACGAGTACAGTTACCGTACCGTTCAACCATACATCAGGACAAAACATCAAAAACATCATTTACTTTAATTCCTCTTTTTATAATTATAAATATGATAACGAAATTTATCACAATAGAAGAGATCAAGGTGCGCAAAGTTGCTACGATGGTGGGGTAGTTCCATTTGGTGCATTTGATACGCAATTAAGCAACTACTATCAGAATAATAATGTTAAGGTTGGTATTTATACGGGAAACTTTTATAATTATTATGGTGGTTTGGCATCAAAAAAAATAGAGTTTCCTGGATATTGGTATTTCCGTTGGTCAGCCAATATTGCCAATCGTCATGTACCTTATGATGCGGTATGCCAGAATATTGTGGCTAATCAGTTAGATGGATTTGACAATACTTCGAGTGATGTAACAAGAGGAACGTTGCAATGTGAAAAAAATGATCCTGATACGGGAACTGTTGCGATGCCATACTTTGATAAAAATTTTTTGAAAAATACAGTAAATAATATACCCATTGGAGAAGTAAAAGAAAATGTTGGTTTTCCTTTTCGAGAAATTACATCGGGAGAGAGAAAAGGCTATTATGAATTTGATAGTGAAAAGGATGTGGTGCGTTTTAAAACATCTTCTACTAATCAATTACATTATTATTATGATAGTCAAAAAGTATACTGTGCCGCATCTGATAAGGCTCAATTTTTTCCTTATAATAACACGAATGGTCAGGGAAAATTAGCTAGTAACTCTACTGAACAAAAAAATTTAGACTACGGTTTTGGTGTTCGATTTAACATTCCATTCCGTCTTTCAGATGATGGAACCAAAGATGGTAAACCTATGGTATTTGAGTTTCGGGGGGATGATGATGTTTGGGTGTTTTTGGACGGAAAATTAGTGTTGGATTTAGGTGGGGATCATGAACCGGTTACCGGAACCATAGATTTTAGTGATGCGGGAGGTGGTGGAGAAAAAAAGATTAAAACAACAGTTTCAGAGGTTGCTTATGCAAAAGGTTCTACGAATGCGTCAGATACGGTTATGAGTGATAAAATTTTGGAAAAATCCAATGTTTCTACAACTGTAGATAATATAACGAAAGGTCCTAATACAGAGCATGTATTAACTATTTTTTATATGGAACGAGGTATGTTTGAATCGAACTTCCATATGTCCTTTAACTTTGTTCCGGCACCAATAAATGCAACACCAACACCAGCACCAACAGCTACACCAGAACCCCAAAAAGTAAGTACAAGTTCACTAAAGATACAAAACAAATTAATAATGACAGACAACAAGGGAGACTCTATTATAAATCCAGCTTTCCAGCAGACTGTTTATAATATGACAGAAGATGATGTGTTCCGTTATTCTATTGCAAATAAGGGAACAACAGCAGATCAAGTGGAAGATAGTGGTATTCAGTATCCGAGTGGAAAGTTGACGGTAAGGCAGAATCAGAAAACAATTACGGATGATTCAAATACTTGTTGGATAGGGAATAAATCGTATTTAAGTTTTGGGACGAAACCAACTGTAAGGATATATTTTGATTTAGAGGATATGAAACAAAAAATTAAAGGTTTACATACAAAATATACTGGAAAGGATAATGTAAATTTTGAAAATTTTAATCTAGACAGTTTGTTTCCTAATAATAATAAAATGAATATTAATGGGAACAATTATATAATTAGGGATAATATTAGAGGAAAAAACATATACTATGTTGATGTGAAAATTGGAACAAAATTTGGATTTGAAACTAACGGTATTTCATTTGGCAATCAATCATTGAGGATTATACTATATAATGATAATAATAATAATAAACAAACAATAACAGCAGATAAAGATATGAATGGTAAAATTATAAATTTTATATCTGATATAGAATTTTTTAATGGTGATTATATAGTATTTAGAAGATATTCAGCAGTTGACCCAAAGGAAAATGAGAAACTGTACTATCCTCCCTCTGGAGGTGGCGACACAACTTACAGTGAAGGTCTACCATACCAATCTCCTGGTCCTGCACCAACTTTTTCGCCTTCAGCAGCAAATAATGATTTCTCCAATGTTTCCAATACTTCTTACGAATTGAAAGAATCATATTTGGCACCAACAGCTGATGCAAACGCTACAGCTCCTAAAATTTTAAGTAATAGTGCAAGTACAGCGGGGATTACGGATGCTAACGGAGAATTTAACTTATTCTATGATGATAGTGCAACGTTTAAAAATCAATTTGCTAAGAATAGTCGCATGAAGGTGGAACAGCAGGAAAATTTGCTACAACCAAGTCGTTATTCAGGGAAAATTACTGAAACAAGTGATCCAGATGTTGTCCTTACAAAATTTGTAACACCATCTCCAACAGCAAAGATCAGAAAGGCAAGTGATTATTATTATACAACGGTAACGGCGGCAAGTATAAGTGGATCAATCGATGTGACCTACGATAATCAGTTTAATTATACCAATGGTTCTGCTGATGATGACCTAAATATTACAGAGAACTTTACCAATACCATAAAGACGGGATCACTTACGATTGCAAAAGAGTTAAAGGGAAATGCAAATGCGGATAGTAGTTACTCGTATACCTATACCGTTTCTTTTTCAAATGTATTTGGAGCATCTGATACTACAAGTTCGAGTTTTCAAGTATATAATGGAAAGTATAAAAAGAGCGGAGAAACAACAGAACAAACAACAGAACAAACAACAACCGACGGAAAAATCACCTTACATCCGGGAGAAAAAGCTGTAATCTCTGGTATTCCTGTAGGAACAAAATACAAAATTGAGGAAAGTGTTGATAAGACAGTTGTAACAGATATGAAGGTAACCTACAAGGCAACTATAGATAGTGACAGTGATGCCATTACCTCACCAGAGTATCATGGCTCGACCGCT
>CADABQ010000006.1 GCA_902786205.1 uncultured Lachnospiraceae bacterium | reverse complement strand
GTATTTTTGAGCCTAGTGTGAAAGCGTACAGAGTGAAGTGTCCAGCCAAAAAGGATATTTTTAGTCATGTTGTATATTCTGGCACTTTATGAATGTACCTGGCTGAACTGTTACGGAATTTGTATTTAAAAAGTTGCGTAGAATTGATTTTACAAGGATAAAAAACTTGAATATGCAAAGTAGGAACATAAAGTTAAGAAAAATAGTTTTTTGTAAATGCTTATAAAGAACAGATACAGGAAAGGGTGGATAAATATGGCTAAAGAAGTAAAGACAAATGCTATGCGTATTTTGGATAAGAAAAAGGTAGCCTATAAAGTAAATCAATATGAATGTGAGGATTTTATTGATGGCATTCATATTGCAGATCAATTAGGACAATCTTATGAGCAGAGTTTTAAAACATTGGTAGCAATTGGAAAAAGTAAAGAACATTATGTGTTTGTATTGCCAGTGGATAAGGAAATTGATTTTAAGAAGGCAGCACGTCTCGTTGGAGAAAAAAGTATTGAATTAGTGCATGTAAAGGAGATACAGGCACTAACAGGGTATATTCGCGGAGGATGTACGGCTATTGGAATGAAAAAACAATTTAAAACGTATATAGATTCATCAGCAGAGGCACAAAAAGAAATTATTGTAAGTGGAGGGAAAATTGGAGTACAATTGTTATTGTCACCAGAAGATTTAAAGCGTGTTGTAAATGGACAATATGCAGATTTTATTAGTGAATAAGATTTGGAATAGATTATTGTGAAAAAAGGAAAGGAGAAGCTGTGGTGTTGTGATTGCTGCGGCAAGGAAAAAGAATGAATAAAGAGGATCATACATTTAGTGAGACAAGAGAAAAATCAGTTATGCAGTGGTTGGATGATTTGAAGGCGCATGATGATATTGTTGTTCGGGATGGAGTAAGAGTTACCATGGATTATATTGCATCTTTAAAGAAAAAAGTGGAACAATTAGAGGAAAGTAATGCTTTAAAAGACCGTTTTTTAAAAAAGTTAAAACAGGAAAAAATGAAACTTATGGAAAAGTAAGCGTATTTGATGATGGAGGGGGATAGGGATGCAAGCGGAAAAAAAGTATAAAGTTGCATTAGTTCAAATGGATTCTGGTATAGATAAAGAAAAAAACTTGGAAAAGGCAGTAAGTGCAATTCGAAAAGCTACAGCACAGGGAGCAAAACTAATTTGTTTTCCAGAATTGATGAATGGAGAAAGTAAGGAAAAAAATGTTTTGCAAATGGCGGAAGGATTAGAAGAAAAAACGATTTCTATATTGAAAGCGGAGGCAAAAAACTGTAACGTATATATACATAGTGGTTCTATGTATGAAAAAATAGAGGGGGAACAAAGGGTATATAATACAAGTGTTCTACTGAGTCCGGAAGGAAAACTACTTACATCGTATCGAAAACTACATATGTTTGATATGACACTTTCCGATGGCGTAATATGTGCAGAGTCGAAAATTGTAAAACCAGGGGATAAGATTGTTACAATCCAAACAATACTTGGGAAAATTGGTTGTGCAATTTGTTACGATATTCGTTTTCCAGAATTATTCCGAAAAATGGCACTGGAAGGTGCACAAATTATAATTGTACCTGCCAGTTTTACTTTGTCTACGGGGAAAGACCACTGGGAAACGTTATTACGTGCCAGAGCGATAGAAAATAGTTGTTATATCATTGCAACAGACCAAATTGGTAAAAAGCTTAATTATACCGCATTTGGAAACAGCATGGTTATAGACCCGTGGGGGACAGTCCTATCACGTGCAGGAGAACATGAGGATATTGTGTATGCGGAGATAAATTTGGAGTATGAAAAATCCGTTCGAATGCAAATGCCAGCTTTACAAAATAGAAGAAATGATTTATATGAATGATACAAACAAAAGCACAAAAAAAGTTGTAAAATAACCTCGAACCATGATACAATAGTGCTTGGTGTTATCAAAGAAGGTGAAAATAAGTAAGAAAGGAAAAAATGCGAACAGTATGTATTCACCGATGTTTGTTCGTAGCTTAAGGGGAGAGAATATTCTTCCGTTGAGGTGTTGGGTAAAAGAATGAAAGAAACAAAAAAACAAGGCCGATTTGAAAGTCAGACAACATCTTCTGTTCCAAAAGGAGGAAGGTTTTCCAATACAGATGGAACAAAGATAAAGAAAAAAGTAAATTATAGTGGAGGATATGATAGTGGAGGAGACAATGCTTATTTGTGGATCGTAGGATTCATTTTTGTAATTTTGCCATTGATCGTGCATGCAAAAAGTTATAATCCCAAATTAGCTACATTTGATTGGTTTTCAGCCATGACAGAATGGACAGATGTATTCTTGTACTATAAGCAATGGATATTTACAATTCTTTTATTTGTGATGGTTGCTTGCATTGCGGTTACCGCATACAACGGAAAGCGACAGATGAAATTTAATACTCTTCTGATACCTGTTGGAATATATGGTGTATTATCTTTGCTCTCCACATTATGTTCAAAGAACAGTTCTTTTGGATTTAGTGGTATATATGAGCAGTTTGAGAATGTATTTTGTTTAATCGGTTATGTTGTTTTGGTTTACTTTGTATTTGAATATGTGAATAATAAAAAAGACGTACATACTTTGTTAAATATGTTGGCAGTAGGTGCTTTGATTATTGGTATCATTGGTATGTTCCAAGGATTAAAACTTGACTTTTTCCGAAGTGGTTTGGGAAAGAGTTTAATTGCTTCTGCGGAAGTTCCAGCAAGTAAAATTGGTTTTAATTTTGAGGCTGGAAGAACGTATGCAACATTATATAATCCAAACTATGTAGGTGTGTATTCTACCTTGATCATTCCAATTTTTACGGTATTGATTCCGTTTGCAAAAAATATAAAAGAACGTATTTTATATATTGCTGTTGTGGTTACTATGTTATTTAGTATGTTTGCAGCACAGTTTAAAGCTGGTATTGTATCTTTAGTATTTGTAGGATTGGTCGTATTATTCTTATTACGTAAAGAAGTAAAGAAAAAGTGGTTTATTGTTTTGCCGGCTATTATTGGTGTCATAGTGCTATACTTGGTAGTAGATACGATAAATGGACATGTATACTCAAAAAGTATCAAAAACGCATTTACAGTTGCAAAAACACAGGAATCTCCTTTGTCTGAGATCCAAACAAAGAAAGACCGAATTGAATTTACGTATCAAAAACAAACCTATTATTTGACGGTGGATGCAAAGACAGCAGAAGATGGAACCATTTCTTATCAAAATTATAAATTGACGAAAAAAGATGGAACAAAAGTACAGATCAATCAGGCGAAAGACACTGGATATATGTATTTTGCAGATGAAAATTTAGGAACACTTTATCTGTTTGAAACAGATGTAGATTTTACTTATCTACAGGACGGGAAAGCAGCTGCAAGTTATGTACGAGGATTTGATCTTGTAATAGATGGAGTAGAATGGAAATTTGTAAAACGTCCGGAAGGATTTAAATATCGTAATCTTTATGCAAAAGAAACGGTGATTGAGACTGCTCAGACAGCGTTGTTTGATGGTTATGAAGATTTAGCAAGTAAGCGAGGATTTATTTGGGGAAGAACCATACCATTGCTGAAAAAATATATTATTCTTGGTTCAGGGGCAGATACATTTTCTATTGTGTTTCCACAACATGATTATGTGAGTGCACAAAATCATGGATACGGACAGCAGCTTATATCAAAACCACACTGCTGGTATTTACAGATTGGTGTGCAGACAGGAGTGTTATCTTTAATTGCAATCATAGTATTTTATGGAATGTATTTTGTACAAAGTATTCGATTGTATAGTAAAAGAAACTTTGATTCCTATTTGTCTCGAGCAGGTGTTGCTGTGTTTGTAGGTACAATTGGTTATATGATTTCCGGCATCACAAATGATTCTAGTATTACAGTTGCACCTGTTTTTTGGGGGGTAATTGCATTAGGTGTTACAATCAATTATATTTTAAAACAAGAAGAAAAAGTGCAAAAATAAGTGATAAAAAGACAAGAGGCATTTCCTTGAAACAAAAGGGAAATAGCCTCTTTTTTATCCTTATTTCTGCCCAGTGCAACGGTTACTAAGATACTGTTAAAGTTAAAAAAAAAATATAGGAAAAAGAAGGAATTCATGGTACAATAAAGGAAGAAAAATCCAATGGAAAGAACCCTATCAACATAAGAGAGGGAGAAAAGAACAATAGGGGAAATTGATTGTTCTTGCATAAATGACAAGATATTATAGGGATAAAGGTCGTGTATAACAGATGAAGATGGAAAAAGAAAATAATAAGCTGATTAATATCGTTCAAAAATTGAAAAAAGATGGAAATGGAACGGGAATACAACAGGCGATTGTTTCAACTTGTGAAACATTTTCCTGTATTCGAATGGCCTTATATGAGTATCGTATATATCAGGATAATTTTGAGATAAAATACGAATGCGCGGAAAAAGGTTATGTTTATAAAAAAACACTCAATGATATTTTGAAAAATGAAATAGTTTCTTATAGTCATGCTGAGAATAGCAATGCTATACAAAATGAAGATGTTTGTAATATGATTAGTAAAAGCGTGATGGAAGAACATGTTTTTTATCATTATGTCATTGAACGCAATGGACAGGTAAATGGTGTTATTGCGTTAGAACGCGAGAAGGAATTTTCAAAGGCAGAGCTACAGGAAGTTGCGTTGCTCATATATATGATTTCAGAAGAATATCATGCAGAAAGAGATAACGAGGAATTAAAAATACAAAACAACCTTTTGCAGACTTTATATAGCAAAATGCAGGCAGGTTTGGTGCAGTGTGTGATAGAAGATAATGCATTACGGATGCTTTGGGCAAATGAAGCTGCATTCCAAATATACGGTTGTACAAGAGCGTGGTATGAGCGTGTGTATGGAAAAAGTATGGAACGCTTTATATATGTGGAAGATTGGCCTTATGTTAAGCAGCAGTTGGAAAATCTACAGGTTGGCGATGAACTCAAAGAGTATGAACATCGGTATATCAGTTATTTTGGACAGATGCGTTGGCTTCATGTGAATGCATTAAAATTGGTAAACGAAAATCAAGAAGAAGTGATACAATTGATTTTTTCCGATATTACGCATTCCAAACAATTAGAAAATGATTTAGAACATGAAAAGGAACGATACCGCATTGCTATTGATAGTTCATCAGATGTAATTTTTGAATATGATTTATTAAACGATGAATATGTATCCTATGGTTCCTTTGTTGATAATTCAATGCCAAGATCTACGCCTATTTGTACTGCGGCTTATAAAAAGAAATTGTTAAAGGGAAAAATCTGTGATAGTGATATGATTTCCCGCTATGTTGATTTTTTATCTGGTGACGATATGAAGCCGTTTGAATTGAGAGAGCGGTATGAAGAAAGAGACCATGAACAATATATTTGGGTTGCCATTGAGGGAACACCTATTTATGACAATGGAATGCTAATAAAAATCATAGGAAAAAAATCCAATATTAATGAAAAAAAACAAAAAGAAAAGAAAGAATTAGAAGTAGTACAGAGGGATCGATTAACTAAGTTGTATACAAGGTCTGTTGGTGAAAAATTGATTCGAGATTATCTGAAGGAGAAAGCACATGATGAGATTGGTTCGTTTCTATTAATTGATTTAGATAACTTCCAGATGATAAATGATACATATGGTTATACGTTTGGTGATGCAATATTGGAGGAAGTAGCAGAGGTAATCAAAGCAGCAACCAGACAGAATGATATAGCGGTTCGATATGGTGGAGATGAATTTTTAATATTAATGAAAAATACAGAAGCTGGAAAGACCGCTGTGTATGGAAAACGAATCCATGAAAAGATTTGTGGATTATATGCAGGGGAAGATGAAAATATAAAGATTTCTTGTAGTGTTGGAATGGTGTCTACGGAGATGACACAGGAATATCAGACATTATTTCAATATGCAGACGGTATGCTTGCTTATGTAAAAAATCATGGGAAGAATGCTGCAGTATGTTATTCTCCATCTAGTAAGGCTGTTTTGGAAATGCAGGGAACTGCATATATGAATGTAAATGAGGGACCGATAGAAGATGTTCCAGAAGGAAAAGACAATGAAGATATTGTAGCATTTGCATTTTCTATTTTAGAGCAGACAAAGGATATGCGTAGTGCAATAAATCTTTTGCTTGGAAAAATTGGTCGTATGCTTCGTTTAAATAAGATTAGTGTGATAGAAACGGATGCAAATTTTTTGAGCAATATTATTACTTATGAATGGATTGCCAAAAAAGAGTACCATGATTCTATTTGTAAATATAATATTTCACAGGAAGAATTAGAACAATGGAGAAGATGTTTTGACAGCGAAGGTCTGTTTGTGATGACAGATGCCTGGAGAGAAAAATTTAGCGATGGAGTAACACTGGAAGGAAACGCACCGAGAAAGCGAAATCAATTGTACAGCGCTATTTATGAAGAAGGAGAGTTTAAAGGAGCGGTTGTATTTGAACATTCAGATCCTTTGGATATATGGGCGAAGGATGTACGTACAAAATTAAAAGAAGTATCCAAAATTATTTCTACGCATATTACAAAAGCAAATGCAGATATTGCAAGTAAAGCTAAAACAGAATTTTTATCACGCATGTCTCATGAAATACGAACACCGATGAATGCCATTGTAGGAATGACAAGTATTGCACAAAGTGTGGTAGGGGATAAAAAAAAGGTATCAGAATGTCTTGACAAAATAGCTACTTCCACACAGTATCTTTTATCACTGATCAATGACATTCTTGATATGTCGAGAATTGAAAGTGGAAGCATGAAAGTATGTCAAGAACCTTTTGATTTGGACAAGTTGATTAATGAGATTGTAGTTTTGATGTCTTCGCAGGCGGAAAACAAAGATATCAATTTAGTTGTGAAAAGAGCGTATACAGATATGCATGTCATAGGTGATGAGTTACGTCTAAATCAGGTTCTGATCAATATAATTGGAAATGCATTAAAATTTACACCAGAGAGAGGTAGTATCACTATATCTGTACGTCAAATGGTACAAGAAGAAGATACAGCCACCATTCGTTTTAGTGTGGAAGATACTGGTATTGGTATAAATGAAAACAACTTAGAACGAATTTTTACTGCGTTTGAACAGGAAGAGGCTAATACTGCCAGAAAATTTGGCGGTACAGGATTAGGACTTGCCATTAGTAGTAACCTGGTAAAATTAATGGGAGGAAAATTGGATGTACGCAGTCGGGAAGGTGTCGGATCTGAATTTTTCTTTACCTTGCAATTCCCATTGGCACAGACCGATCAAGAAGAAGTCAGCCAAATAGAAAAGGATAGAGAAGAAGAGAAAATTCATTTTGAAGATTGTAGATTACTTGTAGTAGAGGATAATGACTTAAATGCGGAAATTGCACAGACAGTATTGGATATGGTCGGAATAGACACAGAGCGTGCTGCAGACGGAAAACAGGCAGTAGATATTTTTGAAAAATGCGAAAGTGGTTATTTTGATGCAATATTGATGGATATTCGTATGCCGGTAATGGATGGACTGGAAGCTACAAAGCGTATTCGTACATTAGGGAAAAAAGATTCTCGAACGATTCCTATTATTGCAATGACTGCCAATGCATTTGATGAAGATATGAAAAAATCAATTGATTGTGGTATGAATGGGCATTTGTCTAAACCAATTGATATACAGAAGTTATATAAAGTTTTACAGGAAACACTAAATTCTTCTGAGAAAAGTTAATAAGTAGCCGAGGTGTTGTTACAGTTCACAGGTATGCGAACTGTAACTGTTTTGGGCAATGCTACGCATGAAAAATTGCCCAAAACTGCACACAGTAGACTTTCATACGGTATTTTCGGTGCCGAAAATACCTACCTGTGAACAGTAACGAGGTGTTGCTCACAAAGACTGAAAAAAATGCAATTCTGTTGACAAATGTGAAGTGTATTGCTACAATGGGAGAAGAGAATCTATCGATGCATGTCACACGGTTCTAATTTAGGACAGGTGTTACAGATTGAGAAAGAAAAACAAAATAAGAAAATATGTAAGCTGGGAGATTGAACAATGAGTGAGAATAACAACGAAATTGACAAAAGTTTTTTAAATAAACGTGTATTATTAGTAGAAGACAATGAAATTAATGCAGATGTCGTTACCTCTATGTTGCAAGTGAAAAATATTGACGTTGAGGTGGTGTATGACGGAGAGGAAGCAGTTGACAAATTTGAAAGTTCTGTGCCGGGCTATTACAATGCAATTTTAATGGATATTGAAATGCCTGTTATGAACGGAGTGGAAGCGTCAAAGGTAATCCGAAATTTACATAAGCAGGATGCTATGACTATACCGATTATTTCTGTAACGGCAAATCCAATTTTTGAAAATGTTTTCTTTTCAAGAAAATATGGTATGGATGATTATGTTGGAAAACCAATCGAACCAGAAAGTTTGTATGCTGTTTTGAAAAAATGGTTCGATAAATACGCAAAATAGAAGTTTCACTAAAAAAGTGTTTTGTATTATGAAAGTGTTGTAAAAAATGGCTGGACTTCTTAGGAAGCTAATTCATAAGAAGTGTAGTCATTTGACAACCGAATTCTATAAAATAGTTTCTGGATTTTAGTAACAGTTCAGCTGGGCAGAAATGATTGTAGAAATTGCACCTAGCCTGCCAGCAGTCATGCGCAATTTCCACAATCATTTCTATCGGGCTATCGTCTGACATGAATACACATTGAACACTTGGCGAGGTGTGAGAAAGCGCCCCCTTGTGGGACACATTGAACACTTGGCGAGGTATTTACGAGCCTAGTGAGAAAGCGCCCCCTTGTGGGACACATTGAACACTTGGTGAGGTATTTACGAGCCTAGTGAGAAAGCGCCCCCTTGTGGGACACATTGAACACTTGGCGAGGTATTTACGAGCCTAGTGAGAAAGCGTACAGAGTAAAGTGTCCAGCCAAAAAGAATATTTTTAGCTAATTTATATATTCTAACACTTTATGAATGTCCTCGGCCGGACTGTTACTTTTTTTATAGAATTGTAAAAAAAACTTGACATTATTGAATAAAAGGAGTAATATATAAAAGCAGTGTTGCTGCGGAAAAAATATATAGGGGAATCATACAGTGGCAGTATCACGGTCTCCAAAACCGTTCACGGGGGTTCGAATCCCTCTTCCCCTGCTTTTGAGTTAAGCATTCAGGCTTTGTCTGGATGCTTTTTTCTCTATAGAAAAGTATATCCTATAGAGCTGAGAAAATGTGGAGGGTTACTTGATTGTTTTGCAATATTGCAAATAGATGGGTGTTTTACAAATAATGAAATAAAGATAGGAAAAGGGGGAGAAAATGAAAAAAATTATTGTATTTGAAGGTGGAATCGAAACACTGTCTTTTTTTTCAAGGCAACTGGCAATTGCATGGAAAAAAATAGGAATGGCAGTTTTTACATATCAATTAGATTTACAGGAAGACAGTCAAAAAAAGGAGCAGATGCGAAAATTAAAAAAGTTCTGTAAAAGCAATGAGACTGTCGTTGTGACCTTTAATTTTAATGGTTTAAGAGGGGAAGAAGAATTTTATATAGGCGAAAAATTATTTTGGGCACAGGAACAAATTCCGTGCGTGAATATTATGGTAGATCATCCTTTTTATTATCCAGAATTGTTAGAACACGCAGAAAAAGAATTAGGTTCTAGGTTATATTATCAAGTGTTGATTGATATAGATCATAAAAATTTTATGGAAAGATTTTATCCGGGGATTAAGCATACCTTATTTTTACCATTAGCAGGAACAGAGGTACAGTGGTGTTGGGATGACAAAAAGTATGATGTGGTTTTTACTGGAAATTATACGTCGCCAAAGCAATTTCGGAAATATATTGAGCGAATTGATGAAGAGTATACACAGTTTTATGATGGCATTTTGCAGGACTTAATACAAAATCCGGAAATGACAATGGAGGCAGCATTTGAAGTACATTTAAAAAGAGAAATGGGTAATCTGACGGATGAAGATTTAAAAATATGTATGGGAAAAATGATTTTTTTAGATTTGTATGTGCGCTTCTATTTTAGAGGAGAAGTACTGCGTACGTTAGCGGAAGCAGATATTCCGGTACATGTGTGGGGTGCTGGTTGGGAGGCATTAGATTGCAAGAAACCAGAAAATATCATCAAAGAAGGACCAACTGATACGCAAGGGTGCCTTGAGGCTATGGCACATTCTAAAATTGCGTTAAATGTTATGCCATGGTTTAAAAATGGGGCACATGATCGTATTTTTAGTGCAATGCAAAATGGTGCAGTTTGTGTTACGGATGAAAGCAAATATTTATGGCAAGAGTTACAGGATCAGGAGAATGTAATATTCTACTCTTTAAGGGAATATAAGAATTTGCCGGAAAAGATAACATGGCTATTGCAAAAGGAAGGAAGATGGAAAAAAATAGCAGATATGGGGTACCATTTTGCCAAAAAAAGGCATGTGTGGCAAAAACGTGCAGAAGAGATTTTAAAATGGTTGAAGGAAGAGCGAATATAAGGAGCTCTTCTTTTTTGTTATTGAGAAGTTGTTCAATACGATCAAAACAATTTTAAGGGAAAAATGATTTGACTATATAGGGAGGATTGTTGCAAAAGTATGCAGAGTGGGAATGCTGTTAGAAAATATTCAACAAGGTTCATATATTTGAAAGAAGCTCCTTCGAAAAAAATACCTATAAATGTGGTTACAAAACGGAAAAAAATGTGCAATTTTTAAGTTCTTGTAACAAAATTATAAAAAAATTAACATTATTTTCTGGTGAATTAAAAAAAAATTAAGAGATTAATAACAGAAAATAAGGAAAAATGCGATGTATTAACAAAGAGATAATCGTATAATATAAAATATAGAGATTATATGCGGAAATGGATGATTACAGTTAAAAATATGTGATCATTAAGAAAACGCTATCATAAAGGAAAGAGGAGAAGGAGTGATTTGATGAAACGAGTAAAAAAGGGAGTAGCAGCAGTTACTTGTGCAGCATGTATTGCCAGCACAGTATTTGTTGGGAATTTTATAGAGCAAAGATTTATTTCAAATGCAGATAATATGGAAATAAAAGTAGGGGATTTAACGGTAAGTGTACCAGAAAAAATGTTAGCTGCAAACGTAAACAGTTTTTTGAATATTCGCTATCAGCCTTCTTCGTCCTCAACTATTATTGGCAAACTAAAACCAGGAGATACTGTAACTTGTTTATCTTCAAAAGGGGAGTGGACAAAGGTAGATGTGAATGGACAGATTGGTTATGTGTATTCCAAATATATTCTCACAGGAAACAACTTAAAAAAATATATAAAAAATAATTTGAACAAGTTTTCTGTAGAGGCAGTGCAAACAGAAGAATCTTTTTCAAAGGTTTATAAAACCAAAAAGAGTGCAAGAGCAGATGCAGCTACTTATAATATGGACGGAAAAGTAAAGAAAACGGCGACACTCTATGCTACAAAATCATCCGCAAAAACAATTAAGAATGAATATGAAACAGTGGAAAAGGCAGTTGTAGATGTGCCAGCACTTCGTCTTAGAAAAAAGGCATCTACAAAATCACCAATTAAGGCTGTTTTGAAAAAAGGTACCTATTTAACAATTTTATCAAAAGAGAAAAAAGAATGGATAAAAGTTAAATATAACGGAACAGTTGGATATATGTCCAAAGATTACATAAAAATGGCTCAAGTTAAACAGAATAAGAGCAACATCGTAAAGACTGTGAAAAAGGATACAAAACTGAATGTTGCGCAGGTAGAAAAGAATTGGATAGAGGTTAGTTGCGATGGTGAAAAGAATTATATGAAGCGAGAATATTGCAAGGTATCTGCTCAATCTGAGGATAAAAAGGTAACAGGGTTATTAGAGAATAATGTAGCTTGTCAAATAAAGAATGTTCAAGATGATGTTGCCTTAGTAACACTGAAAGATGGTAGCCAAGGATATATGAAATGTGAAAATCTAAAGGCACAAATTTCTATTGATGGTGTAAAAATTAATGAAGCAGCGGTGAGTGCTGAACAGAAAAAACTAGAAAATAACCAGGAAAATACTAATATTCAGATAAAAAATGACGGAAAGGTGTCTAAAAAGAGAACAGAGATTGTAAATTGTGCGTTACAATATGTGGGTAATCCATATGTATGGGGTGGAAACAGCTTGACAAAAGGAACAGATTGTTCTGGATTTGTAAATTTGATTTACAAAAAATATGGATATAATTTAGCAAGATGTTCTTGGTTACAGGCACAGAATGGAAAAGAAATTTCATTTTCGGAATTACAACCAGGTGATCTATTGTTTTATTATGACAAAGATTTAGGAAGAATTGGACATGTTGCTATTTATATGGGAGATAACAAGATTGTGCATGCAAAGTCTTCTAAATCTGGTATTACAACCAGCGCATGGAATTATCGTACACCATATAAAGCTGTAAATGTAATTGATTAAAGAGTGGAAAGGGGCTAGTGCAATAAAATTGCACAGCTCCTTTTTTTTACGTTATAGAAAATTCTTTACACGGTGTCAAAAAATGTGAGAAAGCTTTTAGAAAGTTGGGCAAATAGCAAAAGAGGCTACCACAATAATGATTTTGCAATCCTTATTGTGGTAGCCTCTTTCTTATCGTAAAATTCAAGTAATGATTTTATAATTGGTACTAATGTATGAAAACACTGCTATTTAGGAAAATTTCCTTGTTTAGCATAGTGGATTTTATCAACGATGCCACTGCATCGCTGCTTTTGACCGCTTTGCAGACAAATGGATCTTTTGTACGATTTTATCAAATAGCAATCATACAGTACACTAGAATGTCCAATTATAATATTATGATAAAAGTGACAAATCGTAAATACGATTAGAAAACTTAATATTCTAAATTACAATTTTGTTACATTTGTAGCTTGTGGTCCCTTTTCTCCGTCAATTACATCAAATTCAACGCTGTCTCCGTCGTCTAAAACCTTGAATCCATCCATGTTTAATGCTGAAAAATGAACAAAAATATCTTTTCCTTCTTCATCAGAAATAAACCCAAATCCCTTCTTAGCATTAAACCATTTTACTGTACCTTTCATAAAAAAGCCTCCTAAATATTTTTTCGTGTGCAATTATTACACCCCATTTTACTATGAATTGCATAGCATAATTTTGCAATAAAAGTATAACACACGTTACTAAATTATCATATTTTGCAAAAAAAGTCAATTTTTTTGTGTAAATAATGGAAAAAATGTTGAAAACAGAAAGAAAAAGATGATATAATTTGTGAAAAATGCAAAAGAATAAAAAGGGGAGAAAAAAAGCAAGACCATTGTTTTTGCATGACAGTAAATTGCAATTATGGTATACTGTCAACAGTGATGAAAAATAAAAGAGAGTAAAGGTGAAAAGACGTTGAAAAATGGAATGATTAATTTAGAAAATATAAAAGCGTATGAACTTGTAAAAAAAGAAAATTTAGCAGACTTAAATAGCATGGGGTATGTTTTAAAACATAAAAAAACAGGTGCTAAAGTAGCGGTTATTTCAAATGATGATGTGAACAAAGTATTTTCAATTGGTTTTCGTACTCCACCAGAAGATTCTACTGGTGTTGCACATATTGTGGAACATACTGTGCTGTGTGGTTCCAGAGAGTTTCCTGTCAAAGATCCCTTTGTGGAATTAGTCAAAGGTTCTCTAAATACTTTTTTGAATGCAATGACCTATCCGGATAAGACTGTATATCCGATTGCAAGTTGTAACGATAAGGATTTTCAAAATTTAATGCATGTATATATGGATGCTGTGTTCTATCCTAATATATACAAAAAAGAGGAGATTTTTAAGCAGGAAGGATGGCATTATGAATTAGAAAATGTTGAGGATGCCATTACGTATAATGGTGTTGTATATAATGAGATGAAAGGGGCTTTTTCTTCGCCAGAACAACAATTGTATCGTTTGATACAGTCCTCTTTGTTCCCGGATACAGCATATGGTGTGGAATCTGGTGGAGATCCGAAGGATATTCCGTCTCTTACCTATGAAAATTATCTTGCGTTTCATAAAAAATATTATCATCCAAGTAACAGTTATATTTATTTATATGGAGATATGGATGTAGAAGAAAAATTGCAATGGATGGATGAAAAATATTTAAAACATTTTTCTTGTGCACCAGTGCATTCTGAAATCCAATTACAGAAGCCATTTTCAAAAACAAAGGAAATTGTGGATTCTTATCCATTAACAGAAGGGGAAAATGTAAAAGATAAAACCTATATCAGTTATAATACAGTTGTAGATACTTCCCTAAATAAACGGTTATATGTAGCTTTCCAAATTTTGGAGTATGTTTTGATTGATAATCCAGGTGCCCCATTAAAGCAGGCACTTTTAGATGCGGGTATTGGAAAAGATATTCTTAGCTCTTATGATAATGGAATTTTACAGCCTGTATTTTCTATTATTGCAAAGGATACAAACGAAGAAGAAAAAGAGCATTTTATGCAGGTGCTTACGGACACCCTTCAAAAACTTGTAAAAGAGGGCTTGGACGAGAATGCGTTATTGGCAGCCATTACTTATTATGAGTTTAAATATAGAGAGGCTGATTTTGGCTCTTATCCAAAGGGACTTATGTATGGTTTACAGATGTTTGATAGCTGGTTATATAGTGACACAGAAATTTTTACGCATATATTAGCAAATGATACATTTGCTTTTCTGAAAAAGCAAATTAATACTGGTTATTTTGAAAAATTAATTGAGAAATATCTTTTAAACAATAATCATAGTACAATTGTTATTGTAAAACCGGAGGAAGGGCTTACTGCGAAAAAAGATGCAGAGGTTGCAGAGAAGTTGGCAAAGTATAAGGCTTCTTTATCTCAGAAAGAATTAGAGCAACTTGTAACTGATACAAAGGCATTGAAAGCATATCAGGAGGAACCATCCACGCAGGAAGAGTTAAAAACCATTCCAATGCTTACGCGAGCAGATATGAAAAAAGAAGTGCGTCCACTGATTAGTCAGGAGAGAGAAGTAAGTGGTCATAAGCTTATATTCCAGGATGTTTATACAAATGGAATTGCGTATATAAAGTTTGTATTTGATATAGGAGAGTTAAAAGAATTAGCACCTTACCTTTCTTTGCTTACAACTGTATTAGGCTATATGAATACGGAAGAACATACCTACTTAGAGTTTAGTAATGAAACTAATATTTATACAGGTGGTTTGCTTGCGGATATCAATACGTATAGTCAAGTTGGAAAGAAGGATGAGTATAAACTTACCTTTGAATTGCGTACGAAAGTTTTGTATGAAAATGTAAAAAAAGCCATGTCGCTAATAAAAGAAATGGTATTTTCTACTGATTTTTCCGATAATAAACGTTTGCTAGAAATTATAACAGAGGCAAAATCACGTTTACAGATGAAATTAAATGGAAGTGGACATACGGTTGCACTTACTCGTTCCATGAGCTATTTTTCTGATTTGGCAAAATTGAACGATGAAATGGAAGGAATTGCATATTATAAATTTTTGTGTGATTTAGAAGAGAATTTTGCAGAACGAGCAGAAATGTTAAAGAAAACCTTTCAACAAATTTTACTGTATTCCTTAGATAAGGAACATATGTTGATAAGTTTGACCGCAGATGAAGAAGGTTACAAGGCATTTGTAGAGGAACTCCCTGCATTTTTGGAAACAGTAAAGGAAAGACGTACAGAGCAAGAGCCAAAAGCAGATATTTCTGTTGTTTCCCATGGAAAGCAAGAAGGATTTAAGTATGCAGGACAGGTTCAGTACGTAGCCCGCAGTGGAAATTTTTACGATGCCGGTCTATCTTATCATGGGGCATTGCAGGTATTAAAAGTCATTATGGGATATGATTATCTTTGGAATAATGTACGCGTGAAAGGTGGCGCATATGGATGTATGTGCGGGTTTGCGGTTACAGGAAATGCATATTTTGTATCTTATCGAGATCCTGGGTTACAGGAAACCAATGCTATTTATGAAAAGGCATACCAATATATTGAGAATTTTACTGTAAGTGATCGAGATATGACAAAATATATGATAGGTGCAATTAGTAATTTAGATACACCTTTAACTCCATCTGCAGTTGGAACACGTTCTTTTAACGCATATATGAATGGTATGACAGAGGAATATTTACAGAAAATTCGAAATGATGTGCTTGCAGTAACACAGGAAGATATCCGTGCATTGGCACCAATCGTAAAAGCGTTTGTGGAACAGGGAAATCTATGTGTAATTGGAAATGAAAACAAAATAGAAGAAAGCAAAGATTTGTTTGAAAATATAACAAGTTTGTTGTAATCCTTTCGTAGAACGGTAATCATTAAAAATGGTTACCGTTTAGAAAGTGTCAAAGGCAGTTAGTGTTATTATTGTAAGCGATAAGAAAGAAACAATAAAGATAGATCAGAGAAGAGGAGAAGTTTGTGAAAAATAAATTTAAGTCCGGTTTTGTAACGTTAATTGGAAGACCAAATGTAGGAAAGTCTACCTTAATGAATCAGATTATAGGGCAAAAGATTGCCATTACTTCAAGTAAACCGCAAACGACTAGAAATCGAATCCAAACAGTTTTTACGGATGAAAGAGGTCAAATTATTTTTTTGGATACGCCAGGTATTCATAAGGCAAAAAATAAGCTTGGAGAATATATGGTAAATGTTGCAGAGCGTACATTGAAAGAAGTAGATGTGGTATTATGGCTTGTAGAGCCTACTACATTTATTGGTGCAGGCGAGAGACATATTGCAGAGCAGCTAAAAAAGGTAAATACTCCGGTTATTTTAGCAATCAATAAAATTGATACCGTAAAAAAAGAAGAATTGCTTGCTGTGATTGCTGCGTATAGTCAAATTCATGATTTTAAAGAAATTGTTCCGGTTTCTGCATTAAATGGTGAAAATGCACAACATTTGGTGGATACATTGTTTTCGTATTTGCAGGAAGGACCACAATTTTACGATGAAGATACCATTACCGATCAACCGGAAAGACAAATCGTAGCAGAATTGATTCGTGAAAAGGCATTAAGATTGCTTAGTGATGAAATTCCACATGGAATTGCTGTTTCGATTGAACGGATGAAGGAAAGAAAAAATGGAAAAATAATGGACATTGAGGCTACCATTATATGTGAGCGTGATTCTCATAAAGGAATTATTATCGGTAAGAAAGGTGCCATGTTGAAAAAGATTGGATCAAAGGCACGTGTAGAAATTGAAAGTTTATTAGATATTCAAGTAAATTTACAGTTGTGGGTAAAAGTGAAAAAGGATTGGCGTGACAGTGACTTTTTGTTGAAAAATTATGGGTATAGAGATACAGATTATTGATTTTGCTTGAGAATGTAAATATGTTACAGTTTACATATCTGCGAATTGTAACGTAATATAATTGGTAGTTACAGGAAATGTTTATGTGAACTTGATAATTTGCAGAGCATGGTCTGGAACTTACATTTAGTTTAGGTGGAATGCAGGGAAGAATGGGTCATTTTGGAAAGGGACTTTCTGTATAAGGATAGGAGAATGGGAAAAGCTATTTAGTAGAAGGTGCAAATAGTGATTTCATGCGAAAGAAAGGAACGAAAAAATGAGAAACGAATATTGGAAGAAATTTGAAGAGACAGGTTTTGTAACAGATTATTTGGACTATGTGCAGACAAAATATAGTACAACAGATAGTGAAGGAGCAGGGCAAAATGAATCTGGAAACGGTGACAGGGATGGTATTGTCAGCGATGCCGATTGGGGAATATGATAAAAGGATTGTGCTTCTTACAAAGGAAAGAGGAAGAATTTCAGCATTTGCAAAAGGTGCAAGGAGGGCAAATAGTGCCTTAATGGCAGCCGGACAACCATTTGCATTTGGTACATTTACGCTTTATCAGGGGCGTAATTCTTACACGGTCAACAGTGCGGAGATTTCAAACTATTTCGAAGAAGTTAAGGGGGATTTGATAAAAATAACATATGCTTCTTATTTTTGTGAAGTGGCTGCTTATCTGACTTACGAAAATATGGAGGCAACCGGGTTGTTGAAATTGTTGTACCAATCTTTTGTGGCACTTGCATTTCCTAAAATACCAGATGAACTTGTGCGTGATATATTTGAAATTAAGGCATTGTGTTTTAATGGAGAAATGCCGGAGATGTTTTCTTGTGTAAAATGTAAAAGAAAGCAAAAAGATTTACATCAGGTGTTTTTGGGTGGATTTTCCAGTAAGGCAGGAGGGATGATTTGCAAAGAATGTGTAAGTCAGGTATCAGATCTGCTGGTCATATCAGCAACTACAGTCTATGCGTTACAATATATTGTTACCAGTAGTGTGGAGAAGCTTTATACCTTCCTGCTTGAGCCTGATTCGCTGAGAGAATTAAAAGAGGTAGCAAAACAGTATATGGCATGCTATGCACAGGGACAATTTCACTCCTTAGAAATGTTAGATGTATTCACATCTTCTTTCGAAAAGGAAGATTTCAGAAAGCAAAAAAGGCTTGAAAAATGAAGAATGTGATAGTACAATGAAACTATTGTACAGATAGAAAGGATACAAAAAGATGGGAAGAAAAGTCGCATGTTCAGTGTGCCTGATTGGAATGTTGTTGCTTTCTGGTTGTGGAGGTTCCAGTCATTTGCGTATGGATACAACGGAACAGGATACGTTATATCTTGAAAAAAGCGGCAAAATTGAACTGGTAAATGTAGAAAAGCTAGACAAAGAATATTATTCGAAATCTGAGTTAAAAGATTACATAAAAGAAGCAATTAAAGAGTATAAGAAGAAATCAGACTCCGGAGAGGTATCCCTACATGGTTTTTCTGTGAAAAATCAAATTGCAAAGGTTTTATTAAAATTTGACAATGCTGATACATATCAAGCTTTTCAGGGCGAAAAATTTCAAGTGATACCAGTAGATAAAGTAGTGGAGGAAAACATAGTATTGCCAGATGTATTTATGGATGCGGCAAAAGATTCCAAAGTGGATAAGGAGACTGTTTTAAAAAATAGAGATTTAAAATTTTTGATTGTAGAAGAAGCATTGAGTATTCAGTTAGACAGCGCTATTAAATATTATTCAGATGCAAATTTAACAGGAGACAATTTGATACAGACTACAGGAGAAAAGATAGCGGTGATTGCTTTTCAGTAATAGTAGCATTTTTGATATTAAATAGAAAGGTTGGTAATAAAATGGAAAAAACGATGGAAAAAATCGTAGCATTGGCAAAGGCAAGAGGTTTTGTATATCCAGGTTCTGAAATCTATGGTGGTTTGGCAAATACTTGGGATTATGGTAATCTTGGAGTGGAATTAAAGAATAACATTAAACGTGCATGGTGGAAAAAATTCATTCAGGAAAATCCATATAATGTGGGTGTAGATTGTGCAATTTTAATGAATCCACAGACATGGGTAGCTTCAGGTCATTTGGGTGGTTTTTCAGATCCTTTGATGGATTGTAAAGAATGTCATGAACGTTTTCGTGCAGATAAAATGATTGAAGAATATATGCAGGAAAATAACATTGAATTAGAAGGTAGTGTAGATGCATGGTCAAAAGAAGAGATGGAAAATTACATTAAAGAGAAAGAAATTTGTTGTCCATCTTGTGGAAAACATAACTTTACAGAAATCCGTCAATTCAATCTTATGTTTAAAACCTTCCAGGGTGTAACCGAGGATGCAAAAAATACTGTATATTTAAGACCAGAGACAGCACAAGGTATTTTTGTAAACTTTAAAAATGTACAGAGAACTTCAAGAAAGAAAATTCCTTTTGGTATTGGTCAGATTGGTAAGTCTTTCCGAAACGAAATTACACCAGGTAACTTTACATTCCGTACAAGAGAGTTTGAACAGATGGAATTGGAATTTTTCTGTGAACCAGGAACGGATTTAGAGTGGTTCCATTATTGGAAAGAATTTTGCTTGGCATGGTTATCAAATCTTGGTATTAAAGAAGATGAAATTCGTGCCAGAGATCATCAGGCAGAAGAATTATGTTTTTATAGTAAAGCTACCACAGATATTGAATTTTTATTTCCATTCGGCTGGGGTGAATTATGGGGAGTGGCAGACCGTACAGATTATGATTTGACACAACATCAAAATACATCTGGTGAGCCTATGGATTACTTTGATGATGAGAAAAAGGAAAAGTATATTCCATATGTCATTGAACCTTCTTTGGGAGCAGACCGTGTTACATTGGCATTCTTATGTAGTGCATATGATGAAGAGGAGTTAGAAGGTGGAGATACTCGTACTGTACTTCATTTTCATCCTGCAATTGCACCAGTAAAGATTGGTATTTTACCATTATCTAAAAAGTTAAATGAAGGTGCAGAAAAAATTTATGCAGAATTAAGCAAAGAATATAACTGTGAATTTGATGATAGAGGAAACATCGGAAAGCGTTATAGAAGACAGGATGAAATTGGAACTCCATTCTGTATTACATACGATTTCGAATCAGAAGAAGATCATGCAGTTACGGTTCGTGATAGAGATACGATGGAACAGGAGCGTATTCCAATTACACAATTAAAAGAATATTTTGCAAAGAAGATGGAATTTTAGAGGTAAAATAGACAACTTCTGCGTAAATAGATCGCTGAATAAAACAGAGGCTGTTGTGTGTTTCATACAACAGCTTTCTTTTTGTTCTAAAGGGAAAGAGAGAAATTTTCAACACATGGAAAATAAGGTAGAGAAAGGTGGTTATATGGAAGAGGCGACTATGAATTTTGAGCAAGCGAAAAAGTGGGTAGAACAGGCAAATGAATCAGCGGGGCAAATGGGATTGGATGGTATAAGAGAACTTATGAAGGCGTTAGAGAATCCGCAGGATCAGCTTCGAATGATTCATGTTGGAGGAACGAACGGAAAGGGATCAATTTGTTCCTATATTGCTTATATATTGGCAGCAGCGGGATATAGGGTAGGGAGATATATATCACCTAGTGTTCGTGAATACAGGGAATGTATTCAAACATTGGAATATAAAAATGGAATACCTCAGGTAGAGTATATTTCAGAAACAGATTATGTCCGTTTGGTAGAAAAAAATAGACAAGTTTACAAGTGTATGGCAGAAAAAAATGCAATTTTGCCTTCAACCTTTGAATTAGAAACCGCCATTAGTTTTTGCTATTTCTTGGAAAAGAAGTGTGATTTTGTTTTATTGGAAGTAGGAATGGGTGGAAAACGAGATGCAACAAATATTATATCTTCCAGTGAATGTACAGTTTTTGCATCAATTAGTATGGATCATATGAATATTTTGGGAAACACATTAGAAGAAATTACAAAAGAAAAAGCGGGAATTCTGAAACCAAATGGTACTGTAGTTACCTATGATTACGATTGGATGGCAAAAGCGGAGGATAAGGTAGATGTAATAACACCTATTTTAAAAGAAATGGCACAAACACAAGCAAATGCAATTACATCTGCTGATTTTAATAAAATTATGTCAGAGAAACATACCTTACATGGAATTACATTTACGTATGGAGAATATACGGGGTTGGAAACCTCATTATTAGGGGATAACCAGACAAAAAATGTTGCTGTTGCCATAGAAGTGATAAAACAGTTACAAGGGAAAGGATATAATGTGCAAAGGCAGCATATTTATAAAGGATTAAAAGATACAAAATGGGAAGGCAGATTCCAGGTAGTTTGGCAGAATCCTTATTACATTGTTGATGGTGCACACAATGTAGATGCAGCAAAAAGTTTAAAGAAATCTATTTCTCTATATTTAAAAGATAAAAAAATCTTATTTATTACAGGAATATTAGCAGATAAAGAATATGAGAAAATTATGGAGTTGTTAGCGCCCTGTGCAAAAAAAATTATTACCGTTACGCCAGATAACCCAAGGGCACTGTCTGCCGAAAAATTGAAAAATGTTGCATTGCAATATTGTAGTTGTGTGGAGAGCCGAAATACAGTATATGATGCTCTAATGTTAGCGCAACAGGAAGAACAGAATTATGATGCTGTTTTAATCTTTGGTTCCTTATATTCTTTGCATTTGGTTTATGATTATCTAGAACAAAGAAAAAGTGGAGCAGTTCCTCATAATTGAGAACTTGCTCCACTTTTTTTAGCCATATTTTTCTATTTGGACTTTGGTATAAAATCAGTAACATTACTTGTATCTGTATTTTCAATTACATAATAAGCATCTTTTTTTCCGTTTTTGAAAAAAGTATATTTGCTTGTAGTGTGGATATTGGAAAAGCTACCTTTTTTTAATAAAGTTGTTTCTTGCGTGTTTAAGTTTCTACGATAAATAGCATCTCCATCTCCATTTTTTCCAAGGTCCACCTGATAATATAAATATAACCCGTCAGGCGTAATATTATAAGTGCTTGTAGGTTCCGTTACTAATACAAATGTATCAGAACCGTCTGTTTTCATCCTTGTTAATGCGTGATTATTTGCTAAATCTAAAAAATATAAATAATCACTGGCTAGAGTAATATAGGCGAAGTTTCCCTTTTTTAGTAAAGTGCTTTCTCCAGTTTTTAAATCCATAACATAGATGTTATGATCGCCGGAAACACCAGTATAATAGAGCAAGCCCTTTTGGATTGCATATGGATAGATGGGTTCCGCGGTTAACTCGCCTTCTTTTGATTTATCAATGTTAATTTTTCCAATACCAAATCCGTGGTCGGAATTGTGTTGATAATAAACCGTATTTCCGTATAAAATGACGTTATTAACTACAGAATCAAACAATGTTTTTAAATCTTTCCCGTTTTTTGTAGTACGATAAAGACCAGTTTCGCTTACATCAAAAACATTTTCTGTCGTTTTTATTTGATTTTGATTGTGTCTTCCATAAATAATATATTTTCCTGCTACATTAAGAAAGGAAACAGTATCGGAAGAAATCTTTTTTTGATTAGATAAGTCGCTATCCATGACATAGAGTCTTCCCTCGTCTGATGGATTGCTAAAATAAATATGCTTATCATATTCGCAGAATAGTCCGCCGTTTAATAAATTTCCACTGGAATTGCCAAGTGCGTTTACATCATTATATACGGTTCGTCTGGAAGCATAACTAAAACAAACCAGTATGATAAGAATGAAAATAAATAGAAATGGTAGTATTTTTTTCTTTAACATAATAGCCCCCCTCATCCTTAATGCTATTGTGTGTTGGGTTTCCAAAGTTCAAGAAGGAAACTGTAATTTTTCTTAATTCTATTATATAGGGCAATGTAAGGGAATGCAAGGATTGAGTAACATTTTTCAAAGGCTCTTTACGAGGTGATTAGTACTTACAGGGGGGATGGAAAAAATAAATAACATAGGCACATTCCTCAAACTTTAATTTGACTTGAGAGAAATAGGTAAAGTATGGTATGATACATTTTGAGAGTAAAAAGCATTCGGTAAGAAAGGAGAAGAAACGTTTATCGTTTCACAGTATAGAAAATGGATTTAGAAGTAATACGAGAAGAAATAGATAAGATTGATAATCAAATCACAAAATTATTTGAGGAAAGAATGGAACGAACCTATCAGGTTGCAGAATTTAAAATAGAACATGGAAAAAAAGTATATGATAAAGAAAGAGAAGATGCTAAACTGGATACTTTAGCAGGAAAAACAACAGATACTTTCAATCAGGAAGCAATTCGTGAGTTGTTTTCTCAAATTATGTCCATTAGTAGAAGAAAACAGTATACACTTGTAAAAGAAGATGCAATTGAATGCGAGGGGTTAAAAGGAATTGAAGCACTTCCTTTGGGAAAAAAGAAAGTTGCATGTTTTGGCGAACCGGGAAGTTATACAGAAGAAGCGATGGCTCGATTTTTTGGTGAGGATGCTGTGGCAAGTTATAAAAATACATTCGCAGGTGTTATGGAAGCTTTAAATCGAGGAGAGACAGAATATGCTGTGTTACCGATTGAAAATTCTTCTACTGGAAGTATTAGCGATATATACGATTTACTTGGAAAAAGTAATACATGCATTATTGGAGAGTTAGAAGTAAAAGTTGATCAGGCATTAATTGGAATGCCAGGCACTGTTCTGGAGGAGATCCAAAAAGTATATTCTCATCCACAGGGATTACTTCAATGCAGAGATTTTTTAGCACAGTATCCAAATATGAAAGCAGAAGCATATGATAGTACATCTGGAAGCGTAAAAAAAGTAGCGAAGGAAAAAAATGCTACACTTGCTGCGATTGGAAGCACTCGTGCAGCTTCCTATTATGGATTAGAAGTATTAAGAGAGAATATAAATGGGGAAAGTAATAATACGACTCGTTTTATTGTAATTACCCAAGAAAAAAGATATCAAAAAAAAGGGAAAAAAGTGAGCATTTGTTTTTCGATTAAGCATGAGGCAGGTTCTCTTTATAAGATGCTATCTAACTTTATGTACAATCATATCAATTTAACACAGTTGGAATCTAGACCAATCAAGGATAGAAAGTGGGAGTATTTATTCTTTTTGGAATTTGAAGGAAATTTAGAGGATGCTGCGATTCAAAATGCTTTACGAGGTGTAAAGCAAGAGGCGGAGACATTTTATTTATTGGGATGTTTTTAAAAAAATGTTAGGTTACAAGTTACACAATTGCATCATACCTCTTTCACAATTTACACACACTTTTTCTGTACACTATATATAAAAGTTGAGGGAAGCAGTTGACAGGGTCAAGCAAATAAATGTTTCCGCTTCAAACTATAATTTGTAAGTGATGAGTATATGTATAGAGAAAAGAGGAATAATTATGATGGATGAAATGCAAAAAAAGGAAGATTTTAAACAAGAAGAACAGGAGCAGGAGATTACCAAAAAGAAAAAAGGAAAAAGAATGGCAAAATGGATTGTAGCTGCATTGGTTGTTGGTATGTTAACTGGAACTGTTTTTGAAGGTGGACAGTATATACAACAATTAAAAGATGAAAAGAAGCAGGCAAAGATTGAAAAAAAGCAGGCTGAACAGAGTGCTTTGACCACAAGTAGTGTTTCAGGAAAGGACGTTTCTTCTGTTGTATCAAATGTTATGCCTTCTATTGTGGCAATTGATACTACCGTTTCTTCTACAGTTGAGTATTTTGGACAAAGTTATAAACAAGATTCGTCGGGAAGTGGTTCTGGTATCATCATAGGAGAAAACGAAAATGAATTATTGATTGTTACGAATAATCATGTGGTAGAGGGAGATAATGCTACAGTAAAGGTTACTTTTTCTGATGAAAGTACAGCCGAAGCCACAATAAAAGGAGCAGATTCCAATGCAGATTTAGCAGTTCTTGCAGTTAAGAAGACAGATTTGAAAGATAAGACAAAAAAGAAGATAAAAATTGCTACATTAGGGGATTCTAGTGAGACTAAAGTTGGTGATATGTCAATTGCGATTGGAAATGCTTTAGGTTATGGACAGTCTGTTACGGTTGGGTATATCAGTGCCAAAGATAGAAAAGTTTCGATGGAAGATAGTACAATGACATTATTGCAAACAGATGCGGCAATTAATCCGGGAAATAGTGGTGGTGCGTTGATCAATGCTTCTGGTGAGGTAATTGGTATTAATTCTGTAAAATATGCATCGGATGATGTTGAGGGAATGGGATATGCAATTCCGATTTCTGATGCAGTTCCAATTATTAATGAGTTGATGAATAGAGAGCAATTAAGTATTTCAGAACAGGGATATCTTGGAATAAAAGGTTTGGATATAACCGAACAGTTAAGCAATACCTATAATATGCCAGAGGGAATTTATGTTAGTGAAGTAACTGCAGGTTCTCCAGCAGAAAAAGGCAATATTGTTACAGGTGATATTATTACAGAAATCAATGGACGTGAGGTAAAAACATTAGAAGAGTTACAGGAAGTGCTTACCTATACAAAAGCAGGAACAGAAGTTAGTATTACAGTAAAGAAAATAAAAAATGGTGAATATGAAAAACAAAAATGTACCGTTACACTGGGAAGCAAAGGAAAGAATGCTTCAAAATCTGAACAGGAAAACACGCAAAAGAATCAGAAACAGCAAAAATAGAAAGGTTTTGAGCAGGATAAGATTGCTTGACAGATCTTGGACTATCATATAAAATGAAAAAGAAGTTTGCAACAGAGGAAAGTTGCGAACTTCTTTTGTTGTTTTATAGATAATAGTTTTAAAAACTATATTAAATAGTAACAAAAAAGGGATATAAAAATAAAAAGTAGGAGAATTGTTATGGGTAAAATTGCAATTATGACAGATAGTAATAGTGGCATAACACAGGAAGAAGGAAAAGAACAGGGGATTTTTGTGGTTCCTATGCCTTTTTTAATTGATGGGGAAGAATATTATGAAGATATTACTTTGAAACAGAATGAGTTTTATGAGAAGCTTGCACAAAATGCAACGGTTTCTACGTCACAACCTTCTATAGAAAATTTAACAAAACAATGGGATCAAGTTTTGGAAACATATGATGAAATCATTTATATTCCGATGTCAAGCGGATTAAGTGGAAGTTGTTCTACTGCTATGATGCTGGCAGAAGAGTATGATGGTCGTGTCAAAGTAATAGACAATCAACGTATTTCAGTTACACAAAGACGTGCTGCGGAAGACGCATATGCTATGGCAGAAAAAGGAAGAAGTAGCAGTGAGATTTGCGAAAAAATTATGGAGAGTAAATTGCAGGCTAGTATTTATATTATGGTGGATACTTTAAAATATTTACGCAAAGGTGGAAGATTCACACCTGCGGTGGCAGCGCTTGGAACACTTCTTCGAATTAAACCAATTTTGCAGATACAGGGGGAAAAGTTAGACACTTTTGCCAAAGCCAGAACAGTTAAGCAGGGAATGAACATTATGTTGGATGCAATGGAAAAAGATGTGACAGGACGTTTTGAAAATAGATTAGATACGCTATATATTGACGTTGCGCATACCAATAATGAACAAGGAGCAGAAGAATTAAAAAAAGAAATCGAGAAACGGTATCCACAAATGCAGGTACGAATCAATCCGTTATCACTTAGCGTATCCTGTCATATCGGACCAGGTTCGGTAGCCATAGCTATAGCAAAAAAGGCAGAGTAAATACCAAGAGCATGTTGCAGATTGTTGCACGGACAATAGTATTGTGCAATACGGCTAAAAGTGTTCTGGATAAGTTGTGGGAATTGTAAAAATCGACAGAGAGTTATTAAAAAAATATTGATTTTGTTACAAAAATATTATAAAATAGACTTTAGAGTGGAAGGTAAAGGAGGTAGAAAATTGTATAAGGGAAAGTTATGCAGAGCAATTGCGTGGACAATGTTAGGGGTAGCAGTTTGGAATACTACATTGCCAGTAGGAATGTTAGCCACTAATACAGTGGCAGCGGCAACAAATGATTTAATGCTTAAAAATATCAGTATTGAAGGATCAGAAAAAAAGGTACAAGGTACTAGGATTACGTTGACAGCACAATGTCAAGGTGGTGCGGGTGAATATAGTTATTCGTATCGTGTCTTGTTGCCAAGCGGAAAGGTTGAAACAATTGCAGAAGAAACTGTAAAAGATACTATAGAGTATACTTTATCTGAAGTGGGAACATACAACTTTATGGTGCGTGTTACGGATGGCTATGATGTTGTGACGGATACAGTAGAGTGTCAGGCAGAGCGTTCGAAAGTTTTATTAAACTATGTAAAATTAAATAAGACTAGTTTTAAGAAAAAAGATACAGTAAAATTTTCCATTAAAGCTACTCCGGCAACGGGTAAGGTAAGTTCAAAGGTGCTTCTTACGATTCCGGGAGGGAAAAAAGTATTGGTAAAAGGGTATTCTACAAAGATGACTGCTAGTTATAAGCTGAAAAAGAAAGGTACATACAAGGCTACCATATCTGTCAAGGATAGCAAAACAAGTACAAGTAAGACGCTACGTTTTCAGGTAAGATAATATGGAGTAATGGAGCAGGTTGGAAAGGATATGCGATAAAAAGCATTGAAAATAAATTATTATAAGGGAGAAAAGAAAGTTGAGAAAAAACAGTAAAAAAATATTGGGTAGTGCATTGGCTATTATGCTTGCTACCACAAGTGTATGTTCAGGTATGCCAGCATTAAAGGCACAGTCTGTTGAGTATGTGCAAGAGGTAGCACAGAACAATGTGGAAGGAAAAATTGTACTTCATGCAAAGGGTACTGGATTAAAGATTTATGCATGGAGTGGTACCGGACCATTATTTGGTGCATGGCCGGGAGCGGCTATGGATGCAGATGCAACTATGGGAGACGGTTGGTGTTATAAGGAAATTGATGCAGATTGTACTGGTTTTATTATTTGTGATGCAAGTGGAAATAAATTGACAGATGATGTCACAGATAAGAAGGCTGGAGAATATTGGTATGCAGATGGAAAATTTTCAGAAACCAATCCAAATGGTGGAAGCAAAACTCCGGAACCAACGCAAAGTGGAGATCCAACACCAACCGATACACCAAAGCCAACAGAAACACCAGTAGCAAAGGATATTGTAATTGATAAAATTACACCTGCTGATAAAACAGTATTAAAGGCTGGAGAAAAACAGACAATTACGGTAGGTGCTACATCTAAAATCGGAGATGGAAAAGTTTATATTAAGTTTTATGTTACTTGCGATGGAAAAAAAGTAGGTGACAGTTATTATGCAAGTGCAGAAAAAAACAGCAAGTTTGAATTTACTCCAGAAGATGGTAAAACTTACGAAGTAAATATTTTTGCACAGGCACATGATGAAGATAACACAACTGTACATGAGATGGTTACTTATACTGCGGATAAAAATGGTTCTGATGATACAAAACCAGAGGAGACGGCAACCCCAACACCAGATGTAACAGATATTGAAAAGACGGCGGAACCAACAAAGACTCCTGACGAGACAAAAGCACCAGAGTCAACAACACCAGGAACAACTGTTGCACCTACGAAAACACCAGTGCAGACAGCAACACCAACACCAACCAACACAGTAAAACCAACTAACACTCCAAAAGTAACAGTGGAACCAACACAAACACCTTATGTTACAAATCAGGATTTATCTTTAAAGGGAAGTGTGAATAAGACTGCTGTAAAAGCTGGAACGAAGGTTACTATCACTGCAAATGCAGCAGGTGGAACATCGCCTTACAGCTATGTGTTCTATTACAAAAAAGCTGGAAGTAGTAAAAATGTAACCATTAAAAAACTAAACGCAATAAATAAATGTAATTGGGTTCCAACGGTTGGCGGAACATATACATTATATGCAAAAGTACAGGATGCAGACAATGATTCTAAGGTTAAGAAGATTGCTGTTGTAAAAGTAAATGGATTAACTGCAACTTTAAAAGTAAGCAAAAAATCTCCACAAAAGAAAAATGCGAAGATTAAATTTGCGGTTAAGACAAAAAATGCATCAGGTGCAGTAAAATACAAATATACAATCCTTTTAGCAAAGAAGGCAGTAGTGAAGACTTCTTATAAGAGTGGAAAGTCATTTACATGGAAGCCAAAGAAAAAAGGAACCTATCAGATTAAGGTACAGGTAAAAGATAAGTATACAACACTTTCTAAAACAATTAAGTTTAGAATAAAATAAACTAAGCTAAGAGAAATAAATCCCTGCAAAACGGAAAATCCGAGTTGCAGGGATTTTTTCATCATTATTGCATAAAAAAAGTAGAAAAGATTTGTAGAAGTAAACAGTACAAATTCGTTGAAATAAGGATGAAAATGCGATACAATGAGAAATGTGCGATTACGCAAAAAAAGAAAAAATATTCAGGAATTGCGTAGAAGAAGTGTTCTTTACCAAAGAAAGTATAATGACTTCATAAAAAGAAAGGGGAACGGAGAAAATGAAAAATAGTGTAGCGAAGCGTGCATTAGGTGTTGTAATGACATCAGCCATGGTTGCAACTACGGTAGGAAATTTTCCGATTCAAAATTGGAATAAAACAACAGTAAATAAAGTTTTGGCAGCAGGGCAGAATGCCATGTATGTGGATAGTACTGATTATTATGATGAGGCATATGATACAAAGAATGCGTATACAGGAAATGATCTTGGATGTACCTATACAAAGGAAAAAACAATTTTTAAAGTATGGTCACCAGAGGCAGATAAAATGACATTAAATCTTTATGCAACTGGAAGTGATAAAGAAGAGGGTGAAAAAGATTTGGGAAGCTTTTCTATGAAGAAAGCAGACAAAGGTGTTTGGGAATATACCTATGAAGGTGATTTGAAAAATACCTATTATACCTATCGTGCGATGATCGATGGCATGTCTTATGGCGAAACAGTAGACCCATATGCAAAGGCGACTGGAGTAAATGGGGAGAGAGGTATGGTTGTTGACTTAGACAGCACAGATCCAAGTGGTTGGGATACCAATTATAAGAGAAGCGCTACTAATTTATCCGATATTGTTGTCTGGGAAGTACATATTCGTGATTTTTCTATTGATGTAAGTTCTGGTGTATCAGCAGAAAATAGAGGTAAATATAAAGCATTTACGGAGAGTACAACCGTAAATGGAGAAGGAAAAGTTTCTAGTTGTGTTGATTACTTAAAGAAGATGGGAGTTACACATGTACAGTTGCTTCCAATGTTTGATTATGGCGGAATAGATGAGACAAAGACAACAAACGAATTAAGCGATAGTAATTATAACTGGGGATATAATCCAGTCAACTATAATGTACCAGAGGGTTCTTACTCTAGCAACCCATATGATGGTAACACTCGTATTACAGAAATGAAGCAGATGATCCAGGCATTACATGATGCTGGAATTAAGGTTATCATGGATGTAGTATATAATCATACTTATGAAACAGAGACATCTTGCTTTAGTAAATTGATGCCAGATTATTATTACAAATTGACTACCGATTCTGCAGGAAATGTAGTATATAATGATGAATCTGGTTGTGGAAATGCCACACGTTCTGGAGCAGCTATGTATGATAAATATATGCGTGACTCATTAAAATATTGGGTAAATGAATATAATATTGATGGTTTCCGTTTTGACCTTATGGGTATTCATGATGCAAAGACGATGAATAACATCCGAAAGGATATGGATGAAAATTTTGGAAATGATACAATTGTTTTATATGGTGAAGGCTGGACTGGTGGCGGTTACAGTAAGGACAGTGCATATAAAGAATATTGTAGAAGTCTAGATGATGGAATTGGATATTTCAATGACCAGATTCGTGATGCTATTAAAGGAGAAACAGGTAACGAAAAGGTAAGCCAGATTGGTTTTGCACAGCAAAACTATGGATTAGATGGAACATATACAGATCATGAAAAATTCCCTACCAGTGTATTTGGTGGAATTATGGGTTCTGTAGGTAAGAACAATAGTAATTGGTGGATGTGGAGAGCGTATTGGTCTGATACTTCTAATCGTGTTTTATCCTATGATTCTTGTCACGATAACATGACGGTATGGGATAAATTTGTACAAAGTATGGGAGTGGATGACTTCAATACAACAGACCGCAGATTAGTAAATATGAGTCGCATGACCGCAGGTTATTTATTGACTTCACATGGAGGAACCTTCCTTCATGCTGGTGAAGAGTTTGCGAGAACAAAGAACGGTAATGAGAATAGTTATAATGCAGGAGATAATGATAATAAATTAGACTGGAATCGTATTTCTTCTTATGGTAATTTGACAGATTATTATCAGGGAATGATTGCAATTAGAAAAGCATTTAACGGATTTAGAAATATTTTAACAGAAACAGGCGATGTGGTTGAGGAAAATACAGCTTCTGGTTTCTTTAACAAGGTAAATGGAAATAATATTACAAACATTCCAGAGTTCACAGAAGTAGTAGAAGGAAAGAATGAAAATAATCAGATTCAATCTACCGTTAATTCAATTGGTTACTATTTATCAAATGATGTAGCAAATGAATGGAATCAGGTTGCTGTACTTATGAATAATACAACTACAGCGAAGACCGCACAGCTTACAGCTACAGACGGGTCACAAGAATGGGTATTGGTATCAGACGGTAAACAGGCATCTGTAACAGGTATTGCAACAAGCTCAGGAAGTGCCATAACAGTTCCTGGAAAATCTGTAGTTGTAGCAGTCCCTAAGAAAACATTTGACAGTGTGAAATTTACAGGTGAAGATAAAATTATACCAATTACAGAAGAGGAGAAAGACGAGCCTGTAGTTTCTCCTGAACCAACGAAAGAACCAGATAACACACAGGCACCTGTCACTCCTTCAGCAATAAAAATTTCAAAATTCACAGTAACACCTATTACCGTAAAAAATGGAAGTGGTACAGTGAAAATGTCAGTGAAGATGGCAGCATCTACTACGGACGATTGTGAGTATCGTTTTTATGTTTATAAGGGTGATGTACTTGTGAAATCATCTGCATGGAGCGAAAAAGATAATTTTGAATGGAAGGCTACGAAAGCTGGTACTTATACAATTGTGGTAAGAGTACGAGACAATGCTGGAAATATGGTCAGTGCAGAGAAAACGGTTTCTGTATTTGATAAATTGGCAGTAAAAAGCGTGAAGGCAGATAAGAAGGTAGTTAAGAAAGGTAAAAACATTACATTTACCGCAAAGGCAACAGGTGGTAAAACTGCTTATAAATATAACTTTAAGGTAGTGAAAACATCTGGAAAGATTGTAAAGAAATCGAATACAATCAGTTCGGGAAAATGGATTTGGAAAGCAACACAAAAGGGAACTTATAATGTAAAAGTTACAGTAAAAGATAAATTTGGAGCAACCGTAACAAAGACGATAAAAATAGTAGTAAGATAATAAGAAACAGAAAAGCGACTGTTATTTGCAAAATGTGAATAGCGGTCGCTTTATTTGTTAAATGTGAACAAAATGCAGAGAAATATTATTGAGTTTTTACAAAATAATTACAAAACGTCTTTACAATAGTTGGGAAATTAGGTAAAATAATAACAGTGAAAAAGCTATGTGAAAGCATGGAAAAGGGCAGGTTTGAAAAGAAAGGAGAATACTATGGCAAGATATTCATTAAAGAAACGTTTGTTTAGTGTAGCTATGGCAGCGGTGCTAACAACTTCTACAATTTATGTAATGCCGTCAGTAACAGTAAAGGCAGAAAAAGGAGAAGGAACGGTCAAGGCCAAACGAAGTTTTGACAGTAACTATGATGCGCAAAATGCGTATAGTGGTGATGATCTTGGCTGTACCTATACCAAGGAAAAGACTACATTTAAGGTATGGAGCCCATTAGCTACTAAAGTTGTGCTATGTCGCTATGAAAAAGGAAATGGCGGTTCCGTTATCGAAGAAAAAGATATGACAAAAGGCGATAAGGGTGTCTGGAGTATTACCATTGATGGAGATATTGTAAATACATACTATACCTATAAGGTAACTGCCAATGGAGAGACAAAAGAGGCGGTTGACATTTATGCAAAAGCAGCAGGTGTAAATGGACAGCGTGCCATGGTTGTTGATCTGGACAGTACAGATCCTGCAAATTGGGATAAGAATTACAAGAGAGAAAAGACATTGTTGAGTGATATTGATGTATGGGAAGTACATGTTCGCGATTTCTCAATTGATGTAAGTTCTGGTGTATCAAAAGAAAATCGTGGTAAATATAAGGCATTTACAGAACATACAACAGTTAATGGTAAAGGTAAAGTAGCAAGTTGTGTAGATTATCTGAAACAATTGGGTGTGACACATGTACAGATTATGCCAATGTATGATTATGCATCTGTAGATGAGACAAAGGTAACAAGTGATTTAGGAAGTAATTATAACTGGGGATATGACCCTCTAAATTACAACGTACCAGAAGGTTCTTATTCTAGTAATCCATATGATGGAAATGTTCGTATTACTGAGATGAAAGAAATGATTCAGGCATTACATGATGCTGGAATTAAGGTAATTATGGATGTGGTTTACAACCATACATATGATACGGCAGATTCAAACTTCAATAAGATTATGCCAGATTATTACTATAAATTAAATTCTGATTTGACTTATAACAATCAATCAGGATGTGGTAATGCTACAAGAAGTGATAGTGCAATGTATCGTAAATTTATGATTGATTCTATTTCTTATTGGGCAGATGAGTATAACTTAGATGGTTTCCGCTTTGACTTAATGGGAATTCATGATGTAACTACGATGAACCAGATTCGTAAAACATTAGATGAAAAATTTGGTGAAGATACGATTGTTCTTTATGGAGAAGGCTGGACTGGTGATGGAAACTATGATTCTAACAGTGCACATAAAGCAAATGAGTCGCAATTAGATGATGGAATTGGATACTTTAATGACCAAATCCGTGATGCTATTAAAGGTGAGCACAAATTTGATGGAACAATTGGTCTGGTTCAGACAAACTATACAACAGGTGACTACTTAGAGCCAGGAAAAAAATGGCCAAACAATGTGTTTGGTGGAATTATGGGTTCTGTAGGAAAAACCAGTGGAACATGGGGAATGTGGAGACCATTTTGGTCAAAATCTTCCAATTGTTCTCTTAGCTACACATCGGCTCATGATAACTTGACTTTATGGGATAAATTAACAGAGAAATTTGGCAAACAATACGATTCCACAGATGACAAACTGCTTCGTATGAATAAGATGGCAGGAGCTACTGTGCTTGTATCAAAAGGAGGAGCCTTTATGCAGGCTGGTGAAGAGTTTGCCCGTACAAAGCATGGAGACGATAACAGTTATAAGAGTGCAGATTCAGTAAACAAGATTGATTGGAATCGTTTGAATACACATGAAAATATTTGGAAGTATTACGAAGGTATGTTAAGTATTCGTCAAGCATTCTCTGGATTTACACAGATTACTACAAGAAGTGGAGATAACTGGCATCCAAATAATAACAATCTTGAGTGGATTGCACAGGATGTTTACGGAGTATCTGCTTTTACAGAGACAAATAGTGTAAAGGGAGAATGGGATCGTGTTGCCGTTATTATCAACAATCAAACCACAGAAGCAACTGTTGATTTATCTCGATATAGTTCAAACTGGGTGGTAATCGCAGATGGAAATACTGCAGGTCTTACTAAGATTTCAGAATGTGATGGTTCGGTAAAAGCAGCAGGAAAATCAGTTGTTGTGGCAGTACCAAAGGATACATTTGATGCAAATCCAGATGTAGGAAACAGAAATACAGCCCCTACAATTTCAATTGCACAGACATCTATTGAAACAACACCTGGCCAGAAAGTTGAATTTGAAGTAAAGGCATCTGACAAGGACGGAGATACTGTTACATTGACAGCCTCTGGTTTACCAGAAGGTGCAACCTTTGAAAATGGAACCTTTACATGGGAAAGTGCAAAGAAAGGTGAATATACAGTAACCTTTACTGCTAGCGATGGAAAAGACAAAACAACAAAGACAGTTACAATCAAAGTAACTTCTGCCAGTGAAGCATTAGATCAGTTAATTGCAGAGGTAGAAGCAGCCGGTTTTACAAAAGATACATTAACAGAAACTGTATGGAATACATTGCAGGATGCATTAAAACAGGCAAAAGAAGTAGCTGACAAAGATGAGGCATCTGCGGATGAAATTACAAAAGCAGTAACGGGATTACAAAGTGCATATGACGCAGCAAAGGGTGAAAAAGAAGCAAGAGAAGCATTAGAGTCTTACGTGAAAGAAGCGGATACTTCTATTACAAATGCGAATGATAGTAATGATGAAACTGTAATTGCAGATGCAAAGGCAGTGTTAAAAGAAGCAGAAACTTTATTAAAAAATGTTGCTACAAAACAGGCATATGATGTGGCAAAGAGCAACTTAGAGGATAGTGTGAATGCTTTAGCAATTGGTTCTGGGAAGAGCAGCATTCATGTCTCTGCATCTAAATTTAGCAGTGTGTATGCCTATGCATGGACTGGTACAGGTACTTCTGCTGAAAAATTATTAGGTGGATGGCCTGGAACAAAATTAACAGAAAAAGATTCAGACGGTAACTATGTAATTGAATTAGACAATGTTGCTGCCGATTCTAAGTTTAATTTGATTATTTCCGATGGTGCAAAATCACAGACGAAAGATATCGAAAATGTAAGTGGTAAGGTAACTATAACATTAGATAGTACAAGCTCAGGTACAGATAATAGTGGAAATACTCTTTATGGAGCAAAAGTAGTAAATGAATCTGCATCTGCTACAAAGCCAGAGATTACGAAAAAGAGTTTAGAGACAGAAATTAAGAATACAGAAACTTACAATGAAGAAGAATATACTGCGGAAAGTTATGCAGGATTAAAAGAAGCATTAGATAAAGCTTCTACAGTAAACAAAGAAGAAAGTGCAACACAGGTGGAAATCAATCAGGCAACAAGAGCACTTCGTGCAGCTATACTTGCAATGGTAAGAAATCAGTCTACTCCTGATAAACCAACAGCTACCCCTACTACGGAAGTACCTACAACACCAGTGGTTACACCAACAAGTACACCAGATGATACGATTGTACCAACGGCTTCTGTATTGCCAACGGAAACAACGACTCCAGTTATAAGTGCGACACCGACAGGAGATGTGACAAATACAACAGAACCTAGTGCAGATCCGACTAGTCCGGTTGCTACGGAAACACCAGATGTGGGAGGTACCACACCAACACCAACAGCAGTTGCCAGTGCTACACCAACGGTTGCGCCAACAAGTACACCAATGGATGATAGTGATTTAAGTATATCTAAGGTTAAATTTAGTCCAAGCTTATGCCAAGTTGTAAATAAAACAGTTACATTTTCAGTAATGGCAAATGGAGGAATTGGAAATTATAAGTATAAGTATGATATTTATCTTGGAACGAAAAAAGTAGCTAGTAAAGCATATTGTGGAAGCCGTACTTTAAAATATACACCAAAGAAGGCTGGAACATATCGTTTTGTGGTTTCTGTAAAAGATGAGGATGGTATTGTACGTACTGTATCCAAGAAGTATGTTGTTGTATCGAAAAAATTGGCATTTTCATCTATAAAAGTTGCAAAAACTAAGGTGAAAAAGAATAAAAAGATAACAGTAACAGCAAAAGCCATAGGTGGAAAAAAGGCATATCGTTACAATTTTGCAATTATTAATGCAAAAGGAAAGATTGTAAAGAAATCAAATTATACTACAAAAACATCATGGACATGGAAAGCAACAAAGATAGGAACCTATCGGATTCGATTTACGGTTAAGGATGCAACAGGAACGGTTGTAACAAGAAACGTAAAGAAAATTAAAGTTGTAAAATAGAAATTATTTAGCTGCTGCATTTATAAAATGTGGCAGCTATAATTATATAATGATCCATTCCAAGAGGAGATTTTTAGTCAATTTATATATTTTGATACATCATAAATGTTCCTGATTGAATGATTATATAATGATGTGAAGCGTTCTTTCCATTAAGAAAAACACTTTGTTCCATATGGTACAAGAAAGAGAAAAGGGTAATATGAAATGCAAATAGGAAGTAAGATTTTAAGAGAAATCAAAGATATGTGGACGTTACAGGTAGAAAAATTGAAATGGTTATATATTTTTCAGATAGTATATTTACTTACTGTTTTTATACTGTTACGACCGATATGTGATTCTGCGATGGAGAAATTATTACATAGGTATGGATATAGTTATATTACTTCTGAAAATATGCTATGTTTTTTTACAAAATTACCGGTAGTAAGTACAATTCTTGTTTTTCTATTTGTGTTAGTGATTGTTGTTTTTTTGGGGATTGTATTTAGTTTTCAATATATTGGTACGATTTTTCTAGAAAAAGGAAAAGTTTCTTTAGCAGGGGCTTTCGTTCGCACTTGCAAGTGTATAAAAAGAATTTTTTTGGAAAGACAATATGCATGTGTGCCATTGATTGTGGAAACCGGATTGTTTTATGCAGGTCCAGTGCTTCTTTTTTTTGCAATGAATATTCCGACAATCCATTATGTTTTGAAAAGGCTAATTTTTTTGAAATCTATAAAAATCAGCTTGTTTTGTATAGCTATATTTTGCATCTTTTGGCTTGTGCGAAATGCATATACATTAGCATACTTTTTTACAGAAAATAGTACATTAAAACAGGCAAAAACAAAAAGCAGAAAAGAAATTTGGAAAAAGCCCATAGCTACATTAGGTAACTTCTTTGGTTGGAGTATATATGCAACTGCTCTTTGTGGCGTTTATTATTGTGTGATTATAGGTATTATGATTTTTCTTGTGTTACTGTTTACTTCTGAAACGATGCATATTGCAGTATTTTGTGCAGTACAAGAAAAAATATCGTTTCCTTTATTCTTTTTCTTTTCCCTACGTTCTATTACTTTGCAAATAGTGGGAAATGTATATTACGTATGTAACAACAACTTTTATAGTGTGAATCAGGAAAGAAAAGAAAAAAAAGAAAATAGGAAAACTGTTTTTAAAGTAGCATTTCAAAAAAAGTATTTTATAGGAGCTATTCTTTTTATCCTTATAGTAGATAGTTTTGCAATTTATGATACTATTATCAATGGAAAATTGAATAATTGGGGAAAACTTGGAAAAGTGGAAATTACTGCTCATCGAGGCGCTTCTTTTCAGGCACCGGAAAATACACTTCCAGCAATCGAACATGCTATTTCGCAGAAGCCGGATTGTATTGAAATTGATGTGCAGTTGACAAAGGATGGAGAAGTCGTATTAATGCACGATTCTTTAATGACAAGAACAACGGGGATCAGTAATCATGTTTATGACTTGGATTATGATGCCATAAGCGCATTAGACGCAGGAGGGTGGTATGCTCCAGAATATGCTGGAACACCTATTCCTACTTTAGAAGAAGTAATACAGTTATGTAAGGGGCATTGTAAATTAAATATAGAAATCAAAGAATATGAAAAGAAGCCGGAAATAGTAAAAAAAGTGGTTGATTTGATTAAAAAATATGATTTTACCAGACAGTGTGTTGTAACATCTGTATATAAGAAGGCTTTATCTGAAGTGAAGGAATATCATAAAGAAATTCAAACAGGGTATATATTATCTTCCGCATATGGTCGATATTATTTAGACAAGGATATTGATTTTTTAAGTATGCGTGCGTCGATGGTTACGGAGAGAATTGTTTTATTGGCACATAAATATGGTAAAGAAATATATGTATGGACAGTAAATTCAAAGAAAAATGCGTTATATATGAGTCAATTAGGGGTAGACAATATTATTACGGATTGTCCGTCATATATAAAAAGTACATTATATGAGGAACATGCAGATCCTACATTGCTGAGTTTACTTCGGCTTAGTTTTAAGTATAAGTAGTTACAAAATTTTTGGCTTAGTTCTTGTAGATTATGCACATAAAAGTATAAAACAAATAAAGTTTTGCAATCATCTATGCTATTTCATAAGACAAAGGGAGAGAGGGATAGGAATGAAGAAAAAATTAAAAACAGCATTGATCACGAGTCTTATTATGGTTTTGGCGTTAGGGGGGATTTGTTTTTTTGGATATCGACAGAATAAAAAAATACAGGATGCACAGAAACGCTTAGAACGACAAGAATTGGATATTTTATCAAAGGATTCCCAAAAAGAAGTGTTTGATGAAAGACAAATTGAAAATACTGCAATGGATACAAAAGCAAAAGATACAAAAACAATCTATTCGATAGAATATACGGATAAACAAAATCGACACATTGAAAAATGCAAAAAAAAGATCATATATGATTTTAATAATCCCTTGATGGAATGGGATCCATATGGAACAAATCATCTATCGCTGTATTTGTACTTTATGGCTACTGAAGATACCTATATTCGTTATACGGTACAGGTAGAGGATGAGAAAATACCAAACTTTACAAGAACATTATATAATGGTAAAAAAGATAACTTGACAAGGGAACATAGCTATCAGGTAACGGGATTTGTGCCAGGAAGAAAGAATTTGTTGATTTTAGATTTGTATGGCAAGGACGATAAACTGCGTAACCGAAAAGTGTATGCGATTGATGTTCCTGCATCGCAATCTGGAGCAAAGACAAAAATTACAGTTTCTTCTGGACGAAGCGAACAGCAAGTGAGCAATGGATTATATACTCTTTTCGGAAAAAAATCTATTTTGCTCTATGATAATAGTGGTGTCCTTCGAGGAGAAATTCCGTTGAACAGTATTGCATCACAAAGGGTTTTGCTGCAAGATAATAGAATGTATTATGCCATTGATAAAAAACATATAGTAGCAGTTGGACCATTAGGAGAAGTGGAGAAGGTTTATTCCTTAGGAAAGTATAATCAGTATGAAGATTTTATTTACAATGGTTATGGAGATTTATGGATTTTAGCAACCAAAACTGGTAAAAAGAGCAAATCAGTCAGAGATACGTTGCTTTCGTTGGATTTACAAAATGGAGAGGTAAAGGAATTATTTTCTATGGAAAAACTTTTGCCTCAGATGTTGAAAAAAGCAAAGAAGAAAAAGAAGCAAAAGGAAATAAATTGGATTGATTTAACTAGTGTGACACAGGTAAATAGTGATGAGGTGCTTATCAGTTCTCGTGAATTATCTTCTATTTTTAAGGTTATAAATATCAACAGTCGTTCTCCAAGAATTTCCTTTATTATTGGGGAAACAAAAGTCTGGAAAAAGAGTGGATACGAAAAGAAACTTCTGGCAAAAGCAGGGCAGGAAGAGGCAGATGTAGCACAGGAAGAGGCACAGGCAAACAGTGTGGTTGATTTGGGAAAGGCAGAGGAAGTCTTTTATGCACCGTTTCGTCCGACTTGTATACAGACAGAAACCTCGAGCAAGTTAGACGATGGGCAGTATTACTTATATGTATGGAACAGTAATTATGGGTATAGTGCTACCAGACCGAAAATAAACTGGACAGATTATAAAGGCATTGGAACGAAACAAAGAGATGCAAAGTGTTCATATGTGGATAAATATTTGATCGATGAAGCGAATGCACAATATAGTAAAGAAGAAAAAAAAGAAGTAAGTTATACACCGGATAAGGGAAGTATGCAATTTTACGGAGACCGAAATATTTATAATTATGGAAGCATAAAAGAGTATGCAGAATATGATAAAAAAGGTAGAATGATTCGAAAATTTAGTCATGATTTACCAAATGTTTTGCTTGTAGAAAAAAATAATTTTAAAGGATTTTGGTTTCAATAATTTCGTAATATTTCTGCCCGGTCGAATTGTTACATAATTACAAATAGAAAAAGAAAAAAACTACCTGGAAAAAGGAAGGCGTTTTGTTTGGCACAGTAAAAGGTTATTGGTCAAGCTGCTATAAAAAAGAATGTTTTTCTAGGTAGTTTTACTTTATAAATGAAATGTGGTATAGTGGTAATAACTATGAATCTACTTGCCTCTATAGGAGGTGTGAATCGTATTGTGTAGATAAACCATAATTTAGCGAAAGGATAGGTCAAAGAGTAATGGAAAAGCTAATCAATGAGATAAAAAAGGAAGTGACTCAGGCTTTTGTAAAAGCAGGGTATGAAGAAAAATATGGTAATGTTACGGTTTCAAATCGTCCGGATTTATGCCAGTATCAGTGTAATGGTGCATTGGCAGCAGCAAAACAATATAAAAAAGCACCAATTATGATTGCACAGGAAGTTGTAGAATTCTTGCAGGAAAGTGATACTTTTCAGTCCATTGTTGCAGTCGCACCGGGATTTATTAATATTACATTAAGTGGTGACTGCTTGGCAAAATATGTCTCTGGAATGGCAGCAGACAAAAAATATGGTGTAGAGGAAGCAAAGAATCCTAAGACAATTATTATAGATTATGGTGGACCTAATATTGCAAAACCACTGCATGTAGGACATTTGCGCTCTGCCATCATCGGTGAAAGTATAAAACGTTTTGGCAAGTTTATGGGACATAAAGTAATTGGTGATGCACATTTAGGAGACTGGGGACTTCAAATGGGACTTATCATTACAGAATGTAAAAAGAGAAATCCGGATTGGGTTTATTTTGACGATACTTTTACAGGAGAATATCCAAAGGAAGCCCCATTTACTATGTCAGAACTGGAAGAAATTTATCCATATGCCAATGCATATTCGAAAGAGCATCCAGAATATCGTGAGGAAGCACAAAATGCAACCTTCCTTTTACAGAGCGGAAAACGTGGATATCATGCATTATGGGAGCATATTTTAAATGTATCCGTAAATGATTTGAAAAAGAATTATGAAAAGTTAAATGTAGAGTTTGATTTGTGGAAAAAGGAAAGTGATGCACAGCCATATATTGCAGACATGGTGGAAGATATGAAGAAAAATGGTTATGCTTATTTGAGCGATGGTGCATTAGTTGTAGACGTAAAAGAAGAAACCGATAAAAAAGAAATTCCTCCATGTATGATTTTAAAATCGGATGGTGCTACGCTTTACAATACGACGGACCTAGCAACAATTGTAGAACGTATGAAATTGTTCCAGCCGGATGCGATTACGTATGTGGTAGATAAAAGACAGGAATTGTATTTTGAGCAAGTATTCCGTTGTGCGAAAAAGACAAAGTTAGTTGGAGAAGATACAAAACTTACGTTCCTTGGATTTGGTACAATGAATGGAAAGGATGGAAAACCATTCAAGACAAGAGAAGGTGGCGTTATGAGATTGGAAACATTAATACAACTCATTACAGATGCCGTATATGATAAAGTAGCAGACCGAGAGGTATCCGAAGAAGAGGCAAAGGAAATTGCAAGAAAAGTTGGAGTAGCAGCATTAAAGTATGGGGATTTATCCAATCAAGCCTCCAAAGATTATGTTTTTGATATTGAGCGTTTTGCATCTTTTGAAGGAAATACAGGTCCATATATTTTATATACGATTGTTCGTATTAAATCTATTTTAGCAAAGTATGAAGAAAAAATAGGAAAATTACCAGAAAGTACAGATTTAGCTGCACCAGTAAGCGATAGTGAGACAGCATTGATGCTAGAACTTTCAAAATTCAATGATATGATGGAAACAGCGTTTGAAGAAAACGCACCACATAAAATGTGTCAGTATATTTATGAATTATCCAATGCGTTTGCAAGATTTTATCATGAAAACAAAATTATTGCAGAAGAAGATAAAGAACGTCAGAAATCATGGATTTCATTGATACGTCTTACAAAAGGTGTATTAGAAACTTGTGTGGATTTATTAGGTATGGAAGCTCCAGATCGTATGTAAAAGAAAGAGGGAAAGTTTATGAAATTTACAAAAATGCATGGTTGCGGAAACGATTATGTATATGTCAATTGTTTTAAGGAACAGGTTGACGATCCTTCCAAATTGGCAGTGCAGGTCAGTGATCGCCATTTTGGGATTGGTTCCGATGGATTAATTTTAATTTGTCCATCGGAACAGGCAGATTTTCGTATGCGTATGTTTAATGCGGATGGCTCAGAAGGAAAGATGTGCGGAAATGGTGTGCGTTGTATTGCAAAATACGTATATGATTATGGATTGACGGATAAAACTAGGATTTCCATTGAAACAAAAGGAGGGATAAAATATTTAGACCTTCAGGTGGAAAACGGAAAAGTAAAAACGGTAAAAGTAGATATGGGTGAACCGATTTTAAATACAAAAGAGATTCCAGTAGAGTGGCAGAAAGAAAAAATGATTGGTGAAAAAGTAAAAATAAATGGTCAGGAATACGAAATGACCTGCGTATCTATGGGAAATCCACATGCTGTTGTTTGGGTAGATGATACTGCGTCATTACCATTAGAAAAAATCGGACCTATCTTTGAAAAACATGCAATGTTTCCAGAACGCGTGAATACAGAATTTGTTCAAATATTAAATAAAAAAGAAGTAAACATGAGAGTGTGGGAGAGAGGCTCTGGAGAGACACTTGCTTGTGGTACTGGAGCATGTGCTACAGCAGTAGCTTGCATTTTAAACGGGAAAACAGAAGAGGAAGTCATAATACATTTGCTTGGTGGAGATTTAAAGATAGAGTATGACAAGAAGACAAATCATGTATTTATGACAGGACCTGCAACAATAGTATTTGACGGTGAAATTACGGTAGAATAGCGACAAAATAGTAAAATCCGTATGAGAGTAGGAGGGAAAAAATGATAGTAGCAGATTTATTAGACAAAATAAAGTATGAAGTAGTGCAAGGTACTATTGATAGAGAAGTAAGTGAATTAGTGTTTGATTCCAGAAAAGCCTGTAAAGATGCAGCATTTGTTTGTATTAGCGGAGCAGTAGTAGATGGACACGATTTTATAGATCAAGTAATACAAAAGGAAGTTGCAGCGGTAGTAGTAGAGAAAGAAGTGACCGTTCCAGATAACGTTACAGTGATAAAGGTAGAGGATACCCGTCTTGCATTGGCATGTATGTCAGCTTCTTATTTTGGAAATCCTGCAGAACAGTTAAAAACAATTGGTATTACAGGTACAAAAGGAAAAACGACAACCTCCTACATGGTAAAATCTATCTTGGAAAAAACTGGTTTTCGGACAGGGCTGATCGGAACGATTGAAACGATTATTGGAGACAAGCACATTCCGGCGGTCAATACCACACCGGAATCTTATGTTGTGCAAAAAACATTTCGTGAAATGGTAGATGCAGGTATAGAATGTGTGGTAATGGAAGTATCGTCTCAGGGATTAAAGTTACATAGAGTTGGTGGCTTTGTGTTTGATTATGGTATTTTTACAAATTTAGAGCCAGATCACATTGGTCCAAACGAGCATAAGGATTTTGATGAGTATTTACATTGCAAAGGAATGTTATTTAAACAGTGTAAAACAGGTATTGTCAATATGGATGATGAGCATACAGAGCGAGTATTAGAAGGTCATACCTGTCAGGTGGAAAGTTTTGGCTTTTCTGAAAAAGCAGATTTGCGTGCTGAAAATGTAGAACTGATTCACAGACCTGGATTTTTAGGTGTTTCCTATAATATGAGTGGTTTGTTAAATATGCCAGTAGAAATTGATGTACCTGGTAAATTTAGTGTATATAATTCATTGGCAGCAATTTCGATTTGTCGTCATTTTGGAGTAAAAGAAGATGCGATTCAATCTGCATTAGAAGGAATTCGTGTAAAGGGAAGAGTGGAATTACTTCCAGTATCAAAGCGATTTACTCTTATGATTGATTATGCACATAATGCTATGAGTTTGGAAAGTTTGCTTACAACTTTAAAGGCATACCATCCAAAACGTTTGGTATGTTTGTTTGGCTGTGGCGGAAATCGTTCCAAACTTCGCCGTTATGAAATGGGAGAAGTTTCCTCTAAACTTGCAGATTTAACGGTTATTACATCAGATAATCCAAGAGATGAAGAACCACAGGCAATTATGGATGATATTTTAACGGGTGTAAAGAAAGCGGATGGAAAGTATGTAATGATCGCAGACCGAAAAGAAGCTATCCGTTATTGTATGGTGCATGCACAAGAGGGTGATGTAATTGTACTTGCAGGAAAAGGACATGAGGATTATCAGGAAATAAAGGGAAAGAAACATCATATGGATGAGAGAGAATTAGTAGCACAAGTAAAGGAAGAAGAAAAGATTCAGTAAGGAGGAAAACATGAAGGAAATTCATGCAGAAGCGTTGGCAAAGGCAGTAAATGGAACGATTCTTTCTGGGGCAGGAGATACGCTTATTACCTCTGTTAGCACAAATTCAAAGGAGATTACAAAGGGAGCATTGTTTGTTCCTATTGTAGGAGAACGTGTGGATGCACATAACTTTATCGATATGGCATTAGAGGCTGGTGCAGTGGCTACTTTTACAGCAAAGGAATGTAGTAAATTTCTTCCAGGAAAAGTTTACATTCAAGTAGAGGATACGACAGAGGCTTTGCAGCTGGCAGCAGCTTGGTATCGTAGTTTGTTTGATGTAAAAATTGTAGGCATTACCGGTAGTGTGGGAAAAACAACAACCAAAGAGATGATTGCAGCAGCGTTAGGCACAAAATACAATGTCTTAAAAACAAAAGGAAATATGAATAGCCAAATCGGATTGCCCTTGATGATGTTTTACCTAGAGGAAGATACGCAGGTTGCGGTAATTGAAATGGGAATGAGTGAAGTTGGAGAAATGGAACGATTAGCAGCTATTGCAAGACCAGATTTGGCAGTCATGACAAATATAGGAGTATCACATATTGGACAATTAGGTTCTCAGGAAAATATTCGAAAGGAAAAATCGAACATTATGGATTATTTTTCTGGAGAATGTTCCTTGTATGTTAATGGTGAAGACCGCTTACTTCATGAGATGAAAGAATTTGTGGCAAAGAAAAAGAAGAATCAGCCGATAGATACAGCACTTTTTGATGCGAAAACAATAGAAAAGTTTTCAAACTGTATTGTGAAGGAGTTTGGACAGGGTGATTCTTGTGCGTTTCAGGCAACAGACGTTGTGCGAAAGGGAGAAGGGCAGCAATTTAAATATAAGTCTGCAACAAAAGAAGAAATGGTTACATTGTCGGTTCTTGGAGAACATAATATATACAATGCCACAGTTGCATTAGCTGTTGCAGAAGAATTTCAGATAGACCCTTCTGAGGCAAAAAAAGGATTAGAAGATTATAAACCGATCAGTATGCGTGGCCAAATTTATGAATGTAATGGAAAAAAAATTATTGATGACACCTATAATGCAAGTCCGGATTCTATGAAAAGCGGTGCATTAATGTTGTTAGACATGGAAGGGATACAGCGAAGAATTTTGGTATTTGCAGACGTATTGGAATTAGGTGTTTCTTCGAAAAAATGCCATTATGATGTTGGCAGCTTTTTAGCAGAAACAAAGCGACATGGGCATCAAATTGATATGGTGGTAACGGTTGGAACAGAGGCAAAAGAAATTTGCAGAGCGATAAAGGATTGTGGCAGTAATATAATAGCAGAGGACTTCGAAAATAAAGCAGATGCAGAGCAATATCTTCTTTTAAATGTGAAAGCAGGAGATGCCATTCTTGTAAAAGGTTCTCGTGGAATGCATATGGAAGAAGTTGTGGAAGCATTAAAAAAATAAGTGGAGTAGTAGATGAAGTATGCAAGCGTAATCGTGAATATTTCACATGGAAATCTAGATAAGATATATGAATATGCGATACCGGAGGAATGGGAATCCTGTGTACAAATTGGTACACAGGTGCTCATTCCTTTTGGTGCAGGAAATCGGCAGATCAAAGGGTTTGTTTTAGGATTGTCTTCTACCTCGGAGTTTGATCCGAAAAAAATAAAACCAATTTCTAGTGTAATTACAGATGGAACCATTTTAGAAAGTCATTTTATTCAACTTGCAGCTTGGATGCGGGAAAGATATGGTTCTACGATGAACGATGCATTACGTGCCGTTTTACCAGTGAAACGTAAAGTGAAAGAAAAACAAAAAAAGTATTTACATTTAGTCGTAGAGCAAAGTCGATTAGACTTATTTATAGAAGAATGTGAAAAAAAGGGGAATAAAGCACGGTTACGTCTTGCCACTGTATTAAAAGAATTTTCTACCATAGAGATGGCACAGGCAATCAAAGAGCATCAAGTGAGCAGAGATGCAATTAAGGCATTGGAGCGACTTGGTATATTGGTTGTTTCGACTAAAAAAGTTTATCGAAATCCGATTCCCATCCATATTTCAGAGGACTATTGTATTACTCTTACACAGGCACAGCAAAGTATTGTGAATGCTATTATAGAAAACGTGCAGTGTAAAAAGCTGAAACCATGTTTGCTCCGCGGTATAACGGGAAGTGGAAAAACAGAAATATATATGGAAATTATGGATGATGTAATTACACAAAAAAAGCAAGTTATTTTTCTGATTCCGGAAATTGCTTTGACCGTGTCGATGATGGAACGTTTTTATCAACGTTTTGGAGATCGTATTACCGTATTACATTCTAAATTGTCAGAAGGAGAGCGCTCAGATCAGTATGAACGCGCAAAAAATGGAGAGGTAGATATTGTAATTGGACCACGTTCCGCATTGTTTACACCGTTTGAAAGATTAGGACTTATCATCATTGATGAGGAGCATGAACCTGTTTATCAAAATGAAAATCAACCGAAATATCATACGAGAGAAGTTGCAATTCAAAGGGCGAAAATGTGTGAGGCAATGGTTCTTATGGGTTCTGCTACACCATCGATTGAAAGCTATTACAAAGCAATGTCTGGAGAATACCAGTTATTTACTTTGGAGGAAAGGGCAAATGGAAGTTTGGATACAGAGGTTTCTATCGTGGATTTGCGGGAAGAACTCAAAAAGAAAAATATGTCTATTTTTAGCAGAAGTTTAGTAGAGCAAATGTGGGAGTGTTTAACACAAAAAAAGCAAGTGTTGCTATTTATCAATCGTCGAGGATATGCAGGTTTTGTTTCTTGCCGGGCTTGTGGTCAGGTGTTGCATTGTCCACATTGTGATGTTTCACTGACAGAACACAAAAATAACATGCTTATGTGTCATTATTGTGGATATGTACAAAAACGCCCTAAAAAATGTCCTTCTTGTGGGTCTCCGTATATTGCTGCTTTTGGAATTGGTACGCAGAAGGTTGAGGAGTACGCAAGGAAAGAATTTCCAAATGCTCGTATTCTTCGGATGGATGGAGACACCACTTCCAAAAAGGGAGAATATAGCAAAATATTGCAGCAGTTTAACGCTGGGGAAGCAGACATTCTGATTGGCACGCAGATGATTGTAAAAGGGCATGATTTTGCAAATGTAGCGTTGGTGGCTGCGATGGCGGCAGATTTATCGTTAAATATGAATGATTTTCGGAGTGCAGAACGAACCTTTCAATTGCTTTATCAGGCTGCAGGACGTGCAGGCAGGCGAAAGGATGCCGGAAAAATGATTATTCAAACCTATCAGCCAGAACATTATAGTTTAAAAATGGTAGAAAATCAGGACTATGTGGGATTTTATGAAAAGGAAATGCTTTATCGAAAGATTCTAGAATATCCGCCATTTGGTGTTATTCTCGCTATCGTGGTAGTTTCAAAATCAGAACAAAAAGTAACGCAGGCTGCTATGTTTTTGAAAGGTGCAGCGGTAGAAAAACAAACCAATGGAGTAACAATCATAGGACCTGCAAATGCTACCGTTTATCGTGTAAGTGAGCGCTATCGAAAATTGCTTTACATAAAAGCAAAACAATTAGAGAGTGTGTTAGAGATAAAATCTTTCTTGGAAGGTTTTGTGCATTATTCCGAGGCATTTCGACAAGTAAGTGTATATTATGATTTAAATCCGATGAATGGATATTAACATTACAATTTTCGAGTATGTGAACTGTAACGACTTTGGGAAGATGCGATTTATGAAAATTCACCAAAACTGCATAGGATAGGCTTTTATATAGTGTTATGAGCAAGTAGCAGAGCGAATTGCGAATATCCGCTTGACTATAGAAAATACCTACCTTTGAATAGTAACATATTAATAAAAAAATTGTGAATAATAGAATATTACAATTAGAAAGAAAGGAAAATAGTTATGGCTTTGAGAAATATTAGAGAAATTGGAGATGAAATTTTAAATAAAACTTGTAGAGAAGTAAAGGAAATGACACCTAGAATTGAAACATTAATTGAAGATATGATTGAGACAATGTATCATGCGCAGGGAGTAGGTTTAGCAGCACCTCAGGTTGGAGTATTAAAACGTATTGTTGTAATAGATGTCTCCATGGAGGAAGAACCAGAACCTATCATTTTAATCAATCCAGAAATATTAGAAGTTTCCGGAGAGCAAACCGGATATGAAGGATGTCTTAGTGTGCCTGGAAAATCTGGTCTTGTAACACGACCAAATTATGCGAAAGTGAAGGCACTAGACGAAAATATGGAAGAATTCATTATTGAGGGAGAAGAATTGCTTGCAAGATGTCTTTGTCATGAAATCGATCATTTAGATGGACATTTGTATGTGGAAAAAGTAGAAGGTGATTTGTTAACAAACGAACAATTAGCTGCGATGATGGAAGATGAGGAAGAGGAAGAATAAGAAGAAGCACAAGAAAGGAAGGGATTGGATGCGAGTAGTATTTATGGGAACACCCGATTTTGCAGTGGGTACATTGGAAGCTCTTATCAAGGCAGGGCATCAGGTGGAGGCCGTAGTGACACAGCCAGATAAGCCAAAGGGAAGAGGAAAAATGATGCAGTTTCCGCCAGTAAAGGAAGTTGCTCTAAAGTATGATATACCTGTTTATCAGCCATTAAAAGTAAAAGAAGAAGCATTTCAACAAGTATTAAATGAAATTGCTCCAGATGTAATTGTAGTAGTAGCATTTGGTCAAATATTACCCCAATCCATACTTACACTTCCTAAATATGGGTGTATCAATGTACATGCGTCTCTTTTACCAAAGTATCGTGGGGCAGCACCCATTCAATGGGCAGTTATTGATGGCGAAAAGGAAACTGGTGTTACAACAATGCTTATGGATGAGGGACTTGATACAGGAGATATATTAAAGAAAGTGGTTGTGGCATTAGATAAAAAGGAAACTGGTGGAAGCTTGTTTGATAAACTTGCAAAGTGCGGAGCACAATTGTTAATAGATACATTAGTTGAGGTAGAAAATGGAATTTGCACAAGAACAAAACAGGAAGAGGCGTTATCTACCTATGCAAAAATGTTAAATAAAAAATTAGGAAAGATTGATTTTTCAAAAACAGCAGAAGAGATAGAACGCTTGATTCGAGGATTAAATCCATGGCCAAGTGCGTATACTATTTATAATGGAAAGACATTAAAAATTTGGGATGCAGATGTGGTAGAGCAGGAAGTTGATGGAGAACCTGGACAGGTTGTAGAAGTAAATAAAAAGGAATTACTTATAAAAACAGGAAAAGGATTACTTTCCTTAAAAGAGTTACAATTAGAGGGAAAGAAGCGAATGGAAATCGATGCCTTTTTGAGAGGAAATCAGGTGGAAGCCGGAAAGATACTAGGAAAGTAGGAAATATAGAATTTCTGGTAAGAGAATAGGAGGAAATGCTTATGTATTATGGATATTATTTTGACCCAACTTATATATTAGTAATTATTGGTTTATTATTAACACTGATGGCATCTGCATTGGTGAACAGCACATATGCAAAGTATAAAAGAGTACGCAGTATGTCAGGTATGACTGGTGCCCAGGCTGCGGAGAGAATTTTACACCAGGCTGGCATCTACGATGTACAAATACGACATATTGCTGGTGACTTGACGGACAACTATAATCCAAAAACCAAAGTGTTAAGTTTATCCGATGCGGTTTATGGAAATACTTCTGTTGCAGCAATTGGCGTAGCAGCACATGAGTGTGGTCATGCAATTCAACATGCAAAACAGTATGCACCACTTGTTTTACGTTCTGCAATGGTACCGGCTGTAAATATTTGTTCTACTTTATCATGGCCGGTTATACTACTAGGAGTGATTTTGAGTTTTAATCAGAGCTTGATTTTGTTAGGAATTATACTTTTTGCAGCGGCTGTTCTGTTTAGTATTGTTACGTTACCAGTAGAATTTAATGCATCACATCGTGCACTAAAAATTTTAGGTGGAACTGGAATGTTAACGCGTGACGAAGTTGGTAAAGCAAGAAGAGTATTAACAGCAGCAGCACTTACTTATGTGGCATCAGCAGCATCTATGATTTTGCAACTGTTACGTTTGGTTCTTTTATTTGGAGGAGATAGAGATCGATGACAAACAAGCAGATAAATATGCGGGAACTTGCATTGGAAATTCTGTTAAAAGTATTGGAACAAGGAGAATATAGTAGTGTAGTGTTACAACAAGTACTCACGACATACCAATATCTGGAAAAACAGGATCGTGCATTTTTAACAAGGCTTTGTGAAGGAACAATAGAGCGAAAAATTGAATTGGATTATATTATAAATCAATTTTCTAAAGTGAAAGTAAAAAAAATGAAGCCAGTGATACGAAATATTCTTCGTTTGGGTGTGTATGAGTTAAAATATATGGAAAATATTCCAGCCAGAGCAACTTGCAATGAGGCAGTGAAACTGGCACAGAAAAAAGGATTTTACAATTTAAAAGGTTTTGTAAATGGTGTATTGCGAAATATCGAAAGAAGAAAGGCTGAGGTTCTTTATCCAGATGAAAAAAAACAACCAATAACCTATTTGAGTGTGTGTTATTCTATGCCAGAGTGGATTGTACAAATGTGGGAACAGCAATATGGCATAGAAATCACCAAAAGAATGTTGCAAGCAGCTTTTTTGGATAGAGCAGTTACCATACGTTGTAATACTGAGAAAAATACAGTTTCGCAATTAGGGGAAAGTTTAAAAAAAGAAGGAATAAAGGTAGAAGCAGGGGTCTATGTAAAGGAAGCATTACGAATTTCAGAATACAATTATTTGAAAAAGATAAAAGCTTTTCAAGAAGGGAAATTTATAATTCAAGACGAAAGTTCTATGTTGGTAGCACTTGCAGCAGGTATCCAAAAAGATGATTTTATTGTGGATGTTTGCGCGGCACCCGGTGGAAAAAGTATGCATGCAGCAGAATTATTGCGAGGAACAGGAGTGGTGTCTTCGCGTGATATATCTGATACAAAGGTGGAGCGTATTCGTGAAAATGCAAGGCGTCTTGGATTAAAAAACGTGCATCCTATTGTACAAGATGCTCTTAAACTAGATGAGGAAATGGTTGCAAAAGCGGATGTTGTAATCGCAGACCTTCCATGTTCCGGCTTGGGCGTGATTGGAAAGAAAAATGATATTAAATATAAAACCAGTCCAGAGGGAATAAAAGAACTTGTTAAATTACAAAGAAGTATATTGAAAACCATTTCTTCTTATGTAAAGCCTGGAGGAACATTGATTTACAGTACTTGTACTGTTAACCAAATGGAAAATGAAGAAAATGTAAAGTGGATAGTAGATAATTTAGGATTGGAGTTGCAAAGTCTGGATGAATTTCTTCCAGAAAAATTGCGAGGCGAAACAACAAAGCAAGGATTTTTACAGTTAATACCGGGAATACAGGAAACGGATGGTTTTTTCCTTTCTAAATTTAAAAAGCCGGTTCGCTGAAAAAGAAATGAGGAAAAAAATGGATCAAATTGATATAAAATCTTTACAATACGATGAATTGATACAGGTAATGGTAAAGATGGGAGAAAAGCCGTTTCGTGGAAAACAGATTTATGAATGGCTGCATAAAAAAGCGGTGATGCATTTTGATGAAATGACAAATTTGTCAAAAACATTGCGGGAAAAATTAGAAAAAACATGTTATATAGCAGAAACCAAAATGTTGGAAAAATTAGTTTCAAAAGACGGAGCAACGACAAAATTCCTTTTTGCATTGCAGGATGGAAGTGTGATTGAAAGTGTATTGATGAAATATCGACATGGAAATAGTGTGTGTATTTCTTCACAAGTGGGATGTCGAATGGGATGTCGATTTTGTGCTTCTACATTGGGGGGATTGGAACGAAATTTAACTGTTTCTGAAATGTTGGGACAGATTTATGCGATTCAGAATATATCTGGGGAACGTGTTTCGAATGTGGTTGTAATGGGAACGGGTGAACCTATGGACAATTACGATAATTTTGTTAAATTTGTACATATGCTGACCGATGAACATGGTTACAATATCAGCCAGAGAAACATTACGGTATCTACTTGTGGATTAGTAGAAAAAATAAAAGCGCTTGCGGATGAAAAATTGCAGATTACATTAGCAATTTCTTTACATGCACCGAACGATGAAGCAAGAAAAAAACTAATGCCAGTTGCCAATAAATATACGATAAAAGAGATTATGGAAGCGTGCGATTATTATTTTGAAAAAACAGGCAGAAGAGTTAGTTTTGAATACAGCCTTGTGCAGGGGCAAAATGACAGTGAGGCGTTTGCTGTGGAACTAGGAAAACTTCTTCACGGAAAGAATTGTCACGTAAATTTAATACCGGTAAATCCAATCAAGGAAAGAAATTATAAGGATTCCGACAGTTATTTTGTGGAAAAATTTAAATTAACTCTTGAAAAGCTGGGAATAAATGTTACTATAAGAAGAGAAATGGGCAGAGATATAGATGCTGCCTGTGGACAATTAAGAAGAAGTTATATGAAGCAAAAAGAGGAGGAATAGCATGAAAGCATATTCCATTACGGATGTGGGACAGGTTAGAAAGGTAAATCAGGACTATGTTTTTTGTTACCCAAATTCCGTGGGGCAATTACCCAATTTGTTTCTTGTAGCAGATGGCATGGGTGGACATCAGGCAGGGGATTATGCTTCCCGATGTTGTGTAGAAACAATAGCAACGAATGTGAAAAACAGTCAGGTTCGTTCACCAATTGGTATTTTAGAAAATGCTATTCAGGAAGCAAACCGAACAGTATTCTGCCAGGCGGAAGCAGATGCATCTCTTCATGGTATGGGGACAACAATTGTTGCGGCTACTATACTGGGAGAGGAATTATATGTAGCAAATATAGGAGATTCCAGAGCATATTTGCTTCGAGAAGAAATGCATCAGATAACAGAAGATCATTCCTGGGTAGAAGAAATGGTTCGAAATGGTGAATTAGAGAGAAAAGATGCCAGGCATCATAAAAATAAAAATGTAATTACAAGAGCAGTGGGGACCAATGCATTAGTACAGGCAGATTTCTTTGAATTGCGCATGCAAAAAGGAGATATATTACTGATGTGTACAGATGGATTGATTAACATGGTTGAAGATGAAGATATTTTTGATATTGTAAAACAAAGTATGGATATAGAGGTAGCGGGCAAGGAGTTAGTTCGCGTAGCAAATACCAATGGAGGAAAAGATAATATTGGCATTGTATTAGTAGAAATATAAAATAGGTGCAAAGGATAGAAGCATAAGGAGGAGTAATATGATAATTCGACCTGGAGTATTTATAAATGACCGGTATGAAATTATTGATAAAGTTGGCACTGGCGGAATGGCAGATGTCTATAAAGCAAAGGATCATCGCCTGAACCGATTTGTTGCTGTTAAAATTTTAAAAGCAGAGTTTAGTAATGATAAAATATTTGTAGAAAAGTTTCGTGCAGAAGCACAATCCGCTGCTGGATTATCACATCCTAATGTTGTAAATGTATATGATGTTGGCGATGAAGACGATATGCATTACATTGTCATGGAATTAGTTGAGGGGATTACGCTAAAAAGTTTTATTGAGCGAAAAGGAAAGTTGGATGTAAAGGAAGCAGTAGGAATTGCGATACAGATTGCACAAGGGATGGAAGCTGCACATGCAAATCATATCGTGCATAGAGATATTAAACCACAAAATATTATTATATCACGTGAAGGAAAAGTAAAAGTAACTGATTTTGGAATTGCAAAGGCAGTGACATCGGATACAATTACTTCAAATGCGATGGGTTCTGTACATTATTTATCTCCAGAACAGGCAAGAGGCGGATTTAGTGATGAGAAAAGTGACATTTATTCTTTAGGTGTTACGATGTATGAGATGTTGACGGGACGTGTCCCATTTATTGGGGACAATACAGTGTCTGTTGCATTATGTCATTTGCAGGAAGATGCCGTTCCAATTCGAACCTTAGAACCTACAGTGCCAATCAGTTTGGATAGAATTGTACAAAAATGTATGCAGAAAAAACCAGAACATCGTTATTTGACAGCATCGGCTTTGATTTCTGATTTGAAAAAATCTCTTTCACATCCAGATGGAGCATATGTGCAGTTATATACACCGGAAATGATTGCAGATTCGCCAACGATTAATCTCTCATCAGATGATTTGGAACAGATTAAACATGCTTCTGCAGGAAATCGGCAGGCAATGGAGGATACCATGGATCTAAATGCAAAGAAAAATGAAAAAAGAATGCCACTTTCAGAAAAGAATGTTATAAACGAAGAGGATGACGAAGAAGATGAGGATGTAAATCCAAAATTAGAGAGACTTATGAGTATTGGTGGTGTACTTGCTGCAATTCTTATTGTATTTATTATTGTATTTATTATTGCAAAGGCTAGTGGATGTTTTGGAAAGGCAAAAGATTCACCAAATGAGGAAAAAATAACGAATTCACCTAGTATTACAGACATTGAAGCAACAGAAAATGCGGAAAAAACAGTTCCTAATGTTGTGAATACAAAATTGACAGATGTACAAAGCCAGTTGGAACAATTAGGATTGAAAGTGAATGTAACAGAGAAATCTTCTGATTCTGTTGATGCGGGGTATATTATCAGCCAGGACGTAGAGGAAGGTACTGTTATAACGGATGGCATGGAAATCAATTTGGTTGTAAGTACTGGGGTTGATAAAATCACAGTGGATAATGTAGTTGGAGAGAGTGAAAGCAGTGCAGAAAGTACTTTGCGCGCACGCGGATTTATTGTTCGAAAAGAGTATGAATACAGTGATACAACACAAGAAGGTCGTGTAATAAGAACAAGTCCATCTGCCGGGGCATCGGTATCGAAAGGTGAAATCGTTGTACTTTATATCAGTAAAGGAAAAGAGGACACTTCAGTAGAAGTACCTGATCTTAGAGGCTGTACACAAAGCGAAGCAAAGAAAAAGTTGGAAGATAAAGGATTGGTGTTAGGAAGCGTTACAGAGGAATATAGTGATAGTGTTGCTAAGGGAAAAGTTATTTCACAGGGATATAGCGTTGGAAGCAAGGCAGAAAAAGGAACAAAAGTATCTGTTGTAATTAGTTTGGGTGCAGAAACAAAATATAAGTATGAAGCGCGTATTTCTATTTCAGACAATCCATTTAATTCAGAGGATGAAACTGGAAACATTAAATTGATTTTGAAACAGGATGGAAAGAGTAAAACTGTATATGAAGGCAGTCATAGTCTGGGAGATTTTCCTTTGAATGTAGGTGTAATAGAAGGGTATAGTGCATCAACAGGTGAAATTTATATGTATTTAGATGGTAAATGTGTTGGAGGACCATATTCCGTGAAGTTTACAAAGGTAGCAGAATAATGAGAGGAAAAATTGTAAAAGGAATCGCAGGCTTTTATTACATTCATACAGAGGAACAAGGCTTGTATGAGTGTAAGGCCAAAGGTGTATTCCGAAATAAAAAAATGAAACCCTTGGTGGGAGATAACGTGGAGATTACAATATTAGATTCAGAAAAAAGAATTGGAAATGTAATCTCCGTAGAAAAAAGAAAAAATCAGTTAATCCGTCCTGCAGTTGCAAATGTGGATCAGGCGGTTGTTATTTTTTCCTGCGCAAAACCACAGCCAAATTTAAATTTGTTAGATCGTTTCCTAGTTTCCATGGAACAGTATAATGTTGAAACAATAATATGTTTTAATAAGTGTGACTTAGTAGATAACGTGGAAATGGAACGGTTAAAACAGATTTATGAAAAAAGCTATCACGTATTATTCCTTAGTGTAAAAGAAGGTATTGGGATACAACAATTTAAAGAACAATTGCATGGGAAAACCAGCGTATTGGCAGGTCCTTCTGGAGTTGGAAAATCTTCTACGATCAATTGCATAATTCCAGAAGCAAATATGGAAACAGGACAGATTAGTCAGAAAATTGAACGTGGAAAGCATACAACTAGACATTCGGAATTATTCCGATTGGAAAAGGATACCTATATTATGGATACTCCGGGTTTTACGTCATTGTATGTAACAGATGTGGAAAAGGAACAATTGCGTTTCTATTTTCCTGAATTTTCGGAGTATGAGGGAACTTGTCGTTTCCAGGGATGCGTGCATGTGCATGAACCGTCTTGTATGGTGAAAGAGGCGGTAGAAAAGGGCGTATTATCAAAAGAACGATATGAAAATTATCAAAGTTTTTATGCAGAAATTAAAGATAAGAAGAAAAAATATAAATAGAGGATACGCGTTCACCCTCCGTTAAAAAATATGCCAATAGCGTACCGAACTTTTAAGTTTGTGTATTGCTCACTAGAAGCAAAACGGAGTGTAGAAATCATTGACGTTTAGTGTCTAAAATAGAAAAGATAAAGTGAGGAAGAAAAATGTATAAGTTAGCACCATCGATTCTTTCAGCTGATTTTGCAAAGTTGGGAGAAGAAATTGCAACAATAGAACAAGCCGGAGCAGAATACATACATATTGATGTTATGGATGGAAGTTTTGTTCCAAGTATATCTTTTGGAATGCCTGTTATGAAGGCAATCCGTAAACAATCAAAGTGTGTATTTGATGTACATCTTATGATTGATGAACCAGTACGATATTTACAGGAATTTAAGGATGCAGGTGCAGATTTGATAACGGTACATGCAGAGGCATGTAAACATTTAGATCGTACGGTAAATGCCATAAAAGAAATGGGATTAAAGGTAGGTGTTGCATTGAATCCAGCTACCTCTTTACATGTACTTGACTATGTGCTTGATCAGTTAGATATGGTACTGATTATGAGCGTAAATCCTGGCTTCGGTGGACAATCTTTTATTCCATATTCACTGACAAAGATTCGCCAATTGCGAGAAATGATTGATCAGAGAAATTTAAAAACAGATATTCAGGTAGATGGTGGAATTAAATTGACAAATGCAGAGGAAGTATTAGATGCAGGAGCAAATATACTAGTAGCTGGAACTGCTGTATTTGGCGGGGATGCGGCTGCGAATGTAAAAGCATTTAAACAGATTTTTGCAAACAAGAATTAGAAAATAAAGACAATACGAAGGAGGAATAATAAATTATGAAATTAGGAATTGTTGGATTACCAAATGTAGGAAAAAGTACATTATTTAACTCATTGACAAAAGCAGGAGCAGAATCAGCAAATTATCCATTCTGTACAATTGATCCTAATGTGGGTGTAGTTGCAGTACCAGATGAGCGCTTAAATAAATTAGACGAAATGTATCATACAAAAAAAGTGGTACCTGCTGTGATTGAATTTGTTGACATTGCAGGATTGGTAAAAGGAGCATCGAAAGGCGAAGGGCTTGGAAATCAGTTTTTAGCAAATATTCGTGAGACAGATGCAATTGTGCATGTGGTACGTTGCTTTGAGGATAGCAATATTGTGCATGTAGATGGTTCTATTGATCCACTTCGTGATATTGAAACAATCAATCTGGAGTTAATTTTTTCAGATATTGAAATTTTGGATCGTCGTTTAACAAAACTTGGAAAAGGTGCTAGAAGCGATAAGAGTCTTGCAAAAGAATTTGATTTAGTAGATCGTTTAAAGGCACATTTGGAAGCTGGAAAGTTGGCAAAAAGCTTTGAGGTACAAAACGAAGAAGAGGAAGAATTGATAAAAACCTATAATCTACTTACTATTAAGCCTGTAATTTATGCAGCCAATGTAACAGAGGATGATTTGGCAAATGATGGTGCCGACAACGAATATGTTCAAAAAGTACGGGAATATGCAGCTTCAGAAAATTCAGAAACTTTTGTAATCTGTGCACAGATTGAGCAGGAAATTGCAGAGTTAGAAGAAGATGAAAAGAAAGAATTTTTAGAGGATTTGGGCTTGCAAGAATCCGGTTTAGAAAAATTAATCCGTGCTAGTTATCATTTATTGGGATTGATTAGCTTCCTTACAGCAGGAGAAGATGAGTGTAGAGCATGGACGATTACAAAAGGAACAAAAGCACCACAAGCAGCAGGAAAGATCCATACGGACTTTGAACGTGGCTTTATTCGTGCTGAGACTGTAAGTTATGAGCATTTAATGGAATGTGGTTCCATGACAGCAGCAAAGGAAAAAGGGTTGGTTCGTTCAGAAGGAAAAGATTATGTTGTTCAGGACGGAGATATTATTTTATTCCGCTTTAACGTATAAGAACAAAGTGGACAAGTTCCCATCAACTCTCTATATCCCTCATTCATGAGGGAAGTGCTTCACTTTTGGGTGCCAGATGCGTGGCGTATGTATTCCATCTGTGAAACTGTGAACCTCCTGCGGAGCACATTTTTCTATAGAGAAATAATATTCAAGTGTACTGACGCAGTGCACTAGTGTTTGATAATAAAAAGTAATACATGACAGTGTAAATTAGAAAACTGCATGTATTACTTTTTTTGTTCTATCTATAGGAAACTTCATTCTATAGATAGAACAAAAAATGCTCTAATAGAATGTGTACTGTTCATGTTTTTTTTAAAATAGTCGAAAATAGTCTGTGCTTTTGAAGTTTTATTCTGTAATTTGCAAAAGAGTATTTTTTAGATAAGAACAAATGTTCTGGTTGTTATGAAGGTTCTTGGCTGATTTTTACACTCTTTTCAAGGAAAACGGGGAAAAAAGGTTGAAAGTTTCCCTGAAATGGGATAGAATAGTAACATAAGTGGTGGAAAGTGGGATTATGTGGTGGAAAGTGGTGAGTAAGTGGTTACTTTTCCAAAATAATCAGATAGGTAGGTGCAGGCAATATGTTTATGGGCGAATATAATCATTCCATAGATGCAAAAGGTAGAATTATCGTGCCTGCTAAGTTTAGAGAAGAACTGGGAGAGGAATTTGTAGTAACTCTGGGCTTAGATGGGTGTTTGTTTTTGTACCCAAATGCAGAGTGGGAAGAATTCGTCATACAATTAAAGCAACTACCTGGAAACCGACAAGCCAGACAATTACAAAGATATTTCCTTGCTGGTGCTGTAAATTGCGAGGTAGACAAGCAGGGGAGAATTTTGATCCCGGCAAAACTAAGGGAACATGCAAAACTGGAAAAGGAAGTTGTGTTTGTAGGGGTACTGGGAAAAATTGAAATCTGGAGCAAAGAGCAGTGGGATTCAAACAATGATTTTGGAGATGTGGAATCGATTGCAGAGAATATGTCAGAGTTGGGAATTAGTTTCTAACAAAACTGGGAGGAAAGAACGTGAAGTTTGAACATGTATCCGTACTATTAGAAGAAACGGTCACACAACTGAATATTCGACCGGATGGTATTTATGTAGATGGAACATTAGGTGGTGCAGGACATGCTTATGAAGTTTGTTCTAGACTGGGAGAAAATGGCAGGTTTATAGGTATTGACCAAGATGAAGCTGCAATTATTACAGGAAGAGAACGGTTGGAACAATTTGGAGATCGAGTAACAATTGTTCGAAATAATTATTGTAACATGCCAACTGTTTTGAAAGAACTCGGAATAGAGAAAGTAAATGGCATCGTATTAGATTTAGGTGTTTCATCGTATCAATTAGATACTGCGGAACGGGGGTTTTCTTACAAAGAAGATGGACCCTTGGATATGCGAATGGACAAGCGTCAGCCACTGACAGCAAAAGATATTGTAAATGGATATAGCGAGATGGAATTATATCGCATTATACGTGATTATGGAGAGGACAAATTTGCGAAGAACATTGCAAAACATATTGTTCGCATGCGTCAAGAAAAAGAATTGACCACTACATATGAGTTGAATGAAGCAATCAAAGCTGCTATTCCTATGAAAATCAGAAAAAATACTGGACATCCTTCCAAAAAGACGTTTCAGGCAATTCGGATTGAATTAAATAAGGAATTAGAAGTTTTAAATAATACATTACAGGATATGATTGATTTATTGGATGATGGAGGAAGAATTTGTGTTATTACATTTCATTCCTTGGAGGATCGGATTGTAAAAAGCATATTTAGAAAAAATGAAAATCCGTGTACATGTCCACCATCGTTTCCTGTGTGCATGTGTGGAAAGAAACCAACAGGTAAAGTTATTACTAGAAAACCAATTTTACCATCAGAAGAAGAAATGGAAATAAATCGTAGATCCAAAAGTGCAAAATTAAGAGTGTTTGAGAAGAGAATCTGAAAGGGGAGAGAAAAATGCAAACACAGAAAAACAGGAGGTATATCACGCGCACAACATCTACTCAAAGTTATGTAGATGGAAATACTGTAAGAAAAATGGAGGTAGCGGAGGAAATTGTATCTGTACCTTACAAAGAACCAGTAGTAAAGGAAAAAGCAAAAACCGCAAAGAAGAAGGCAAAAGTGGAAAGATTACAGGGATTAGATTCATTTTCTATTTTATTTTTATGTGTCGCACTTGTATTTGCAGGAGTTTCCTGTGTGAAATATTTGAATGCGCAGGCAGATGCAACCCATATGAAAAATGAAATTGCTTCATTAGAAACGAATATCATGAATTTAAAAGAAGAAAATAAAACAGCACAGGCAAACATTACTTCAGAAATTGATTTAGATTATATTTATAAAATCGCAACAAAACGCTTAGGTATGGTACATCCGAAAAAAAATCAGGTTGTAACATATGAAAGTGGTTCAAAAGATTCTGTAAAACAGTATGGAGACATTCCAAAGGGAACAGATAAAGGTTTAGTAGACAAGATTTTAGGAAAAGAAAAATAAAAAGTAGCAAGACAACACAAATTGACTGGAAAACGGTTAATTTGTGTTGTGTTTGTTATGGCTGAAAGTAGGTATTAGAATGGAACAAAGAAGACACCGAAAAAAAGTAAAAAAGTTTACGCCAAGAATGCAGGGGACATTATTAACAATACTTGTTTTGATATTTGTCTGCTTTTTATTTTTATTATGGCAAATTGTACATGGCATGGAAAAAAACGGAAATAAATATGCCAAAAAGGTTTTAACACAGCAAAGTTATGTAAGCAACGCAATTCAATTTAAAAGAGGAGATATTTTAGATCGAAATAATACAAAACTTGCAACGAGTAAATTATTATATAATGTAGTGATTGATCCTAAAACAATTTTATCAAAAGATGGCTATGAGGAAAAGACAATAGAGGCACTAAAAAATTGTTTTGAAGTTGATTCGCAGGAGGTTCAAAAAATCATAAATCAGAGGAAAAAATCACAATATTATGTTCTTCTGAAAAATATTGAAAAATCTTCTGTTGATAAATTTAATAAATGTGTAGAAGAAGAAAAAAAACGTGCAAAAAAAGAAGGCGGTCAATGTAAAATTGTGGGTGTTTCTTTTGAAAAAATTTATAAGAGAAATTATCCATTAAATGAAAAAGCATGTAGTGTGGTTGGATTTGCTAGTGGAAATAATGAAGGATTATGGGGATTGGAAAATCAATACAATGATACATTAAATGGTGTATGTGGTCGTTCTTATGGATATTATAATGCAGATGGTAGTTTGGAAAAGACTGTAAAGGCTGCACAAAATGGAAGTTCTATTTTGACAACATTGGATTTAAACATTCAATCTATTACGGAAAAGAAGATAAGAAAATTTATGAAAAATACTGGTGCAAAGAATGTTGCAGCATTAGTAATGAATCCTAAAAATGGTGAAATTTATGCAATGGCGTCAAATAAACAATATGACTTAAATAATGCATTTGATTTATCTGAGGTTTATTCTGCAAAAGAGATCAGCAAATTAAAGGACAAAGAAAAGACAGAAAAATTAAATGAAATGTGGAGCAATTTTTGTATTAGCCATGCCTTTGAACCGGGTTCTACCTATAAACCTATGACAGTGGCGGCTGCTCTAGATGAAAATTTAGTCAAAGATGGACAATCTTTTGTTTGCGATGGAGGAGAAACAATTAGTGGTGTACACATATCCTGTGTAAGTCGTTTCGGACATGGTAACCTTACTTTAGAGCAGTCCTTAATGGAATCTTGTAACGATGTTATGATGCAGATTTCTTCTAAAATGGGTAAAAAAACTTTTTATAAGTACCAAAATATATTTAATATTGGAAAGAAGACAGGTATTGATTTGCCGGGAGAGACAAGTGGTTCTTGTTACAACGAAGAGACACTTGGTCCAACACAGCTTGCAACATCAAGTTTTGGACAGAGTTTGACAGTAAATATGGTTCAAATTGCAAGTGCCTTTTCTTCTGTTATTAATGGTGGGACTTATTATAAACCTCATTTAGTAAAGCAGATTTTGGATGATAACGGAAATGTTGTGGAAAATATTGAGCCAACGGTTGTAAGAAAAACGGTGTCTGAGCAGACCAGCGCCTATTTGCGAAAATATTTGAAGGCTACGGTTGAGGATGGAACAGGTGCAACGGCGGCAATTCCAGGATATTCTATCGGAGGAAAAACTGGTACAGCACAAAAAATTCCTCGGACAGCCAGAAAATATCTGGTATCCTTTATAGGCGCAGCACCTATGGAGAATCCGGAAGTTGTTGTTTATGTAATTGTAGATGAGCCAAATGTTGCAGATCAAGCGCATAGTACCTATGCCCAGGAAGTTGTGCATGATATTATGAAGGATATTTTACCATTCCTAGGTATTTACAAAGATGAAAAAGCGGCAAAGAAGGCAGAAGAAAAAGCGGCAGCAAAAAATGGCATCGTTGCAACAGAAAAACCGAAGAGTACAGAGGCAGCGGCAACAAGTACACCAGAAGCAACGAAACAACCAAAGAAAGATACAGAAACGGAAAGCTATGATCTTCCGGATACCGTAAAAACAGCACCAACACCGGAAGAAACAGCCTCTGTTGGTAAGGGTGTAACAGAATAAAAGATAGATTTTTACTACGTTTTGGCATAGTAGTCGATTTGGAATAATACAATAAATACAAACAAGTTTTTGTAGAGGCGGCGTATGAAAAGACAGAGAGAAATCAAAGAACAATGTGCGGAGGGCAGGATGATTCATGTCGTCCGCACTTATCATAAGAGGAGTCTGTTCCTTGTGTTACTTCTTATTTTAGCCGTATTTGCCGGATTGTTTGGAAGACTTGTTTATTTAATGATTGGAAAAGCAGACCATTTTGGGGTTATGGCAAAGAATATACAGGAGCGAGAGCGAAGTATTAAGGCAGAGCGGGGGCGTATATTTGACAGAAATGGTGTAGAATTGGCATCTAATAAGCCTGTATCCACAATTTCAGTTATTTACAGTCAGGTGAGAGATCCGGAAAAGGTGATTGCAGTGTTGACAAAAGAATTGGAATTAGAAGAGTCATTTGTTCGTAAAAGGGTAGAAAAGAAATCTTCCATTGAAAGAATTAAGTCAAATGTAGAGAAAGAACTGGCAGAGCGTATTCGAAAATATAAGTTGCAAGGTGTTATGATTGATGAAGATTATAAGAGATTTTATCCTTATGATACATTGGCATCAAAAGTAATAGGATTTACCGGAAGTGATAATCAGGGAGTGATTGGGTTGGAAGTAAAGTATGATTCTATTTTACAAGGAAAAAGTGGAAAGATACTTACGCTGACTACTGCGAAAGGTGTTGAAATAGAAAATGTTGCAGAACACAGAGAGGAACCAATTCCGGGAGAAGATTTGTATTTGAGTTTGGATGTGAATTTACAAATATATGCAGAACAGGTGGCAAAAAAAGTTAGAGAGGAAAAAAAGGCAAAAAGTGTAAAAGTTATTTTGATCAATCCTGAAAATGGGGAAATTTATGCAATGGTAAACGATCCGGAATTTAATTTAAATGATCCGTATCGACTGCCAAAGGAGGAAAAAAATGCAAAGAAAAAAAATGATAAATTGAATAATATGTGGAGAAATGCTTGTATTAGTGATACTTATGAGCCTGGTTCTACCTTTAAAATTATAACAGCAACTGCCGCGCTTAGTGAAGGAAAGGTTAAAGTAGAAGATTCTTTTTATTGTCCTGGTTATAAAACCGTAGAGGATCGCAGAATCCGATGCCATAAAACTATAGGGCATGGAGCAGAAACATTTCGTGAAGGGATTATGAATTCCTGTAATCCAGTTTTTATAGAAATCGGGGCGCGAACCGGGGTAGATAAAATGTATCAGTGGTATAAAAGATTGGGGTTAATGGAAAAAACAGGAATTGATATACCGGGAGAGGCAAATTCAATTTTTCATAAAAAAGAAAAGGTGGGGGAAGTGGAATTGGCTACCATGTCGTTTGGACAGTCTTTTCAGATTACTCCATTACAACTTTTGCGTGCCGTATGTTCTGTAGTAAATGGAGGAAAGAAAGTGACACCACATTTTGGTGTTAAGGTGTCAAATCGAAAGGGGACCGCTGTAAGAAATTTATCTTATGAAGAAGAGGAATCGGTAGTTTCAAAAGATACACAGGAGACAATGAAACAATTACTAGAGGCGGTTGTGGCAGAAGGTGGAGGAAAAAATGCATATATAGAAGGGTATCAGATTGGTGGGAAAACTGCAACATCAGAAAAATTGCCAAGAAGAAGTGGAAAATACATTTCTTCCTTTTTGGGATTTGCACCAGCAGAGCAGCCTAAAATTATGGCATTGTTATTGATTGATGAACCGGAAGGTGTTTACTATGGTGGAACGATTGCAGCACCAGCAGTACGTGCTATTTTCGAGAATGCATTACCTTATTTGGGTTTAGAACCACAAGTTACGGTTCGGAAGTAAATTCTTTTATTTAAAAAAGTAACTGATTTACAGTAATAGATTTTTTTGGTGAAACCTTGCATTCGGGCAGGGAATGGAATATAATGGTTTCGTTATGTGTTTAATGAATTGTCATAATAAATACGCATGATTAGCGAAAAAGTAGTAGTCTGGCACATATTGTAAAAAGAAAGGCAGTATCGTGCTTTGTTTGACTATTACAAAAAAATATATTTGAGGTGAAAAACATGATGCTAATAAACTCGTCAATGATAAAATTGGTACTGCCGGTATTGATTTCCTTTGCAATCAGTGTGATTTTATGTCCGATTGTAATTCCTTTTCTACACAAATTGAAATTTGGTCAATTTGTAAGGGAAGAAGGTCCACAATCTCATTTGAAAAAAGCAGGAACACCAACCATGGGGGGATTGATTTTTTTATTGAGTCTGATTTTGACTTGTGTGTTTTTTGTGAAGGGAAACAAAGAGATGATTCCAGTCTTGTTTGTTACCTTAGGCTTTGGATTGATTGGATTTTTAGATGATTATATCAAGGTTGTAATGAAACGCTCTCTTGGATTGCGTGCATGGCAAAAAATGCTTGGACAGTTTTTAGTAACGGGGGTATTTGCATACTATTTATTGAATTATACAAATTTGGGTACAGATACACGTATTCCATTTTACGGAACTGTAAGTATGAATAAAGTACTTTTTGTAATTATGCTGTTTTTTGTCTTTTTAGGAACCGTAAATGGAGTTAACTTTACAGATGGTTTAGATGGATTGGCATCTAGTGTTACTGTGATAGTTGCAACATTCTTTTCTGTAGTTGCAGTTGGAACACATAGTGGAATTTCTCCAATTACCTGTGCAGTAGTAGGTAGTTTGTTAGGCTTTTTATTATACAATGTATATCCTGCAAAGGTGTTTATGGGGGATACCGGTTCGCTTGCATTAGGGGGATTTGTAGCAGCTACCGCATATATGTTAAAAATTCCAGTATTTATTCCAATTATTGGATTTATCTATTTGTTTGAAATTGTATCTGTTATGCTACAGGTAAGCTATTTCAAAATAACAAAAGGAAAAAGAATTTTCAAAATGGCACCAGTGCATCATCATTTTGAATTGTGTGGATGGTCAGAGACTCGTGTCGTTGCTGTATTTTCATGTATAACAGCATTACTTTGTCTGGTTGCATTAGCAGCATTTTAAAAGAAAATGGATGAAAAAACGGCCATACGGTATTCTATAGTTTGGAGACGTGGGTAGAAAGAGAAAAGAAAGGAAAGATGACAGAAAAAATGGAATGGAGCGATAAAAAAGTTCTTGTTGTAGGAACAGGGGTTAGTGGAGTTGCAGCAACGGATTTATTAGTGGAAGTTGGTGCATCTGTAATATTATTTGATGGAAATAAAGAATTAGTAGCAGAAGAAATTAAAGGTAAATTAAAAAATACAAATGGAGTGGAAGTGGTTCTTGGAGAGTTGTCCAAGGAATGTATAGATGCTTTGGATTGTGTTGTGATCAGTCCAGGAGTTCCAATCGATAATCCGTTGGTAGTTTCTTTGCGTGAGGCTGGGAAAAAGATCATAGGAGAAGTAGAATTGGCATATTTATTGTCAAAGGGGAAAGTAGCAGCTATAACAGGAACCAATGGAAAAACAACAACAACAGCACTTGTGGGAGAAATTTTGAAAGCACATTACAATTCTAGTTTTGTTGTTGGTAATATTGGAATTCCATATACACGTATGGCAACACAGATAAAAGAAGATTCTGTTGTTGCAGCAGAAATCAGTAGTTTCCAGTTAGAAACGATAGATACCTTTCAACCGGAAGTTAGTGCAGTATTAAATATTACTCCGGATCATTTAAATCGACATTATACAATGGATAACTACGCCAATACAAAGTTAAAAATCACAGCAAACCAAACTGCAGAGCAGGTTTGTGTTTTGAATTATGAAGATCCAATTTTAAGAGAAAAGGCAGCTCTTGTTCCAGCACGTATCTTTTATTTTAGTAGTTTGCAGGAATTAGAAGAGGGGATTTATCTGGATGCAGATAAAAATATAGTATTTGCATACCAAGGGAAAAAGGAAATTGTATGTAACGTAGAAGAACTTAATTTACTTGGAAAACATAACTATGAGAATGTGATGGCCGGTATCGCAATTGGTTATTTTATGAATGTACCGATGGAATGCATTCGTGAAGTGATAAAGAATTTTAAAGCAGTAGAACATAGAATTGAATATGTAACAGAAAAAAATGGTGTGAAGTATTATAATGATTCTAAGGGAACTAATACAGATGCTGCAATTCAGGGTATTCGTGCCATGGTAAGAAAGACTATACTCATTGGAGGCGGTTACGACAAGGGTTCCGAATATGATGATTGGATTGAGGCGTTTGACGGAAAGGTAAAACTTTTAGTCTTATTAGGACAGACGAGCGACAAAATTGAACAATGTGCTAGAAAACATGGTTTTGATCAAATTGTAAAAGTACAGTCTTTGCAGGAGGCGGTAGATGTTTGTGCAAAAAATGCAGAGCCTGGAGAAGCAGTGTTATTATCGCCAGCTTGTGCAAGTTGGGGAATGTTCAAAAACTATGAACAGCGTGGTGACTTGTTTAAAGAATATGTTCGTAATTTGTAAGTAACTGTGGAAACATAGTAGAAATGGTACCAAGAAAGAGAGGGAGTACATGGCTGGGAGAAGAAATAGAAAAAAAAGCGAAAAAAAAACCGGGATTTTCTATGATTACAGTTTGCTTTTTTTAGTTATTTTCTTAATATTCTTTGGACTGATTATGTTATACAGCACCAGCTACTATTCTGCATCTATACATCAAAATGATGGGATGTATTATCTGAAAAGACAAGGTAGCTTTGCAATATTAGGAAGTGCGCTAATGCTGGCAGTTTCTAAAATAGATTATCGATTTTTGTTAAAAAGGATACCAAGGACAAAACTATATTGGTCAGGTGTACTTCTCTTTATTTCGATTGTTTTACAAATATATGTTTTAGTGGCCGGTGATGATATAAATGGTGCGAAGCGATGGATTTCCATTGCTGGCGTCATTACTTTTCAGCCTTCTGATTTTGCGAAAATTGCGATTATCATTTATACGGCGTATCATATTTATTTAAATCCAAGACTTCTTGATAAGTTTGTTGGTTTTGTAAGGATTGCAATACCAGTAGGAATTGATATTGTGTTGATTGCCGCAGAAAACTTAAGTACAGCAATTGTTATTACACTTATATTTGGTGGAATGTGTTTTATAGCCAGTAGAAATAAAACCTATTTTATATTTGCAATTGTTTTTGCGTTTATAGCGGGTGCCTTATTTATACGTTTTGGTGCAGAATTTCGTATGAGTCGTGTAACTGCTTGGAAAAATGTGGAAACAGATTCCAAAGCATTTCAGATTTTACAGGGATTGTATGCGATCGCTTCTGGTGGAATGTTTGGAAAGGGTTTAGGCAACAGTATGCAAAAACTGGGATATGTTCCAGAGGCACAAAACGATATGATCTTCACGATTATATGTGAGGAGCTTGGTGTGTTTGGTGCTGGTTGTGTAATGTTATTGTTTATTTTGTTGCTTTGCCGTATTTTTCAAATAGCTGTAAATTCACCCGATTTATTTGGTGGAATGCTTTGTGTTGGTGTTTTAGTACATGTGGCAGCGCAGGTATTACTAAACATAGCAGTTGTAACCAATACAATTCCGTCTACGGGAGTGGCTTTACCGTTTATTAGTTATGGAGGTACCTCATTGGCGGTGTTATTAGCAGAAATGGGCTTGGTGTTAAGTGTGTCCAATCGTGTTACAATCTAACAGTATGCATCATATCTGCTAAGTGAGTATCTTATGTATTAAAATAAAAAATGGTGGCGGAAACCTTGTAAAATTTTATAAGGTAAGCCACCTTTTCTTCATATTTGCGCGTGTAATAAGTCAAAGTTTATGCTTATATGAGACTGTAGTGATTATGGCTAAATAATTAAAATATGCAAGGTAAGTTTCTCATAGTTTGTGATATAATACATGTGTATACTAAGGCTATTAAAAAAGAGACATTGGAGGTAAAAAATGGCAGGAAAAAAGAAAAAAATATTTCTCAGTTCTATTTTGATACTGATACTGTTGCTTTTTATAGGGGTAGTTTTTTTAGGAAAAATTAAGTATGTAAAAGTAACGGGATGTGAATATTATAGTCAGGAAGAAATACAAAAAGAAATCATGAATAATGGGATTACACAGAATTCTTTTGGGTTATATTATACATATGCATTAAACAAGGGAAAATCATTGCCGTTTGTGGACGAAATTTCTGTAGAACTAAAGGGAATCAATCGCGTACTGATACATGTGCAGGAAAAATCTGCGGTTGGCTGTATAAAATATATGGGGGAATATATTTATTTTGATAAAGAAGGAACGGTAGTGGAAAGCACAATAAAAAAACAAGCTAAGATACCAATCATAGAGGGAATCAACTTTCAAAAAATGAATTTGAATGAAAAACTTGAAGTTGCAAAAGAGGAAGAAGATATTTTTGAGAGAATTTCAGGAATTTACCAATTGCTTACAAAGTATGATATCGAAACAGATAAAATTGCATTTGACAGAAGAAAAAAGGTTACGTTGTATACTGGAAATATACGAGTTAACTTGGGAAAACGTAGTGATTATGAAGAACAGATGGCAGAACTATCGAAATTATTGCCTAAAGCGAAGAAAAAGAAATTGAAAGGTATCTTGGATATGGAACATTTTCAGGAGGGGCAAGATCAGATTATCTTTAAGGTGGATAAATCGTAAAAGTGTTCTTTGCTTTTTTTCATTACGCTTTAAAAAGTGCGGAAAGAATAAAAATAGTCAAAATTTTTATGATATGTTACAAATTAGTGAAGAAAGTTTACAAAGATGCAAAAAAAAACTTGATTATTTTGTGAAAAAAAAGTATGATATATGGTAGGACTAGGATAGTCATAATATGAGTAAGTATATATAAAGGAGGAGACAACCTTGCTTGAGATAAGAACGAATGAGGCTGATGCGGCAGCAAAAATTGTTGTTGTTGGTGTTGGTGGAGCAGGAAATAACGCTGTAAATAGAATGATCGAAGAAAATATTATTGGTGTTGATTTTGTGTGCGTGAATACAGATAGACAGCATTTACAAACATGTAAAGCACCAACATGTGTACAGATTGGAGAAAAGCTGACCAAGGGACTTGGTGCAGGAGCACAGCCTGAAGTTGGGGAAAAGGCTGCAGAAGAAAGTCGTGAGGAATTAACAGATATTATACGCGGTGCAGACATGGTTTTTGTTACTTGTGGAATGGGTGGAGGAACCGGTACAGGAGCAGCACCGGTTGTTGCACAGATTTCAAAAGAATTAGGTATTTTAACGGTTGGTATTGTAACAAAACCTTTCCGTTTTGAAGCAAAAACCCGTATGAACAATGCTATTGGTGGTATTGAAAAATTGAAAGCAAGTGTGGATACTCTTATTGTGATACCAAATGACAAATTATTAGAAATCGTGGATCGAAGAACAACAATGCCAGATGCATTACGTAAGGCAGATGAAGTACTACAACAGGGTGTACAGGGAATCACTGATTTGATCAATGTGCCAGGATTGATTAATTTGGATTTTGCTGATATTAGTACGGTTATGTCCAACAAGGGAATTGCCCATATTGGTATTGGTATTGGAAAAGGGGACGAAAAATGTGTAGATGCAGTTAAGGAAGCTATTACCAGTCCTCTATTGGAAACAACAATTGAGGGAGCAACGGATGTTATCATTAATATTTCCGGTGATATTAGCTTGATTGAGGCAAATGAAGCAGCTACATATGTAGAAGAGTTAGCTGGAGAGGAAGCAAACATTATCTTTGGTGCCATGTATGATGATACAGCTCCAGATTCTGCTGTGATTACAGTTATTGCTACAGGTCTGGAAGAGACTGAACAGCCACAGCCACGTTCAGCAAGTACTTTAATGAACAATGCTATGAAGACAAACTTCAATTCGCAGGCACCTGTAAAGCCCGCACAGACAGTTAGACCAGTTAGTCCTGTTAAACCGGTACAAACAGCTAGAAGCCAGGCAATAAGCAGACCACAATCCAATATTTCCAGAACTTCTTATGAAACACAGCGTATCAATGATACACCAAACTTATCTTCTGGTATGGATAATGGTGGTGGTATTAAAATACCAGATTTCTTACAGAGAAAAGGAAAAAAATAAAGGAATGTAACACATAATGCAATCCATGTAATAAGGGATTTGTGTATTGTGACATTCTCGAAAACATATAGAGAAGAAGAAAGACTACATGATAGAAATATCGTGTAGTCTTTTTGTGATTCTACAGAGAATATTCGTTCTATAGAGTAACAACTGATTCACGATAAGGTGTATTGATATGCAAAGAATAATGTTGCAAATAGGCTGCATTTTGCCATAGAAGAGATGGAGTAAATTCCTTATGCAGGAAGGATTTAGAGAGGGAGGTGGACTTGTTCACTGCAATTTATGGAGGATTAGCTCGTATACATGGAGAAAAATAACGAATTAGGTCGAAAGGTTTTCTGATATAATCCCCACAATCTGACAAGTTTCGCAAAATATACAAGTTACAATAAGGTCAATTGATATAAATGGAGGTGACAATGAACCAAATTTTATATTTGGACGTATTTTTTTTGACAAATTTTATAATCAATGAGACCTTACTTGTATGGTTGCGTATTATAAGTAGAAAATATGTCGGAACTTTTCGGATTCTATGCGGTGGAATGTTTGCCAGCGGAGCTGCGGTTGTTATGGAGGTACAACTTCATAATATGCCAATACAGTATCATTACATAGGTTTGATTTTGCAAATGCTGTGTATGATAGGAATTATTTTAGTAATGTTATGGATTGTATATGGAAAAATGGAAAGAGAAAAATACAAATCTTGTTTACTAAATTTATTTCTTGGCACAGTAATTTATGCGGGAATCTTAATGGTTGGAAACAAGTCGAGAACGGAAGCAAGATATTTCTGCGCAAACGTAGTAGTGACTTTCCCAATGCTTTGTGTGAAGTCAGTTATTTTACTGTTTTTGGCCTATATATACAAATTTATAATGGAAAGATCCGAACATATTCGAAAACGTTGTGTTCAAATTGAGCTAGAAAAAAATGGAGTAGTGCAAAAAGGAATTGGTTTGTTAGATACGGGCAATTGTTTGTATCATCCATGGACGAGAGAACCGGTTGTAGTAGTTGAACACAATTTTTTACGCCCTTTTTTTGAAAAGGAAGAGTTTGAAAGACAGGAAAATTTATTGTTATATAAAAAAGATTGTGTTACATGTAAGGAAAAAATAATTTGGATTCCCTTTTGCAGTGTAGGAAAACAAGAAGGTGTTATGCCAGGAATATATTTTGAACATTTGCGTTTAAAAAAGGAAAAAGGATATACAGATTATTCCAATGCATTAGTAGCGTTTTGTAAAGAAAAAATAGCAGTCCAAGGAAAATATCAAATGATATTACATAGTAGTTATATTAAATAAAATTTATAAATGGAGGATTAAAATGCTATTAAAGGTATCAATGCAACATAAATTTCAATTTCGTATGCTTCCGGATTTTCGGAATGTCTTATTTCCACAGAGAGGAGATTTACATTATATAGGAGGTGCAGAAGTATTACCTTCACCATTAAATTCAGAAGAAGAAAAGGCGTGTATATTAGCTTTGATGGAAGAGGGCGAAGAAAGTCAGAGAGCGAGAGCAACCCTGGTAGAACATAATTTGCGTTTAGTCGTATATATTTCGAAAAAATTTGATAATACTGGTGTGGATGTAGAGGATTTAATTTCGATTGGCACAATCGGACTTATAAAAGCAATCAATACATTTAACATTGAAAAAAATATTAAACTTGCTACCTATGCTTCCAGATGTATTGAAAATGAAATTTTAATGTATTTGCGGAGAAATAATAAAACAAAATTAGAGGTTTCCATTGATGAACCATTAAATGTAGATTGGGACGGAAATGAGTTATTATTATCAGATATATTGGGAACGGATGAAAATTTAATTTCTCAGAATATAGAAAATGAAGTGGATAAAAGTTTGCTGGCAAAAGCATTGGAGAAATTAACAGAAAGGGAACGTTCTATTATTGAAATGCGTTTTGGGTTAAATAATCGAGATGGAGATGAAAAAACCCAAAAGGAAGTGGCAGATTTGATGGGAATTTCACAATCGTATATATCTAGATTAGAAAAAAAGATTATGAAGCGATTACGTAGAGAAATGTTACGTATGGAAGCATAAAAAAGAAAAAAATGGCAATCCTATTTCAAAAGGTAAATGGAGGAGAATTGCCATGGCATCATATAAAGTAGAAATATGTGGAGTAAATACATCAAAGTTACCGTTATTAAAAAATCAGGAAAAAGAAATATTATTTGAAAGAATTTTAAAAGGAGATAAAGAGGCAAGAGAAACCTATATTAAGGGCAATTTAAGATTAGTATTAAGCATCATCCAGCGTTTTTCTAATAATAATGAAAATGTAGATGATTTATTTCAAATCGGTTGTATAGGTCTTATGAAGGCAGTGGATAACTTTGATATAACACAAGGAGTAAAATTTAGCACATATGCAGTACCTATGATTATTGGTGAGATCAGACGCTACCTAAGAGATAACAATACTATACGCGTGAGTCGTTCGTTGCGAGATATTGCTTATAAAGCAATTTATACAAAAGAGGCTATGATGAAACAGTCGGATAAGGAACCGACCATCCAAGAGATTGCCAAAAAGCTGGGTGTGAAAAGCGAAGATATCGTGTATGCAATGGATGCAGTTCAGAGTCCGGTTTCCTTATACGAACCTGTTTATACAGAGGGAGGAGACACGCTCTATATTATGGATCAGATTAGCGACAAGAAAAATAAAGAAGAAAAATGGATACAGGATATAGCCGTGAAAGAGGCATTAAAACAGTTAAATCAAAGAGAGTATGATATTATTGCAATGCGGTTTTTTCAGGGAAAAACACAGATGGAAGTAGCCAAAGAAGTGGATATTTCTCAGGCACAAGTGTCACGATTGGAAAAAAATGCATTGAAAAGCATGCGAAAGTATCTAAACTCTTAAAAGGAACACAAGCATACGTGTTTTATAGTTTTATAATAGAAAAATAATGAAACCGGATAAAGAAACGTACGGAGAAGGGAGTTATGTGACCGAGATTAAGTAAGGGGAGGATAGAAAGGTTGATTAAAGATGGGAAGGTTTAATCGTGATGCAAGTACAAATTTAGTATATATTGCTTCCGATTGTATCTTTTGTATAACTGCCTTTTTATTGGCAGGTTTCTTTTCGGGGATTGGTTCTATTTTTTTTCAGGGCAAATATTTTATGATTTGTGTGATATTTTTAATCCTATTTATATTGGAAAATAAGGAGGCAGGATTATATAATGTAACTACTTTTTTTTATGCGGATCGAATGATAAGGCGTGTTTCCAGCTCGTTTATGGTTTCGGCAAGTGTAATTTCCATATTGCTGTTTTATATAGGGAAAGCGACAATTGACCATCAATTTTATGTCATGTGTTTGTTGCTTTCTTATTTTTTTCTTCTTGGAAATTCGTTTTTAGTTCGAGGATGTTTTATGAAATATTTTGCGCATGCCCCAAGAACATTGCTGGTAGGGAATCCGGAATGTTTTCATCGTTTTGAACGATTTATGAAAAAAAGTAATGTAGAGATGAAACGGATTGGTTATATATGTATAGACGAGGCAGATTATAATAAAGATGAATATATCGGTAAATTAAGCGATTTGGAAAAAATCCTTCATTTTTATGGCATCGATCAGTTGTATGTTATGCAAAGAAAAAAACATCAAACAGAGATGCAACCGTACTTAAATATGTGTGTGGAGATGGGGGTTACTGTACGAATTATTATGAATCCATTTCAGGCAGATAGCGTACAAAACTATGTTAGTAGTATGGGTACTTATCCGGTATTGACGTATCATACCGTGTCGTTGAATGTTACAGAACGTTTTTTAAAACGTGCGATAGATATTTTGGGAAGTTTGGTCGGTATTCTTATAACATGTCCTGTAATGCTGCTTACGGCAATCGCAATTAGATGGGATTCGCCTGGAAAAGTTATATTTAAACAGGAGCGTGTTGGATTGAATGGAAGACATTTTTTTATGTATAAATTTCGAAGTATGTGCGCAGATGCAGAGGAAAAGAAAATGGAGTTAATGGAACAAAATGAGATGAATAGTCAATGTATGTTTAAAATGCAGGATGATCCTAGGATTACCAAAGTCGGCAAGTTTATTCGAAAAACAAGTATAGATGAATTGCCACAATTTTTTAATGTCTTAATGGGTGAGATGAGTTTGGTTGGAACCAGACCACCAACTTTGGACGAAGTGAAATTATATGAAAGAAGTCATTGGAGAAGAATGAGTATAAAGCCGGGAATTACAGGTATGTGGCAGGTAAGCGGGCGAAGTTCAGTTACAAATTTTGATGAAATTGTAGAATTAGATACAAAATATATTGATCAATGGAATGTCTTGTTGGATATAGAGATTTTGTTAAAAACAATTATTCAGGTAGTGTGTAGAAAGGGCGCATTTTAAAAACAGGGCTGTTGCATTAGGTTTGTTATAAAAATACCTATTGCACAGCCCATTTTGTTTTATAAGGAAAGTAATGGTTTAGCTGGGGATGTTTATAAGGAACCAGCTTTTATTTTTTTATCTTCAATTCTAAGTTCTCTATCACAATATTTTAATACAGATAGACGATGTGTAATTAGTATACAGGTTGGTTTTGGATGTAGAGAACGGATACCATTTAAAACTTGTAATTCTGTTTGTGCATCAAGGGACGCAGTTGCTTCATCTAAGATTAAAAAAGGAGCGTTTCGTATTAGGGCTCTTGCAATTGCAATGCGTTGTGCCTGGCCTTCTGAGATACCATGTCCTTTTTCACCGATTTCTGTATATATGCCGTTTGGAAGTTGCTCTACAAAGGCATAAGCATTGGAGGCTTTTAGAACGGAGATTAGTTCGCTTTCTGTAGCATCGTATTTCCCCATTCGTATATTTTCGGCAATGGTTCCACTAAATAAGGTATTTCCCTGGGGAACGTAGGAAATAAAACTGCGAGAGCCTGCGTTTGCAGCTTCCATTTGTCCTTGGTCATTATAAAAAGAAATTTGTCCGGAAGAACTGTTTAAAAGACAAAGAATAAGGCGGATCAAAGTGGTTTTTCCAATACCGGATTCTCCTACAATGGCAATCGTTTCACCAGGCTTAATCTCCAAAGAAGCATTATCTAACACTAAATGGGAATGGTATCCAAAGGAAATATGTTCTAGTTTTGCTCCAATAGAGGTAGTTTCTATGGTTTGTTTGGCATATTTTTCGGATGGTAGATTTTGAATTTCCATAATACGTCCGGCACTTGCAAGAATAGAAATAATCCTTGGGATTGTTTGTGCCAGAGAAATAAGTGGTGCCTGTACTTGTCCTACTAAAGAAAGAAAAAGAGACATGGTACCATAAGTAATCCTGCCGTTTGCGATACCCAAGGCACCCCAGGTGAAAGCAAGAATATATGCAAATTGAAAGCCTACATTAATCGTACTGGAAGTAGCAAGACTCATACGGTTTTTCTTTAAAATCCAATGTAACCGTTCTGTACGCAAAGTGTTTAAACGGGAAACAGCATAGTTTTCATTACAGAAGGATTTGATTACCATAAGGTTACTTAAACTTTCCTGAATAAAAGAACGATATTGTGCTTCTGATTCTTGCACCTTGACTTGTAATCGTTTTAGCTTCTGTCCTAAAATAGTACTGGAAAAAAAGGCAATCGGTGCAAGTATAAGAGAGGAAATAGCAAGAAAAGGCTCAAATATGTATAGGGTAATAAAACTGGAACCTAGCTGTACGATTAATAGAAGAATGGAAGGGATTGTTCCTGAAATTCCGGTTGCAACTGCATCGGTATCACTGGTTAGTCTTGTCATCAGGTCACCAGTGTGGTACTTGCTGACAGAGAGCCAGTCGGAGCGTAAAATTTTTTCATATACATTTTTGCGTATACCAAACGAAAATTTTTCACTTATAACAATAGATATCAGAGAAGTGAGGATTGTAATGGCTTGCGATAGTATTAATAATACGATAAATAGTAAAATGGCATAAGAAATGGTTTTGCCAGATGTAGCACAATCAATAATCGTTTTGCTGATTAAGGACATACCTAAACTTAATAGACTTGCAGTGATTTGAAAAGCAAGCATCAGGGAGAGGGAGCGAAGATATGGCTTTGTATAGGAAAAAAGCCATGTTGCATATTTTTTTTGATTTTCTCTGTCATGATAAAATATTTTCAGTTTATGAAACAAAAAAGGACCTCCTAACGAAATATTTAAGTAGTTATAATGTTTTGTGGAATATATTTCACTTTGGTACTTTGTGGAATGTGTAGAAGAATGTTCTATTTATCTGACAGTGAAAGAAATGATTTTAGTTATGTTTGAAACGGTACCCTTTCGAACGGACATTTTCAATCAGGGTAGAATTGCCTATGTAGTGTTCCATTTTTTTTCGAAGCCGACTTACATTTACCATAATGGAGCGTCGATCTGTTGGCAGATAAGAACCCCAGATGGAGTTGCCAATAGCTTCAAAAGTGCAGATTTTTCCAGCATTTTTTGCTAGAAAAAACAATAAATCAAATTCTCGGTTTGACAAAGGAATTTCTTGTTTTTTCCAAGTCACTTTATGAGACAGTAAATGAATACAAAGGGAAGAAAATTCCCAAATAGATGTTTGTTTATCAAGTGTCCTGCTCAGTTGTGTTCTTCGAATATTTACTTTGATACGTGCATCCAGTTCTCGCAGACTGTAAGGCTTGGTGACATAATCATCTGCGCCATATAGCAGACCATGTATTTTGTCATCTTCCATTACTCTGTCAGATAAAAAAAGGATGGGAATATTGCAAAAGGTTCGAAGTTGTTTACAGAAAGTAAATCCATCCACTTCCGGTAACGTAACTTCTAAGATAATACAAGATAAAGTATTGTTTTGTATGTATGGCATTGCCTCATTTGTATTTTTTGCAATGAAAACAGAATATCCAGCGTTTTCAAAATAGCATTTGTTCATTTGTAAAATTTCAGAATCGTTATCGATGAAAAGAATCTTATCATTCATTATAGCACCTCACAAATGAAAAATATGTCAATGTATGTAACAGGTTAGTGAACAGTAACCATAACACCGCCTGCTTATTATATCTCATTTTTGTTATCATTGACAATTGTTTTTTGAAAAATTATAATGAAATGGATTATACTGCTTCATGGGTAAGGATCATAGGTACTAAAATTGAGTTATTATCCACGAAGGTTTTGCATAAGACAGTAGAGTGAATTTATGTCAGATAGCAAGTAACTATTGTAAGAATAGTAGTAAGGTAGAATGCATGGGGGAATGAAAATGTCTGCGATTTATGGAATTTGTCATTGGGGAAATAGGGAATACACATCTCAAATAAAAAAAATGGAATCTGCATTGTATGCCTATAAGATTGATCGCTATCATACAGAGCGCATGGGTATTGCAGAGTTTGGTTGTGGACTGCAATGTTTTACACAGGAAGCGGAGCGGGAAGTGTTACCATATAAACGCGAAAGACAGGAAGTCCTTATGACTGCAGATGTTGTATTAGATAATCGTTTGGAATTGATGCAGCAATTAGGTATAAGTAACCCTGGTGTAGCTGATGGAGAACTGCTTTATCTAGCTTATGTAAAATGGGGAGAAAAATTTGTAAAGTTACTTCGTGGCGTATTTGCAATTGCTATTTATGATATGCAGAAAAATAGTCTTTTTCTATATACAGATCATACAGCAAGTCGATGCGTAAACTATTATAATGGCAAAGAGGGTTTTGCATTTTCCACTACATTTTCGTCAATTCTAAAGGTATATCCGCACATGAAATATAATGAAAAATGGATAGCAGCTTGCCAGGCAACGAATTCGCCGGATATGGAAATTTTTAGAGAAATTACACCATATGATGGAATTTTGCAATTGGAAGCAGGCACGTATTTGCGGGTATCTGAACATGAAATGGAGAAAAAGGCGTACTGGGAACCATTGAAAAAAAGAGAAAAACTTCCTTTTGAGGATGAAACGTGTAAGGAAATTTTTCTTTCAACGTACCAGCAGTGTGTAAAGGATGTACTTCGTTCGAAAAAAAATACAGGCATCATGGTTAGTAGTGGGTTGGATTCTACAGGAATTGCTTGTATTGCAGCAGAACATTTGAAAAAACAGGGCAAAAAATTATTTGGCTTTACTTCGATACCAGATGGAGAATTTCAGAGTGAAGATGCGTATTCTATAGCGAATGAAGCGTGGGGAGCAGAAGAAATTAAGAAAAAATATGCTAATTTTCAAGTGAATTTGGTTCCATGTACTGGCATGGACGGATTGACAAAAGTAGAGACCATAGTGCCGTTGTTGGAAGTTCCCACAAAGTCTGCTCCAAATGTTATGTGGATTGATGAAATATACAAGAAATGCAGAGAGCAAGAGTGTTATATTCTCTTGAAAGGACAAAATGGAAATGCTACGGTATCCTATGGAAAAATATTGACGCATTTGTTATATCAGATGAAACATTTTCACTTTTTAAAGGCAAGGAAAGAAACGAGGGCTTTTTCAAAAAGAATGGGAGTGCCTAAGAAAAGGGTATGGAAAGCTTTGCTAAAGGAGTGGATACAAAACCATCGCATGCAAAATTATGTGGATCGTTCTGTTTTACGAGAAGAATTGCTTCAAAAGTATGCTATTAATAGTCATATAAATACTTTAGTGCATAATTCTGGTGGAGGAATTTTGGATAATGAGATACAAATGTGTAATTTTATGTTTGATCCTATAAATTTTGCACAACTTGGGATGTATGATACCCATTTTTCTTTAATACATGGAGTTTTAGTTCGTGATCCGACAAAGGATAAACGGATGATAGAACTTTGTCTTAGCCTTCCAATGGAATGCTTTGTACATGATGGCATAGAGAGAAGACTTTCCAGATACTATATGAAAGGAATTATTCCAGATAAAATTACAGGTATGCTTCGGCATAGAGGAGAACAGAGTGCGGATTTCATTGTTCGTCTAAAACGAAACAAAGGAAAAAATGAAAAAAAGATCGAAACGTTATGTAAAAACAAACGTTTGCTTTCTTATATTGACAAAGAAAAACTTACAAAATTATTGCAGGAATATAAAGGTATGGAAAAACAGGAAGAAGAATACTTCTTGTATACGGAATTACTAAATATTTGTGCATTGTCTGTATTTTTTGGTGTAAATGAAAAAGAGTAGTGTTTGGGAGAGGATATGAAGTATTATAAAATATTTGGTTATATCGTAAAAAGCTCATTTTCTATTGACGAGGCGATGGAAGTAGAAGCACAGAAATATGATATATTTGTAGAAATGGGAATGCCACCACTTGCTGTGAAAGAGGTTTTGGAGACTGGAGTAACTTGCAGCGTAGATCGACAAATTGCATGGTTTTATATGAAAGGGATTGGGATGTATTATATTGCCCATGGAAACCATATTCTTGTTTGGAAGGAGGGCGAAGGAATGACAGAATTGATTCGCAATTATCATTTGCTGGGTTCTGCGTTTTCTTTGCTTTTGTTTCAAAGAGAAGTATTTCCTATGCATAGCGGTGCAGTGGAAAAAGATGGTAAAGCGGTTCTGTTACTAGGCGGTTCCGGTGCGGGAAAATCAACTACAAATATGATTTTAAGACAACAGGGTGGAAATTTTATAGCAGATGATATTACGCCGTTACAGTTAAAAAATGGGAAAGTAATGGTATCACCGGCATTTCCGGTACAAAGAGTATGCAAAGATACTGCATTAAGGCAAAAGTTAGATTTTGATAGGTTAACCTATATTAATCCGGAAAAAGATAAATATGCAATGTTTTTGCAGGAGGGTTATTGTAAAGAGGATATACCATTAGCAATGATTGTGGAATTGGGATTGACCTATGCAGATGCAATAGAGGTTCGAAGGGTAGACGGAATAGAAAAAATAAATTTGCTTTATCATAATGTCTTTCAGGGGCTTATGTTGGATGTAATGGGGATTACCGAACGAATGCATCAATCTATATTTAAAATAGCACAAAAAGTCCCTGTATATCAGATTATTCGACCAATAAATGGTTTTTATTCGGAAATTATTGCGCAAAAGATCTTAACAATGTTACAAAGTTGTTAGAATTATTTACAATACAAAAAAAACGTGCTACCTTATAGAGGAAAAAGCGGGAGTGGAGGAGAAAAATGAAAAAATGGCATAATCCTAAGCTTGTTTCTTTAGATATGAGCTGTACAGCACAGGGAAAACATGTTTGTAGCAGATTTGATGAAATCAGAGTAGACCAGAATGGTTATTATTGGGCTAGTTTTTGCAGCGGAGAAGATACAAATCCAGAATTGTCTGGAGAAGTTACAACACACAATTAAAAGATAACAAAAAGAAAGGTCAGCTGTGAATACAGCTGACTTTCCTTTACAAAAGAGATGGGAAACGTATAACTGTGGATATGAGAATGTTGAAATGGTATGTGAACAGAGAAAGGAGTTTGGAAAGGAAGATGAAAAAATGATAAAAAGAGAGGGGCGCATAAAAGTCAAGAAATTGCCCAATGTAACAGAGTTAGCTGGGGAAAAAGTTATGGTTGATTTTACTCAGGGCAAATATTTTATGCTAAAAGGTGTTGGAAATGCTATTTGGGATTTATTGGAAGATAAGGTATCGGTAGCATCTATTATTGAAAAATTATTACAAGAGTATGATGTAGAAGAAGAACAGTGTGTAAGTTCCACCATTAAATTTCTAGAACAATTGGAAGAATTAGAATTTATTGAGGGAATTAAATGAATATAATAAAGTACATAAAATATAATAAAAATCGTAGGATTATATTAGAGGCCTGGTTTTTCTGTTTGTGGTATCATTGTGTAGTATTTCATATGCCAATGAAACGCTTAGAAAAATACTTAGGTGTTCGTGATAAAGAAAGTCCAAGGATGGTCGAAAAACGTGATTATTATTGGGCAGTAAGAGTTTCGTATGAGGTAAATCGAATTGCCGATCAAACGCCATGGGAAAGTAAATGTTTTGTAAGAGCGTTAGCGGCTAGAAAAATACTGGAACGCAGAAAGGTGGAAACCACATTGTATTTAGGTGTTGGGACACAAGATGATACACGAATGATAGCACATGCATGGCTAAGATGTGGTTCATTTTATGTAACCGGGGGAACTGGGAAGGAATATGCCATGGTAGCAAAGTTTAGCAATTGATTTTGTACCATGGTATTTTTTTGCTTTGTAATACTACGAACATGCTAGCATTTTGCGAGCAAAAACCCTAGTTGCCTATTAGGTATTGGAAGGCTGGAAAGGAAAGAGAGTGGATGGGGAGATATATACGAAAAAAAAGAAAAAGGAAAGGCGTGTTTGCCTTTGGAGTTTTGTTGTTGATACTTTTTAGGTTTCCTTTTTGGAATCAAGAAAATATTGTATACGCTGCTGGAAATCGTGTTGTAGTAGATTCTTATAGTATAGAAAAGGGAGACTTTACACCAGGTTCTACAGCTACACTTGCATTTCAACTAAAAAATATTGGAGGAGCAGCAAGTGCAAAGAACATTTTTATACAAATGAGTTCTACCACTGGAATTACGCCGGTGTATGGAGAAAGTAATCAAAAATATGTGGAAAAGATTGTATCAAATGGAATGGTAAAAGTTTTTTTTAAGGTAGATATTCCTACTGCTATTGAGACAGAAAAGGCGGATATTTTGTTACGGATAGAATATGAAACGGCAAAAGGAGAAGATAGAGAAAATCAGGTAACGGTAGCAATCCCGGTAAATAATAATGGAGAATTAGAGATTAATAATGTGTCTATTCCGGAAAATGCAAAAGCTGGAATAAAGGCATTGATTAGTGTTAGTTATGCAAATGGAAGTGACATAACATTAAGAGATTCACAAATTCACATAAAGGGTAATGTGAAGGAAGATGGTTCTTCTATAGAAATAGGAAATATTGAGTCAGGAATGTCAAAATATAAGGATTTGTATGTTACTTTTCAAGATCCGGGCGAACAAAAGATAGAACTTACATTTTCTTATAACGATGCAGAAGGAAAAAAGATTACAAAAGAAATTTGCGAAGAAATGGTTACGGTAATTGCCAATACGCAAATAGAAAAGGATTTTAATAGCGATAGACAAGTAAAAAAAGAGGATACTTTACATAAGAATATAGTAAAAGGAATGATTTTACTGGCAATCGGAATGGTTTGCCTTGGTATTGTAAAAAGCTGGAGGAAGCAGTAAAAGTGGAGGAGTACCAGTTTTGGAAATGAAAATAAATTGTAGGCGATGCTTTTATGAATTATGGAGAAAAAAAAGGCTGATCGCACTGATTGTTCTTTTGAGTTTATTAATTGGAATTTATATGATGTTGAATGTGAAAGAGATGGGAAATTATTCAGCAACCGCATCTATTTATAGTATGTTTTATTATGGAGAAAAAGAAGAAGGTACAAAGAATCGAGAAATTGGTATCGAGGAATTTTCGGAGGTAGTGGAAAGTAGTAATGTGGCAAAAAGGGCGGTAGCAATGTTGAATATTGAATGGATTACCGTTCATAATATTCAATCCATGTACCAGATTTCTATCAGTGGTAATTTTTTATATGTTTCCACGTATTCTTATGATAAAAAGACAGCAGTAGAGGTTGCAAATGCAGTAGCGGAAGCGTTTGTAATAGAGTATAAAAACTTAACTGGGTTAGAAAATATACAAGTATTTGAAAAAGCCGATCATGCTACTTATTATAGCGGAGATGCAAGAAATCGAAAGCTTACTTTACTAATTTTTACAGGAGTAGGTTTTTTCCTTATTTGTGCAATCGTAGTATTTTGTACCATATTTTCACCTAAAATACAGGATTATGAGGAATGTACTTTAGATGGAACTATTGAACTTTTAGGGGTAATACCGGAAATCAAAAAGTAGGAGGAAGGCAGAATGGAAGAAAAATTACTTTTAGATATTGCGCTACCGGATCATAAAGAGGTGAGAGAGGCATTTGATAGCGTCATGGTGAAATTGTATGCAAAATATCAGAAAAATAAAGAAGAAGAGAAAAGAAATGTGCAGCAAGGTACGGAAATAGAGGTACAAAAAGGCTTTGTTTTTTTAGTTTGCGGAACAGATCCTTTTGTTGGAACAAGTACGACTGTGTTATATTTGGCAGCGGGATTGGCAAAATCTGGAAAGCATGTTTTACTTGTGGATGCAGATTTGAGAAAAGATAGAATGGAAAAACAGATAGGGAGAGAATGTGCCAATACATTGGCAGAATACTTGCTGGGAATCTGTACATTAGAAAATATTATATATCCAACTATTTTAGAAGATTTAGATGTTGTACCGGGAGGAAAGATAGTAGATCCGGTGCCATTCTTATGCTCTAGGCGAATGCACAACCTTTTTAAAATGCTTAAAAAAGAATATGACATTATCTTAGTGGATGTACCAGCTATGGGAAGTACATCGGATGCGATTGCTGTTTTAAGAGAAACAAATCAGATTATTCTTGTGGCCGCCCCGTACAAAAGTTATAAAAAGCAAATAATAGAATGTGTGGAGATTTTTCAAAAATATGGTGGAAATCTGCTTGGTATTGTTGTCAATCAAGTGGATCGCTATGGATATACACAATACAAAAGGAGCGCAAAGCAGAAGAAAAAAATAAAATAGGTTAAATCAAGATTCAATGTGGGAGAACAAAAGGCGTTATGAGTGAAAATATAAAATATTTACTTTATATACTAAAGTGCATTGTGTGTGAGGAAAACTTGTCTAAGCCAGCAAAAAAAATAGATTGGGAAACTATTTTTGCGGCAGCAGGAGCTGGTGAGGTTCTTACAATATTATATAAAAAGGTACAAGAGCTACCTTTGGAACAACAACCAGATACGGAAAAAATGGACTGGCTTAAAAAACTTAGTATCCAAATCGGGATCCGTAAATTACAATCTTATGATTTGTTAGAGCAAGTGTTACAGGAAGCCAAAAAACAAAAAATAAAGCTAATGATATTGAAAGGACCGATTTTGTCTGCTTTATATCCAGAACCGTTGCTTCGAAATTCCTGTGATATAGATCTCTATGTAGAAGAAGAAAATCACACAGATATGGAAAACTTGCTAGATAAAATGCATTTTAAGAAAAATTTGAAACATTCTAAAAAAACAGTACCTGTATATGAATATAATTCTATTTTGACATTGGAGGTACATTACCGTTTATATGAAGAGTATGCAGGGGAACGGGTAGAATGCTTAGAAAGTATGGATTTACCAGAAGAAGAAAGCAGAGTCACAGTGAATGTCTGTGGTGTTGTTATGGAAACATTAGGATATGAGCAGCATTTAATCTTTTTGATTTTTCATCTGGCAAAGCATATTTCTTATAATGGGTGCACTTTAAAGAATATGCTTGATATCGTGTTATATATTAATACATATGAGAAAAAAATAGATAAACAGGATTTCTGGAAAAAAATGGAAGCGTTAAAGTATACTACGTTTTGTCGTATTTTATTTTGTATTGGTTGTTATTACTTTGGCATGACAAAAAATATTTTTTTGGGAGAAGGTTATAGCGAAGAGATTGCAAGGACCATGTTGCAGCAATTTTATGATACAGGGATTTTAAAAACAAATTTAGAGGAATGGGAAAAAGAACGAAGGGCATCTTCTATTGTGTTTCAGTCTATTTCTATAGGACAAAATAAGAAAATCAGTAAGAGAAAAATATGGTTGAAAACGTTGTTTCCCAGTAGTCGGGATCTTTCTTTTCGATATATGTATGCCAGGAGGTATCCTATATTCATTTGGATTGCGTGGATACATCGTGCAATTCATCAATGCAATCTATATTTTGTTAGACACAACAAAGCGTTTTCTGTGGCTATGGATGTAAAACGAGCGAAACAAAAGATAACTTTTTTAAAGGAATTGGATTTAGTACAGAAGGAGTGACGGAGGTTGTGTATGAAAATTGCAATGTTAGGTCATAAACGCATTCCATCCAGAGAGGGTGGGGTGGAAGTTGTAGTGGAAGAATTGGCAACAAGGATGGCTGCGCTTGGACATCAAGTGGTAGTATACAATCGAAAAGAGAAAAAGAAATCCAGGTTAACTTGTGCAAAAACATCTTTAAAGGAATATAAAAATATTAAGATCATACAGATACCAACGATAGAAAAGGGAGGATGGAATGCATTGGTTTATTCCGTATTAGCAAGTGTGCATGCCACTTTTGGAAAATATGATGTAATACATTATCATGCGGAGGGACCATGTGCGATGCTTTGGTTACCAAAACTATTTGGAACCCGTATTATTGCAACAATACATGGATTGGATTGGAAACGAGCAAAGTGGGGAGGACTTGCAAAAAAATACATAAAATTGGGAGAAAAAATTGCAGTAAAAAAAGCGGATCAGATTATTGTGCTATCAGAAAATATGAGAAAGTATTTTTATGATACTTATAAAAGAGAAACGGTTTATCTTCCAAATGGTCTTACTGTGCCAAAGAAAAGAAAAGTATCTGCGATCCGAAAACAATTTGGATTAGAGAAAAATGGGTATATTCTTTTTTTAGCGAGAATTGTTCCAGAAAAAGGTGTCCATTATTTAATTCAGGCATTTAAAATGTGCAATACGGAAAAAAAATTAGTGATTGCAGGGGATTGCAGTCATACCTGCGAGTATTATAAAAAAATAAAAAAGATGGCAGAGACGGATCCTCGTATTCGAATGCTTGGATTTGTGCAGGGAAATATTTTGGAAGAATTGTTTAGTAATTGTAGTTTTTATGTACTTCCAAGTGATGTAGAAGGGATGCCAATTAGTTTACTGGAAGCTATGGGATATGGAAGACCATGCTTAATCAGTGATATTCCAGAAAATTTAGAATTGGCGGGGCAATATGCAGTAAGTTTTAAGCAGGGAAATGTAGAAGATTTAAAAGAAAAATTGCAGGAATTATTACAGCGGGAAACGACGGAGCAGTGTGCAAGTATCGCTTATGTACGGGAAAAGTTTGATTGGAATGTTATTGTAAAAGAAACACTTAAAGTATATCAGATGCAAGAAAAGTCGCATCCCTAAGTAGAAGTAGGCAAAGAAAAGTGAGAGATACAACAGCAGTATATCAGTAGGTATGTATTTGGAAGAAGAGGGACAAAATAGAATGAATATTGGGATTATTACACATCATTATATAAAAAATTATGGTGCATTTTTACAGACCTATGCACTACAGCAGTATTTAGTAGAAAAGTATCCACAGGCAAACGTTTTCATTATAAATTATGTAAACCGAAAGCATGAAATTATCAATGTATGCGGGTGTTTTCGTTTTTTTGCAAAAAGGGAAAGTTTGAAAGCGTATGTGCAGAAAATAAAACTTCCGAAGACATTTTCCAAAGCAGAAAAAGAAAATTTCCATCTTACGAAAAGAGTACATTGTGCAGAGAAAATTAATAAATTAGGGTTGGATGTTATCATAATTGGAAGTGATGAAGTTTGGAATTATGAGGACAAGGCGGTATCCTGTGTTAAATTTGCAATAGGACTGCAAGCAAAGCGCATTGTGGCTTATGCGCCTAGTTGCGGAAGCGTTAATTTGGAACATTCCATTCCAGATTATGTACAAAAAGGATTACATAATTTTACACATATATCAGTAAGAGAGTTAGGAGCGGAAACTTTAGTAGAAAGGGTATTGGGAAAAAGACCAAAACGAGTAGCAGATCCTACATTTTTATATAATTTCCCCGTTTATGAAGATGACGTTACAAAAAAATGGAAAAATGAAAAGTACATTCTTATGTATTATTGTGATAAATTACCAAAAGAGGGAGTGGAACGGTTAAAAACACTTATGAAAAAGAAGCGGATAAAACTATTGGGTGCAGGAGAGTACGCAAAATATTACTCTGCGATAACTGTGAATCTTTCACCGTTTCAGTGGATAGAAATGTTTCGAAATGCACAATTTGTGTTTACTGGAACATTTCATGGTGCTGTTTTTTCTATACTTATGCAACGAAATTTTGCAGCATTTTTAACCAATCCCAGCAGAATAAAAAAAGTAAAATCTCTGTTAGAAGAGTTTTCGTTGTCAGATCGAATTTTTCAACTTGGGGAATGGGATAAAATGGAGCAATTAACAAATACGGCAATCGATTATTCTATCGTTCAGGAAAAAAAAGAGAAAATAAGACAGGAAAGTTATGCATATTTAGATCAGGTGCTATTAGGATTGGATTAGGATTAGTGAGAGGAAAAAAGATGGGCAGACATGCGTATTTAATCATGGCACATAAGCATTTTTCATTATTGCAAAAAGAATTGCTGTTACTAGATGATAAAAGGAATGATATATATATTCATATTGATCAAGATGCAGGAAAGATAGATATGGAAGCTATTATAAGTGACGTACATGCTTCAAGGGTATTTTTTATACCAAGGATAAAAATAAATTGGGGAGGTTATTCCATTGCGCAGTGTACGATCAATTTAATAAAGGCGGCAATAAAAAACGAAGACTATCAGTATTATCATTTATTATCCGGTGCAGATTTGCCCATAAAAACACAAGATGAAATTCACGCATTTTTTCAAAGAGAAAATGGGAAGGAGTTTGTTTCTTTTGATCGGCCGGAGCCGAGTAAAAAGGAGCTTCAAAGAGTGAAACAGTATTATTTTTTTCAGGATCGATATGGAAGAAATTATAAAAGAGGAAAATATATTTTATTGTATTTGATGGATTTAGTTTCTTTAAAGGTGCAGCGTTGTTTTGGAGTAGATCGCTTGAAAGGTCAGAAAATAGAACTCCAAAAGGGACCGGAGTGGTTTAGTATAACCCACCAACTGGCACAGGAGGTGGTAAAACAAGAAAAATGGATTAGAAAATATTTTAGATATACAAGATGTTGTGATGAGGTTTTTTTACAGACAATTATAAACAATTCGGTATACAAGAAAAGGTTGTACCAAGAGGGAAGAAAAGAGGGGGAACTACCAGCCTGTCTTAGAAAAATTGATTGGGGGCGTGGAAAACCATATGTTTGGACGAGTAAAGAGTATGAAGAACTTATAAATTCAAAATGTTTCTTTGCACGAAAATTTGATCCGACCGTAGATGAGGAGATTATACAAAAGTTGAGTAATTATCTTTTGCAAAAAAATTTAGTAGGCAGATAAAGATGTACTCTCGGAATCTCCCTTGCACCCACTTTTTAATCAACGTACGCTCCACGTACGCCTCATAAATTTGTGCATATCTGACAAAAAACCATTTTGCAAAATCAGGCACAAAGAGACTCCGAGAGTACATAAAGAAGAAAGGGGGTTAGTACCTGAGGATAAATACATTTGGAAAGGTGTGAAGAAATGTTAAAACTAAATGCAACATTTACAAGAGTAACATTTGCTTTATTTGCAATTTCCTGGTTTGTTGGTGATTATAATGGAAATTTACGAGATAATTATAAATATATATTTTGGATATTTTCTTTGGTTTCTGGATTGATGCCATTACTTTATTATGCATTTGGATATAAAAAGGATTCTAAAAAAGTAAAATGGGATACCTATACATTTTTTCAAATTAGTTTGGTTGTAGTAGTATTTGCAGTGATTTCAATTTGTGCTATTCCATTTAATGGATACCATTTATTTATGTGGAAAGATATCTTTTACATTTTCATGCCAGCGTTCTATATTTTTGTGATTGTAAATTTAGATGCCAGTGATAATTTTGATTATTACATTCATTTTATATTTTGGGGATTTTTACTCAATTTCATTTTAATCATGAAGCCATCGTCTTTTACATTAGAAAATTTTTTAAGTCTTTCCTTTGTTGAATCTTATTCACCATGGGAGTCTAGTATGTCGGATGTGTTTTTTATGTGTTTTGTTTATTATTATGCAAGAAAAAAGAGAATACATTCTATTTTAGCTGGTGTATTTAATGTTATGGCTTTTAAACGATTAAATTTGATTTTTATGGTTGTGTTTATTATTTTAAACCCGTTTTTAAAAAGTAAGCCGGTAAGCAAGGGAGTGGAATTCTTTGTAAAAACGGTTTTCATTCTTTCACCAGTATTTGTTACGATTATTCTTTCGGATTCTTTTGCCATATGGTTTGAAAATCAGTTTGGCATGGATTTAAATGGATTTACAATGGGGCGTTTTAATCAGTTGAATCAAATTTGTGATTTGGAACAAAATATGACAGGGCTTGGAATGACACACTATATGTTGGTTCAAATTGGTTTTGATATTCACCGATTGCATTGTGATATGATGCGATTTTTAATAGAAACTACAATCGTTGGTTTGTTTGTCTTTGTAAATGCTTATTTTAATATAGCAAAGAGAAACCAAAAAAGTTTTTTTCTTATGACCAGTTATTTTACGGTTATGGTTGCGTCCACCTGTATTGAAAATACGTTTTATTGGTTCCTTTTACTTATCATAATAGAAAGTTTTCAACGCTTAGAAAATAGAAGGGAGGAAGAAAACAATGAGAAACAGGCAGCCTGTCGTTAGTATCATAGTACCTGTTTATAATGGTGAAAAAACGTTGCCACGATGCGTAAATAGTATTTGTCGGCAAAATTTTACAGATTATGAATTACTTTTGCTAAATGATGGTTCCGAAGATGACAGTTTAAAAATTTGCCAGGAATTCTGCGAAAGGGACGAAAGGATTCGTGTAATAGATAAAAAAAAGGAGGGGGTATCTGCTACAAGAAATCGAGGAATAGAAGAAGCAACAGGCAAATATATTCAATTTATAGATTGCGATGACTATGTGACAAAGGATTATCTGGAAGCTCTTATAAAGAATATGCAGGCAGAACAATGTGATTTAATCATTGCAGGTTATACAAGACACAAAAATGGAAGGATGAAACAAAAGGTTCCAAAATGCCAAGTGTTTGCAAATCTAAAAACATTTTCCTATGCATTTTTCCCTCTCTACAATCAATGCTTGATTAGTACCGTATGGAATAAATTATATAAAAAGGAAAAAATAGTAGAGGGATTTCCAATTGGACAATCTCTTGGGGAGGATTTGCTGTTTAATCTAAGTTATATAAAAGCGTGTGAAAAGATTGTTGTAATGGAACAGGCTGGATATCAGTATTGCATAGAAAATAAAAATTCTCTTGCGATGCAATATAGGGAAGATAAGTTTGAAAAAACAATGGAGTTACATAAAAAAGTACTTGCATTTTGTAAAGAAAGTTTAGATTTAAAAAAAGAAAAACAATGGAAGGATATCACTTTTTTGAGAGAAATCCGTTTGGCAATGAAGTATCTGGTGCAGGCAAAACAGGTATCGAAATTAGAAAAAAGAAAAAAGCTAGAGGAATGGATAAAGAATGAGGAAGTGCGAAATGCTTATGAACGCTGTGAAAAATTACCAAAACCAGAGTGCTTATTAAAAATTTTAATACGACAAAAGCAGAGCAATCTTATATATATTATCTTTCGTATATTTTGTAATAGCTCAGCCAGGCAGGAATGACCCCGGCTAAACAGTTACTATATTTGGGTAAAAGAAGGGAGTGGAAATTATAAAGTCATGTGGAAAGACAGATGTTGTGAAGGAAGGAAAACATACAAAGAAGGTATCTGTAATCGTACCGGTTTATAGGGCAGAAAGATATTTAAAAATGTGTTTGGATTCAATCGTGCGACAAAGTTATCAAAATTTAGAAATCATTTTGATTGAGGATGGTTCTCCCGATCGATGTGGAAAAATTTGTGAGGAATATGCGAAAAAAGATTCGCGTGTAAGGGTACTTCATGAAAGAAATCAGGGAGTTTCCATGGCGCGAAATGCTGGTCTTGCAATTGCTAGCGGAACATATGTGCAATTTGTAGACAGCGATGATCGGTTAGCATTACATATGATTGAAAAATTAGTAGATGCACTGGAGGATAGTAGAGCAGATCTAGTGATATGTGGATTTTATGAAGAAAATACAAATTTTAAAAGAATTTCTAAAACAGAAACGACTTCTGGAATGTATGGAAAAAAAAGATTTTTAAAAGAAATTATGAAACAGCCCTATTCTTTTCAATATGGTGTGCTGTGGAATAAATTATTTAAGCGTGAAAAAATAGGAGAGTTACAGTTTTTAGCAGATTTGGATTTTGGAGAGGATTTTATTTTTAATCTATATTATCTTGGAGGCTGCAATCAAATTCAAGTTTTGGAGGAGCCATTGTATTATTATCGTCGATATAATAAAGATTCTCTAATGTACAGGCAGGCAAAAGGTAAGAAAGAGGAAAAAAAGTATTTGCAATATATGGAAAAGAGTTTGTTCTTATTTACAAAATATAAACAGTTTTATCAGGAACAGGGATTCTATGAAAGGTATGCAAGACAGATAGAGGAGTATCTATTAAGAGTATATGTATCAGAAAGGATAGAGATAAAGAGTGGACAGATGACAAGTGAGCAAAAAAAACGCTGTCTAGCCTTATTAAAGAAAAGAAAAGAGATAAAATGTTTAAAGAAGCAAATGGGAATCTGGGCATATGGGAAAAAGACAATTCAATTTTCTGTAGCGAAATATAAAGTTAAGTTACGAGATATACTTGCAAAAAATTAGGCATGCACAAATAGGAAGAAAGTGCAAATAGTAGGGAAGAGAGGCATCTTTTTTTGAAGCAGATTAAGCTAAGTGTAATTGTACCAGTTTATAATAGAGAAACATATATTGATCGAGCTATGAAAAGTGTACTGTCGCAGACGTTATCAGATCTAGAAGTGCTTGTTATTAATGATGGTTCTACGGATCATAGCTTACAAAAGTTAGAAAAGTGGAACAGAGTAGATTCGAGAATACATGTAATCGATACAGAAAACAAAGGTGTTTCTGCTGCCAGAAATCTAGGAATGCATAAAGCAGTAGGCAAGTATCTCACCTTTTTAGATGTGGATGATTATCTGGAGCCAGACGCTTATGAAAAAATGGTAACTTCCTTGGAAAAAAAAGAGAGTCAGGCGGTTTTATGTTCTTTTTTTTCGGAGAGTGGAAAAGAAAAAAAGGAGGAGCTTCTTCCTTGGAAGACAGGTACGATACTTACGTTAAAAGAAATTTGGGAACAGTTGATTCCGTGGATGATTAAAGTATATCCAGAGGATGTGGTACCAACAAACATTTTTGGAGCTGTATGGAGAATTTGTGTGGATCGAAAGGCCTGGAAGCAAACAGAGGTAATGTTTGATCCATTAATACAGATAGCAGAAGATTTTGATTTTTCTATTCGTTTTTATAGCAAATTGGAGAAAATCTCCATTATCAGAGAGCCTTTGTACCATTATGTTCGTTGGGAAGACACGACACTTTCGAGCTACCGTAAAAATCAATTTCAGGAAGGAATGGAAAATCAGATGCGCTTAAAATCCTTTTTAGAGGAAGCAGGAAAGTATGAAGCATTAAAGAAGCGCTTTGTCGGTAGTTATATAGATGTCTGCATTGGTAGTCTGGTAAACTTTGTACGTCCAGGCGCCCCGTCAAAAAAACAGGTGTATAAGGAACTTTTCTATATTGCAGAGCAAATCGCAACAGATCCATTACAAAGCGAATTTTTGGAGCAGCCTCTTACCAAAAAGCAAAGACTGGTATTATGGTTACTCAAAAAAAAGTGGGTGCATTTGTTATTGTTATGTACGAGAATCAGGCAAAAAATTAGCAATAATCAATAGATAGGATGGTGTTATATGGCTTCTGGAGGAAGAATCGAAAAAATGGGAAAAAACATTGCATGGGGAACGTTTAGCCGTGTTGTAGTAATGCTGTATAGTTTTGTGTCAAGAACCTTTTTTATTAAATATCTAGGATTGGCAAATAATGGAATTAAAAGCGTATTTACAGAAATTTTGACGATGCTTTCCTTTGCTGAGCTTGGAATTGGCACTGCGATGAATTTCAGTCTATATAAACTTGTAGCGGACAAAGAGATAGAAATAATAAAATCTTACATGCAATTTTATAAGAATGCGTATCGCGTGATTGCGTTGGTTATTGGCGTGATTGGAATTGCGATTATGCCAATTCTCCCGCATATGCTTTCTTCGGAAGACATTATTGGTGCGGGCGGAAACATTTATGTTATTTATCTGCTGTATTTATTTAACACAGTTTGTTCTTACTTTGTGTCTTATAAGTATAGTCTGTCCAATGCAGAACAAAAGGGATATATATTCACCAATATAAATTTAATTTTTAATTTGCTCTGTCAGACTGGACAACTTATTAGTTTGTTTCTGACGCAAAACTTTTTGTGTTATTGTTTGAGTGGAGCCGTGGTACAATTGGTGCAAAATATCGTTACTAATTGGTATATGAATCGGTTATATCCATATTTAAAAGATAAGAATGTAAAAACAATATCGAAAAAGGAAATTGCGCCTATTGTGAAAAATGTAAAGGCATTAGTGATTTCAAGGATTGGTTCTATCTGTGTGAATGCAACCGACAACATTATAATAACTTGGGTGATCAATGCAGCAACGTCTGGTTTAATTGGAAACTATAATACATTGATTCGAAATATAAATGGATTTATGAATATTCTTATGAATTCCCAAACGGCCAGTTTTGGAAATTTAATAGCATCTGAGGGAAGGGAAAGGCAGTATAGAGCTTTTAAGAATTTTCGATTTTTAATTTTTTGGGTATATGGGTTTACTTCGATTGCACTGTTTACTTTAATGACGCCTTTTATTGTTATTTGGCTGGGAAAAGGATATACAACTTTGTCGATTACTATTTTTTTGATTATGTTTCATAATTATTTAAGTGGACATAGAAGTGCAATTTACAATGTAAAAGTAGCCGGTGGAATATTTGAGCAGGATAAGTGGCTTGCTTTAGTTACCGCTTTTTCTAATTTAAGCATTTCTATTTTAGGTGCTAAATATCTTGGATTACCGGGGGTTTATGTGGGGACTGTGCTTACCGGTCTGATTGAGACATTTGTGCGTCCTTCTATTGTATATCGAGAATTGTTTCAGGTGAGAGTGTGGGAATACTATCGAAATGGTTTACAGTATCTTGGAGTGGTACTCTTTTCTGGAATGCTATGTTGGGGATTGCAAAGGGTGATTTTACCGATGGAACGTATGCAGGCAACGGTGGGAGTCACAATTTTGGCAAGAGCAAGAGAAATTGGTCTGCCATTTTTGGGATTATCCATTTGTACAATGTTAATTCCTAATTTGATTTTTTTTCTGTTGTATCGAAAAACAGAGGAGTTTCGGTATTTAAAAAAGATTTTGACTAAATTTACTTTATAGAAAAATGCTTTGCGGGGATGTGAAATTGTCTACGTTGTTCTAAAAATTGCTATACAGGAGGGAAAAAATGGCGGTAGGTATTATAAAAAAAATCAAACATTTTGTTTATTGTACTTTTTGGATCGGAAAGGATAATCTTACAAAAGGTTTTATTGGAAAGCCGCAGATTCAATCGATAGAAGCCACATATGAAAAAATTTTAACAGAACATGTTTCGGTTAGTCGTTTTGGGGATGGGGAATTTAAATGGATGGCAGGTATTTCGCAAAATTCATTTCAAGATTTTTCCAAAGAGATGCAGGCACGTTTGCTTGAAATATGTAAAAGCGATTTAGAAGGACATATTGTGTGTCTATCCGATACCTTTGGAGACTTAAAAAAGTTTAACGCTTATGGACGAGAATTTTGGGGATGTTTTATGGGAAAATATCGAAAAGAATGGATGCGTTTTTTAAAGCCGGGGAAAATGTATTACAATACGAACATGACACGCCCTTATATGGATTATTTGGATAAATCCCCGTGTGCCAAACGTTTTTTTTGGTTAAAGAAAATTTGGGAAAACAGGAAAGTTGTGTTAATAGAAGGGGAAAAGTCTAGATTAGGAGTAGGAAATGATTTATTTTCTACTGCTGCATCGGTTCAGAGGATATTAGCACCAGCAACAAATGCGTTTGCGAAATATGAGGAATTGTTGGAGCGGGCGTGTCTGTTAGAGAAGGATACGTTAATTTTACTTGCTCTTGGACCGACGGCAACTATTTTAGCATATGATTTGGCAAAAAAAGGTTATCAGGCGCTAGATATTGGACATGTAGATGTGGAGTATGAATGGTTTCAAATGAAGGCAAACGAGAAGGTTCCATTAAAACATAAATATGTAAATGAATCTTTGCAGGGACGTAATATTGGGGAGCTTAAGGATGCAAACTATAACTCTCAAATTATGGACAGAATTCAATAAAATTATCTTTTTCGAGAGAGGAGAAAATATGATTTCAGTGATAGTACCTATTTTTCGGGTAGAAAAATTTTTAGAGGCCTGTATAGCATCCATTCAAAATCAAACCTATCAAGCATTAGAGATAATTTTAATTGATGACGGAAGTGATGATAATTGCGCTAGTATATGTGACAGATATGCAAAAGAGGATGCTAGAATTAGGGTAATCCATAAAGAGAATGGCGGACTATCAGAGGCAAGGAATACAGGATTAGAAATGGCGACAGGGGAATATATTGCATTTGTAGATGGGGATGATGTTATTCTTCCGCAAATGTATGAAAACATGGTGACATTTTTGGAAAAAAATCCAGATATCAATATTAGTATGTGCGAATTTCAAAAGGTAGAAGAATTAAAAGATACCATGGATTTTAATGTACAGGAGGGAAAGTTTTGTGTGCTGGATCATGATACAATTTTAAAAGAAATGTTTTCCGAAAAATATGAAAAGTATGTAGTAGTATGGAATAAGTTATACCGTCGTACCATTTGGAAAAAGATGCGTTTTCCTATTGGAAAATTGCATGAAGATGAATTTGTATCATATCAATATTTATATGAACAATGTTATATTGCCAGCATTAGTGTTCCGTTTTATTGTTATCGAAAAAGACAGGGGAGCATTATGCAGAATTGTGAGGCTAAATCGTATTTAGATTGTACCGAAGCATTGCAACAAAAATTGGAGTTTTTTCGTGAAAAAAAGGAAAAGGAATACACTATGTGTGTAAATCGATCCTTAAATTCAATTGTATATTATTATGAGCAGGCAAGAAAAAATGGTGATAAAAAAATCGCAACACAATTATATAAAATATTTTTAAAAGAATGGAACCGAGCGAAAAAAGTAGTAATGGCAGAGTTGCCAAAAGAACGATACTATTATTTTTCCTGTTTTGCGATTTCCCATTTATGTTGCAAGCTTTGTATGCCTTTTTATTGGAAAAAGATAAGTTTCGTTCGAAAAACAAAAAATAAAATAAGAAGAAACTATTATTTTTGGAAAGGGAAAAGGCAGGCAAAAGAAAAACAGAATCCGAATATCCTTTCCATAGAAGAGACTTTGAAAACAATTATAAAACAGAAATGTTCGGTAAGTCGATATGGAGATGGCGAGTATAAATGGATGGCTGGTATTCCACAGACATCTTTTCAAGGTTATTCAGAGGAAATGCAGCAGAGATTATTGGAGATTTGTAAAAGCAATGCAGCCAATCATTTGGTCTGTCTTTCTGATGGATTTGGAAAGTTGGATTATTTTACAAAAGAAGCACAAGTTTTTTGGTATACATTTATGGGAAAGTATAGAAAGGGGTGGATTTCCTGTCTGCAACCAGAAAAGATATATTATAACACGAACATGACCAGACCTTATATGGACTATAAAGATAAATCTCTTTGTGCAAATCGTTTTGCGTTGTTAAAGCAGATTTGGAAGGATAGAGACGTTATATTGATAGAGGGAGAAAAATCCAGGCTAGGTGTTGGAAATGACTTGTTTGCGACTGCACATACCGTAAAGCGTATTCTTGCACCCGCAAGAGATGCATATAGCAAATATGAAGAAATAAAAACAGTGGCTTGTAAACAGGATAAAAATGCGTTGTATTTACTTGCTTTAGGACCAACCGCTACCATATTAGCATATGATTTGCATCATACTGGAAGACAGGCAATTGATGTAGGGCATGTGGATATTGAATATGAATGGTTTTTAAGGAAGGCAGAGAAAAAAGTATCCATAGAAAATAAATATGTAAATGAAGTGGATGCAGGAACGAATTGTAAAGAGCTGTTAGATGTCACTTATCAGTCTCAAATAATTGCGAATATATGTAACAGCAGTTCAGTCAACAACGTTTTCTATAGAGGAAAGATAAATGACTACAAAAGTATGGAGATGAAAAATGGAGGAAAGTTATGGAGGAGTTAATTTCTGTTATTGTACCGGTATATGGTGCAGAGCGGTACTTAGAAGCATGTGTTCGCAGAATTATGCATCAGACGTATCGCAATTTAGAAATTATATTAGTAGAGGATTGCTCGCCAGATCAAAGCGGAATAATATGTGACAGATTAGCCAAGGAGGATGCGCGTATTACAGTAATTCATCGCAAGACAAATGGAGGTATTTCTGCAGCAAGAAACTCTGGAATTGCCATTGCAAAAGGAAACTATATTGGTTTTTCCGATTGCGATGATTCTATGCATAAAAAAAACTTTGAGATTATGCATCAGCTGTTAATAGAAAATCAGGCAGATATTGTGGTAGCAGATTATTTAGAAATTGAGGATGATGAAACATGTCGGGAAGACAAAGAGATTGATTTTACAAAAATAAAAATAGAAGTTTATGGTGGCGTAGAATGTATGAATCACTTATTGACAAAACGAAATATAAAAACCATTTTACCTTGGAATAAATTATATAAACGGAGCGTGTTTGATGCAGGAAATCGTTTTCCAGAAGGGATAAATGGTGAGGATGATTTTTGTATTCCGCATTTGCTATGTGCGGCAAGTAAGGTGATTTATACAGATGTTTCTCTTTACTATTGGAGAAAACGTCCGACTAGTTATAGCAGGTCCTTTCGATTGTCTAGAACAACATATCTGTATGTATTAGAAGAACGGGAAATATTTTTAAAAGATAAAATTTCAAAGGAGTTAAAGCATCGTTTTCTTGTTCATTATATGGAGATATTGTGGGATTATTATTATTTAGTAAAAATAAATTATCCGGAAGAAAAAGAGCGGTATCAGGGTTATCGTAGAAAGTTTCAAAAAAAGTATGAAGAAAATAAAAATTTTTTTCATATATCAAAAAAGAAGAGGTTAAAGTGGGATGTATTTCGAAAGATGCTTTTTCTTAGTGATGTATGGTATCGGATAGACCAGATAAAACGGAAAACTATAAGAAAAATAAAAGGTATAGACAATTATTATAATTAAAGAAAAGGAGCAAGAAAATATTGTATGGGGGACAAAGTTAGTATCATAATACCAATGTATAAGGCGGAAGAATATATAAGACGTTGTATCGCCTCAATAGAGGCTCAGACCTATACAAACTGGGAGGCTATTTTTGTGGAAGATGGTTCTTCGGATAGATGTGGAGAAATATGTGAGGCATATGCGAAAAACGACAAAAGAATCAGGGTAATCCATAAAAAAAATGAGGGGGTTGCTGTTGCTAGAAATATAGGAATTTCTAATGCGACTGGGGAATATATTACATTTATAGATAGTGATGATTATGTACATGCAAAATATTTGGAGCATTTGATAAAATTGCAGAAAAAATATAATGCAGACTTGGTAATGGTAGGATATGTTTTATCTTATGGAAGTGTTGTAAAGGTAAGTGCTCCATGTGCAGAAGTGGAAATGTTGGATCGTGAAACTGCAATTGAAAAAATGCTTGAAAATCAGCAGCTTTGTAGTCCATGGGCAAAACTGTATAGTAAATATATTTTTAATAAGATAGAGTATCCCAAAGGGGCTATTTATGAAGATTTAAATATAGCATTTGAACTGTTTGAAACAGCAAAGAAAATTGTGTATCAAAATATTCCACTGTATTATTATTTTCAAGGTTCCCAAAGTATTACAAGAACATCGTTTCATTATGGAAAGTTAGAGGAAACGAGAGCATTGAAAAAACAGTATATGTGTATAGCCTATCGTTTTCCTCGTTTAAAAGAAAAAGCAAAATATAAATATTTATATAATGTGTATGGATACATAATGTGTTTGGTAAAGGCGGAAGATTTATATGGAAAACAAAAGTATAAAGAATTTTGTCAAATATTAACTAAGAACAGTAAGTGTTTTATGCAAAATGGTTCCTTGGAAAGAAAACAGAGGATTCGATGTAAAATGATAAAGCATCCTAAAATATATCGTTTGTTTTATAAGTTAACTGGAAAAGTTTGAATGAAAGTAAGTAAGGAATGTGTAGCAAGTCCCTTTTGGGTGAGAAATTTAGGGAGTTGACGTGGACTTGTCCACTTTGTTCTGATAAAATAATAAAGATGTACTCTCGGAATCTCCCTTAATCAACGTACGCTCCACGTACGCCTCATAAATTTGTGCATATCTGACAAAAAAACATTTTGCAAAATCAGGCACAAAGAGACTCCGAGAGTACATAAAGAAAGAATGGAGGCAGAAGATGATTCGAGTATTACATTCTGTCAGTAATATGGATCGGGCAGGGTTAGAGACCATGTTGATGAATTATTATCGGCATATGGATCGGGAGATTGTGCAGTTTGATTTTCTGGCAAATAAAGCGAAAACTGGAGCGTACGAAGAAGAAATTAAACAGATGGGAGGGCGTATTTTTGTTTCGCCAGGGTTTCATCCGGCAAAATTGTTTCATTATAGAGAATATATGAGACATTTATTTTTGGAGCATCCGGAAATACAAATTGTTCATGCTCATAATGGGGCGTTGGCATATTATGCACTTCAGGAAGCGAAAAGAAATCAAATCGTACATCGGATTGCACATAGTCATAATTCAAAAATAAATTTTGATTGGAAATGGCCAATCAAACAATACTGTAAAGCACGTATGAAAGGCGTGGCAACTGATTTTTTTGGATGTGGAAAATGTGCAGCTTCCTTTTATTTTGGGAAAAAAATTGTGGATAATAAAGGATATACCACAATACGGAATGCAATTGATGAAAGGAATTTTTTGTTTCGTAGCGAGATAAGAGAAAAGTTAAGAATACAGTATGGTGTTACCGAATGTTTTGTTATAGGACATGTGGGGCGTTTTATGTATCAAAAAAACCATACTTTTTTAATTGATATCTTTGCAGAAGTTTATAAACAGAAAAAAAATGCAATTTTAATGTTGATTGGGGAAGGAAAATTAGAAAAAGAGATTCGTAAAAAGATTTCCAGACTTGGTTTAGAGAAAAATGTGATTTTTACCGGTTCTATTCCAAATGTCAATGAAATGTATCAAATGATGGATGTATTTGTTTTACCATCCAGGTATGAAGGATTACCAGTGGTAGGGATAGAGGCACAGGCATCTGGATTATATACTATTTTTTCAGATACAATTACAAAAGAGGTGGCGATTACGGATCGAAGTGTATTTGTACCATTAGCAGCACCGGCATCACAATGGGCGGCGTGCATTTTAAAAGTTGCAAAAAAGCATGAGAGAAAAAATATGGAAGAGGAGATTAGAAAAGCAGGTTACAGTATTTGTAAGGAAGCAAAAAGGTTGCAAAATTTGTATTGCCAAATGGTAGAGTGACTTAAAAAGTATTTTAGATAACAGTATAGAAAGGGGGGAGTATATTAATGGGGAAAAGGATAATGAAAGGACTAAAATTGTGTTTAATCTTTTGTGTATGTATGTTTGTAGTAGGTTTATTCAATCGAGGAGTGGTGTATGCATCTGTAAATCAACAAGAAACAGAAACGGAAAAGGTTGCGGTAGATAAAACGGTTGCCATTGCTGATACTGAAGAATATAAGCAAATGGATTATTCTTTTTTAAAGAGTTTTCAATATGGTAGTAGCGTACATACTACAAAGGAGTTTTCTACGGTAGATGCGATGAAAAAAACAAATATAGCAAAAGGTGTTTACGTTCGAACAAAAGGGTATTATACGATGGGGGATGGCGGAGCTGCCTGTTATCTTGTTACAGAACAAAAAGAGACAGGTGGAATAAAACTGGAAAATGGTTTATTTGCGAATATTCAACCAGATACCTATGTGGATAAAACAGGAAAAAAATGGGTGATTGGAAGTGTACTTCAATATGGGGCAAAAGCAGATGGAAAACAGGCAGATGAAGATGCAATCAATAATGCCATAAAAAGTATTGGCATTTTTGCAAATGAAACAACGAGCTATGAGTGTGAACGTGGTCTTATTTATATGCCTGCAGGGGAATATAAATGTGCAGATGAATTACGTTTAGGATATAGTAATATAAATTTGGTAGGGGATGGAAACGATACTATACTGTTTACAGATAATGATTATAGAAAAGAAAAAGGATATTCAGAATTCTTTTTTGAAATATGGGGGGCTAATCATATTTATGTAGCCAATTTTCAGGTGGAAGCAAGAGAGGTAGACTTGTATCATTATATGCGACAATTTGTTGTGTTGTATAGTAGTCATGTATACATTTATCAGGTTAATTTGTTGATTCCACAAGGTGCATATTCTTCTTACTATTTTGAAGATAAACAATATTCCAATTTTTGTTGTTATACAGGCAATAAAAATGTAACAGTAGATGGCTGCCAAATGGAACAAATGAGTGGAACATATCGTGGGGCTAATGTTGGGATTTTAGATATATGGTCTGCGGGGGAAGAAAACATTACAATTATGAATTGTGATTTTTATGGAAATGCAAGAGATGAACAGTTTGGTTTTTTTAGCAAAGATGATGAAAAGGCATATGTGCGGCATGTTGATTTTATTAATAATACCATTCATTCTGTACAGTTAAAATATCCGGAAATTATAGGAACCCGGACCATGTGTTTTACGGTAGCGTATGCAGATTCTAAAAATGTAGAAGATATTCGAATTGCAGGAAATCATTTTATATGTGAAGCAGATTCTAAGTTTATGACATTTGGAAATATAAAAGATTGTGTTGTGGAAGAAAATATAATAGAAGTAAAATGTACGTATCAAACTTGGTCTATGGTGTTTGATTCCAGTAATGCGAAAGAAGAGGATATATTAATAAGAAAGAATGCACTTTTTCTTACCAGTGATTATAACATTGGAAAAGGCAATTTGTGTGGTGGAAATGTTACGCTAAAGGAGAATCGTATTTTTTCAGATGTGGAATTGGTATTTGGTATATTAGGGCCGGAAATACATGATAACACCATTATCTTTTTAAAAAATATGAGCAGATTGGCAACCAATGCAAATTGTACAAAAAACAAAATTTATATCTATAAGGGACTTGGCTGTATAGGTACAAACAAGAAACAGATTGTAAATTATGGGGGAGATAAAACTGCAAGTTATTGTTTCAGTGGAAATGAAATCTATGACTATGAAAGAAGCGACCGACTTGAAATTTTTCAATCATTGATTATGCTAGATGGTGATTTAAAGTCGCTAACCGTTTCTGATAATAAATACTATATGCCCAATTCCAGATTTTTGTCGAATGCATATAGTGAAGCAACATCCTATAAGGATGAAAAAGGCGTATATTATAAAAATAATATTTTTCGTAAAAGATCAGGAACCTATGGAAACGTTGTTGTAAAAAATAATATATTTCCAATGGTAGAACTGGAGGAGTCAGATACTATTTTCTCTTATGCAAAGAATCAAAGTTTGGAACCGACGGGAAATTTAGAAGAGGATTTATGTAGTAGTGTAAAAATATTAAAAAATGGAATGGAAACAACAGAAATTACGGTTACAGATGACACTGTAGATTTGGCTGCGCAGACTTTTGTTGCACAAAAGAAGGATTCTAGTGGAAAGGTTATAGAAGAAAAGAAAGTTTCTGGTAAACAGATACGTTGGTATACATCTGTAGAAAAGATTGCAACTGTTTCTGATTCGGGGAAAGTGACAAGGAAGCTGTATGGTGATGTATTTGTTTATGCAGTGCCTTTAGATGGAAGTGGAGTATATGGAAAATGTGTGGTACATTTTGCAAAAAAACAGGCAAGTACAGTTACATTTAAAGAAAAACAGATACAGTTGCAGCCGGGGCTTAAATATTATATGGAATACAGTGTTTTGCCAAAGGGTGCAGAACAGCATCTTATTTGGACTTCTTCAGATGACACGATTGCAAAGGTAGCTCAAAACGGAACCATTGTTGCAGTAGCGGAAGGGGAAGTTGTAATTACAGGGGCAACAGTAGAAAATCCCAAAATAAAAGCAGAGATTATGGTAAAAGTGTCTCCAGTAACAGTAAAACAAATTATATTAAATGAAAGCATATTACATGCAGATTATACACAAATAGGAACAACCAAGCAATTGAAAGTCTTAAAATACGTACCGGATAATGCAAAAAATCCTGGAATAAAAAAATGGGAATCCAGCAATCAGGATGTTGCTATAGTAAAAGAAGATGGAACTGTTACATTTGTTGGAGGCGGAGTAGCAACAATTACAGCGTATTCTATGGATCTTAGGTGTTTTGCAATTTGCAAAGTGTATGTACAGTTCCCAACGGTTAAAAACTTATTAGTAAAGGAATATACAAATGATATAGTTGTATTACAATGGGAGCAAATGCAGCGAACAGAGGGATATCGTATCTATCAATGGGATAAGAAAGCTTCGGAATGGAATGTATTAAACAACGGTAATTTGGTAAAGGATACTTCTTTTACCATAAATGTATTAGAAAAAGATACCGAGTATTCGTTTTTGGTTAAAGCATGTAATATAGGATGGGATACGGGAGAAAAAGTTGTGTATGAGGGGGAGGAAAATAAAGTCTCTGTGAAGACACTGGCATATATTCCGGTTACAAAACTTTGGTGTAGTAATGAAATGGTAGGAGTGGCACGCGATTGTACTTGTACACTGACTTGTACATATAGTCCCAACACAGCGAATTATGAACAACTACAGCCCACTTTTTCGATTGAAGATACGAAAGTGGCAAAGATAGAATACGTGAAACAAATAGAAAAAGGAAAGTATGAGTTAACGATAAAAGGAGTATCTTATGGTACAACGAAGCTTACCTATGCGGTAAATGATAAGTGGGCATTAAAAAAAGAGATTCCTGTTGGAGTTGTGACAAAGGAGATGCTCCCACAAGAAAATGTAACAGTAACAGCTTCCGCTATGGGAGCAAAGATACAGTTTAAAGCTTATGCAAAAGAAAAACAAATGTTAGATGAGGGGGCTATCAGTGGATATATGATTCGACGTACCAATTCTATTGCATTTAGTAATGTAAAGTATATTCCTGCGGATGGGTCGCAGGAATATGTTTGGGAAGACAAAGATGTCATAGCGGATAAGGATTATTCGTATACGATAGCACCTTGTTTAAAAATGGAATCCAATTGTTTTTTAGGATATGACAATGGCTATCATACTGTTAAAATCCCGAAAGAAGTAGATATAAAGGTCACAGGTTATGAAGGCGAGTATGATGGACAAAAGCATGATGCGGTTATCATAACTGGAATAACAGAAGAAGATTCGGTCAGTTATAGTGAGGATGGAAAAGTTTGGACACCTTATATCCCAACAGTTAAAAATGTATCTGATAGTAAGGTGATTTATGTATCTATTGTAAGAGAAGAAAAAATGTACTCTTTTCAGGCCATTGCTAAAGTACTCCCGAAATCTGTCACTAAAATAAAGATGCGTTTAGAGCATAAACAATTTTATTGGGATGGAAAGGTACATCATCCAAAAGTTCTTGTGGAAAAAGGTATGGGGGCGGAAGATTATAATGTGATTTATCAGGAAACAGGAAAAAAAGTTGGAAAGGGTACGGTAATAATACAAGGAAAGGGAAATTATAAGGATAGTAGAAAATTATATTATGCGATTAAATTAAAAAAGGGACAGGTTTTTATTCAATCCGGATATAAATATCAATATTTAGGCGGAAATGAAGCTGCTATCCTAGGATCCAATTATAAAAAAAGAACAAGTATTAAGATACCGGATAGAATTCATTTGGGCGGTAAAAAAGTTAAAGTAGTGAAAGTGAAAGCAAAAGCCTTTGCAAATTATAAAGAACTTGTTACTGTAAAAATAGGAAAAAATATTACAAAAATAGAAAGACAAGCCTTTGCGGGAGATAAAAAATTAAAAAAATGCATTTTCACAAGTAGAGCAGTAACATCCTTTGGTAAAGATACATGGAAAGGTATCGCAAAAACAGCAAGTTTTTATGTTCCCAAAAAATATGTAAATCATTACAAAAAGTTATTTACTAAAAAAAGTGGTTTCGTAAAAGAAATGAAGATTAAAAGGAAGTAGTTGTGTATTTATTGTATTCTATGTTATAATGAAGGATAGCGAATAGAGTTCTCTACTACAGGGTTGCATAGTATATATGCAGCTTTACAAAATGGAAGATTAAGAAAAAGGACTAGGAGGTCTAGAGATGAGCGATATTTTGTATATGGTATTGCCATGTTATAATGAAGAAGAAGTACTACCTGAGACATCCAGACAATTGAAGGAAAAATATGAGGCACTAATTGCAGCAGGAAAAATTAGTGATAAGAGTCGAATTGTATTTGTAAATGATGGATCGAAGGATCAGACATGGAATATTATAAAAGAACTACATGAAAAAAATCCGATGTTTAGTGGAGTTAATTTAAGCCGAAATCGTGGACATCAAAATGCACTTTTAGCAGGTCTTATGACAGCAAAGGATTGTGCAGATATGATTATTTCTATGGATGCAGATTTGCAGGATGATATTGGTGTAATTGATGATATGTTAACCGAATATTACAATGGAAATGATATTGTATACGGTGCAAGAAGTAAACGTGAAACGGATACCTTTTTCAAGCGTTTTACTGCAGAAAGTTTTTATAAATTAACAAATGCATTAGGTGGAGAAGTTGTATTTAATCATGCAGATTGCAGATTGATGAGCAAAAGAGCATTAGAAGGGTTAGCTCAATTTAAAGAAGTTAATTTGTTTTTGCGAGGAATTGTTCCGATGATCGGTTATCCTTCTACTGTTGTTACATATGAAAGAAATGAACGATTTGCTGGAGAAAGTAAATATCCATTGAAAAAAATGTTATCCTTTGCTATGGAGGGAATTACATCCCTAAGTACAAAACCAATCCGTTTTGTAACGACGGGCGGAGTGGTATTCTTTATTATAGCGTTGATCATGATGATATATTCTATTGTGCGTCATTGTATGGGGGATACCGTTGCAGGCTGGTCAAGTATTTTGATTTCTGTTTGGTTTATTGGTGGTATTCAAATGATAGCGTTAGGTGTAATTGGAGAATATGTTGGAAAAATATATATGGAAACAAAACAACGTCCAAGATATATAGTAGAAAGCTTCTTGAATGATCAGGATTATCAAGCAAAATAGAAAAAGGATAGAAAAGGTGTTGTTCCGTAGATTATTACTATGGAACAGCACCTTTTGACATTTAAGAAACATTATCTGGTTTACAATCTATATAAGAACAATTTACAATATGATAACTGCCAGAACTATCAATCGCCCCACCACTATAGTTGGAAGTGCAACGCTCAAAGTGGCAGTGTTCAATTTCGCCTCTTGCACCATACATAATAATACCACCGCCACTTCGTGCATGACAATTAATAAATTGTGAATTTGTGATTTTTCCTGCGTGGCAATATACGGCTCCTTCCTGACAATAAGAAAAAATGCAATTATCTATAATAGGAAGAAACGCATTATAAATGGCTCGACCATTTGCCGTATTCCGAAAAATACAACCGCTAATATGCAGTCTGGCACGAACCGCACGAAAGATACCATGCTGTTCCATTCCATCAAATTCACAATTAGAAAAATGACAATTTTTAGGTGTTTCAAAGGAAAATAAATCTCGTCCTTCCAAATTCCAACCAAATACTTTGCTGTTTTTCATAAGAAGTGTACCTTTACATAAAAGTGTATATCGTAAATAAACGGTACAATTTTGGATTTCTAAAACACCAAAATCATCTACAACGACAGGACAATTAAAAATGGTAGAATAACGGAGAAGAGTTTCTTTGGTGATAAAATAAGTTTTTTTACTAGCTATATATTGGATAATAACATCATCTTTCGGATAACAATGGGAGTAGTTACAATTCTCAATGTTTGCACGTATTGGTCCATTATAATAAATAGCACTTCCAAATTCAACAGCACAGCAATTATCAAAGTAGCAGTTTGTAATAATGGTATGTTTATTGGCAAAAATAGCACCACCATTATGAGAATTACAATTTGTAAAGTTGCATTGTTTTATTTGTGCATTTCCATATTGAATAAAAATAGCACCACCATTTTGAGAGGAAAAACAGTTCTTAAATGTACAATTTTGGATGCGTGCAGTATCACCATTTATGACAAGCGCAGATATGAAACTGGTATCTTTGATCGTACAATCTGTTATTTTGATAAGACTGTGACTTGCAGATAATAATCCACCATTGTGACTGCATTGGAAAGTACAGTTTTTTAATTGAATCGTAGAGTTTCGGTGACTACGAATAAAAGCGTGTTGAAAAGTGCTACTAGGTGTTTCTTTTGAAAATTCTACAGAACTATTTTCTATCAGCAATGTTCCGCCTTCTATGATAAAATTTTGCTCGATCGACACAATTGCATTCGAAATATGTACAGTTGTTTTTGCAGGAATGGTAATGGTACCGTGAAAGCAACAATTTCCACGAAAATAGTATGTAGTCTCTTCTTTGATATCTTCGGGATGCACATTTTCTGTATAAGGGTAACTAACCATATAATAAGAAAGGTCTGTCATAGTAACTGGCCAACCATTTGTCTGCATTTTGTGATAAAGAACCAGGCAGTTGTCATATTCATTACAATAGGCAGAAGAAACAAATTGTAAAATGAGGTTGCGTTCTTCTTCTGTAAATTCAAGTAAATCTGCAAATAGGTCAAGTGATTTTTGTTCATTTACAGAAATATTGTAATCAGACATAGAAACGGTGTATAAGTCTAACAAAAAGAAAAGCTTTTTTTTCCTTGTTTCTAAGGCGGCAACAATTTCATCAATTAGAAATTGCACATCTTTAGAAAGATTCATGATGGTAATAGTATCTTTAGAAGATAAAGAAAATCCCTTCGTAATTAAACGCTCCAATTCAAAATTGCTAAAAGGATTTGTTTTATTATTTAAGCGAGTGTGCATTAAAACAGCCGCAGCGTATAATGTTTTAAATCCAGTAGCTTCCATATATAAAGGGTGTTTTCTGGAAATCCATAAATTTTTCTTTTTGTTAAATTTCGTTAAGGTACCAACACGCATAATGCGTCTCCTTTCTTATTACTTATTTCTTTATTGGAAAGTTTGTTTGTGGTCGTATACATTAAATAAGATACTATCTGTGGGAGAACAATTTTCAAATTTACATTGCAATATACTTTGACCATATTTCAAATTGGAAAAATAGATGGCTCCACCTAAATATTTGGCATGACAGTCTTGGAACACACAATTGTAAATAGTCGTATTTGCAAACGAATGAGAATGAATTGCGCCGCCATGCAGGTTATAACAATCTGAGAACGAGCAGGAGGCGATAAATAAGTCCTTTTTTGAAGTATTGAGAATGGCTCCATTTGCACAACTTTCAAAGTTGGAAGTACTAATATCCGCCGAATTACCAGAAAAATTAATGGCTGGATTTTGTGTACAGTTTTTTATGTTTGTGTTTCGTAATTTTAATTGGCCGCTATTTTGGGTTAAAAAAGCGGTTTGGTGATTACAATCAATGGTAGTATGTTCAATCCGAATATTAGGGGTATCTGTAATGGAAAGTAAATAAGGCTGTGTACAGCGTTCTACCAAAATTTCAGAATTGCGAATGATAATTTTACCATTTTTTATCGTAATCGTACCATCTATTTTTATGTTTGCATGGTCAAATACAACTGTACTACAGTTAGAAATTGTAAGATTTCCACGTATTCTTAAATTAGATTCAAATCGTTGGATGGATCCATCGTCTAAAAGTAAGTCTTCTATTTCATTTGTTAAAGAAAAGGATGGAAAAATATATTCTAAAATTGGAGTAGTAATGTCATATCCAGAATGTTTAAAGCTTTCATATAATTGAACTGCGGAATCTAATTTTGTATCATAATAAGAAAGTGTATGCTTTTTTAGATCCTCCGTAGTTTGGTATCCTAAGTTTGTAAATTCTTTTAAAAAAGAAGTTTCAGAGGCACTAAAATTAAAGACTTGACAATACCCGTCTATAATATCATGACTGTATGTGGGTGAAACGAGACCAAAAAAAGAAAGGCGGTACAAGTCTGCAATAAAACAATACTGTTCCTGTTTGTTTGAAATAGTACGAAAGACTTCGGTTATTTTTAAATCAAAATAGTTTTTAACCTGCACGGGCAATTTCTTTTGTTGCTCTGGGTCGATTTTTAAACTATTTAATATAGAAGAAAAACAATCCAGGGTTGCTTGTAGTTGATCTTTGTAACCGTATACAAGTACAGCCAATCCAAAACAGTATATATATTTAAAATTTGCAGAATTTTGTGCCAAAGGATGTGAAACCGTATGCATAGTATCTTTCTTTTGCGCTAAATATTCTAACATATTCATTGTCGTGCCTCCTAATTTTTATTCTAAAAATATTGATTATAGAAAGGTTTGATACCAACTTCAAAAAGTTTGAACCAGTTCGTGTGGGTATAAAATACATAATAAGCCACAGAGTTCATAGTACAAATTTTTGATTCAGGCATCACTTCATTATATATATCGTACAAATGTGGGAGATTGGATAGGGAAGATTTGAAAATAATAGAAAAAACAAGGGTAATGTTGACAAATATTTGCTTATTCAGTAAATTGTAATAAGAAAAAACAGTGCAGGAGGAAGAAAAATGGAATTTAGACCATGTATTGATATTCATAATGGAAAAGTAAAGCAGATCGTTGGTGGCAGTTTAAAGGACCGGGGAAACCATGCAAAGGAAAATTTTGTTTCTGAATTAGATGGGGCATTTTATGCGAACATGTACCAAAGAGACGGATTAAAAGGTGGACATATTATCTTATTAAATCCAGTAGGGAATGAATATTATAAGGCGGATGTAGAACAGGCGAAAAGTGCTTTATCTGCTTATCCAAAAGGATTACAAATCGGTGGTGGTATAAATGAAACGAATGCTGCTTATTTTTTGGAGCAGGGAGCTTCGCATGTAATCGTGACATCGTATGTGTTTAAAGACGGAAAAATAAATTATGCAAATCTGGAGAAACTTGTAAGAGAAGTTGGAAAAGAACATCTTGTGTTAGACTTAAGTTGTAGAAAGCAAATTTTGGAACAAGGAAAAGAACAGTACGTTGTGGTTACAGACCGTTGGCAAAAATTTACAGATATGATTTTGACAGAAAAAACATTACAAACATTGGCATCGTATTGTGACGAATTTCTTGTACATGCAGTTGATGTGGAGGGAAAATCCAATGGAATTGAAAAAGAATTAGTATCAATATTAGCAAAAAATGAAGGAAATCAGACTACATATGCTGGCGGAGTGGGGTCTTTTTCTGATTTGGACGCATTAAAAAAATTGGGAAAAAATAGAATTAATGTCACGATAGGTAGTGCTTTAGACCTATTTGGCGGAGAGATGAGTTATGAAAAAGTTCTAAAAAAATGCAAAGAAAACTAGAAATGTTTTGTGCATGAATTATAGTTGCGAAAAAAAATCTACAAACTTAACAAAATTATTTCCTGGATTTTAAGGGGTTACCATATCAGAAAAAAAGTACTTCAGAATACAATGTTGAATTTGTATAAAAAATAAAAAAAGAAAGATTAAAATTTGGTTAAAAAGTGTACAAAAATTTTTAACAGATTGAAAAATGTAAAAAAATGTCATCGGAAACGGGGTTGATTTTGACACAATCTGCCGTTATACTCTTATGCGTAGTGAGCAACTGTTACTGACCAAAGGAATAAAAAGTAATTTGAAAACAGAGATGTGTTTTATGTGTTAGAGATTACATATTGCACGGAGGCAGGAAAAGGAGATTAACTATGAAATTAAATAAGATTATTATAGCGGGATTGTTATGCGGGATATGTGTTACTGGACAAAATACAGTCGTAGCTGGAGCAACTACTGTGGATACTGCTATAATAAGCAACAACAAGATGACACAAGAAAATGACAGACAACAGGATTACCAAGACACTGTTACAGGTGCAGCAATTGTGACACAGTCTGCAGTAAACACAGCAACCGAGGGAGCTGTGAAAATGGGTGCAGAAGTAGTAACAAATGCAGCTGTAAAAAGCACAACAACAGGAGCAGCTGTGGAGAAAAAAGATACAGCGACATCGTCAATGGTTGATAAAAAGCCTACAGTAGTTAAAAAAAATAACATCAAAGCGATGTCTGTGGTTAAACCGGCTGCAAAAAAGAAAAGTGTAAAAAAGAAAAGTGTAAAAAAGAAGAAATACACAGAAACCGAGTTGAAGTATATGTCTTGCATTATTTATTGTGAGGCAGGATGTGAACCTTATGCAGGAAAAAAGGCAGTTGGTATTGTAGTAATGAACAGAAAGAAGTCTGCTTCATTCCCGAATTCTGTAAAAGGCGTTATCTATCAAAAACATCAGTTTGGACCAGTATCAAATGGTTCCTTAGCACGAGCACTACGAAGATATGAGTCAGGAAAATTTGTTTCTGCAACAGAAAAGGCTTGTATAAAAGCAGCCAAAGCTGTATTAAATGGAGATAAAATGGTCAAGTATAACGGTAGAAATTATAATATGAAAAGTTATCATTTCTTTAGTAGAAGAGTAGCGGGTGCAAAATTGACGATTAAACATCATCAGTTTAAATAAATATGGAAAATAGTAACGAAAAAAGAGTTTCGCAGATTTGCGAAACTCTTTTTGCATTATAGGAAAATATGTGCTATAATAAATCATTGAATTAATGTGTAGTTTTTTGCTCAGAAGGCGGATGCCACGCAAGTGTGTGTGATTTTTTAGGAAAGTGCATCTTGAAAAGAAAATGTTCCGTAGTAGAAAAAGACTGCAATGAAAAGGAATACGATGGATACTTAAGGAGGAGACATGGTGGAAAATGTTTCAGAAAAGAGCGAAGTGATTTCGAAAAATTTTATTGAACAGATTATCGAAAAAGATTTGGCAGAGGGAACTTACAAAGAAGTTGTAACAAGATTTCCTCCAGAACCAAATGGCTATCTTCATATAGGACATGCAAAATCAATTTTATTAAATGCGGGACTTGCAAAAGAATATAATGGAAGATGGAATTTACGATTTGATGATACAAATCCTACTAAAGAAAAGACAGAGTTTGTACAATCGATTCAAGAAGATGTTGAGTGGCTTACAGGAGAAAAGAAAGCGGAGATTTTTTATGCATCTAACTATTTTGATCAGATGTATGAAGCGGCTATTAAGCTTATAAAAAAAGGAAAAGCTTACGTTTGTCAGTTAACGCCAGAGCAGATTAGAGAATACAGAGGTACACTTACAGAACCAGGAAAGAACAGTCCGTATAGAGATCGTGAGATGGAAGAAAATCTTCGCCTTTTTGAAGAAATGAAGGCAGGAAAGTATCCGGATGGTTCTATGGTACTTCGTGCTAAAATAGATATGGCATCGCCAAATATTAATATGCGTGATCCAATTTTATATCGTGTAGCACGTATGACACATCATAATACTGGAGATAAGTGGTGTGTATATCCAATGTATGACTTTGCGCATCCAATTGAAGATGCAATTGAAGGTGTGACACACTCCATTTGTACATTGGAATTTGAAGATCATAGACCATTGTATGATTGGGTATTGCGTGAATTGGAATGGGAAAATCCTCCAAAACAGATCGAATTTTCTAAGTTATATTTGCAAAATGTAGTAACTGGAAAACGCTATATTAAAAAATTGGTTGAAGACGGAATTGTAGATGGTTGGGATGACCCAAGATTGGTATCTATTGCGGCATTAAGAAGACGTGGATTTACACCAGAATCTATCAGAAAGTTTATGGAATTGTGTGGTGTATCAAAAAGCCAGAGTTCTGTAGATTATGCTATGTTAGAATATTGTATTCGTGAAGACTTAAAATTGAAACGCAGTCGTATGATGGCTGTTTTAGATCCTATAAAACTTGTAATTACAAATTACCCAGAAGGACAGATTGAGTATCTGGATGTTGTGAATAATCAGGAAAATGATCAGCTTGGGACAAGAAAAGTTCCATTTGGTAGAGAGCTTTACATTGAACGTGAAGACTTTAAAATTGATCCACCAAAAAAATATTTTAGATTATTCCCTGGTAATGAAGTACGTTTGATGAATGCATATTTTGTAAAATGTGAGGAATATATTACCGATGAAAATGGTAATGTGACAGAAATTCATTGTACGTATGATCCAGAAACAAAATGTGGAACCGGCTTTACGGGTAGAAAAGTAAAGGGAACAATTCACTGGGTGGAAGCTTCTACTGCAAAACCTGCGACGGTTCGTCTATATGAAAATATAGTAGACGAAGAAAAGGGAGTTTATGACGAAGAAGGAAACATAAATTTAAATCCAAATTCGTTACAAATATTAGACAATGCCTGGGTTGAGCCAGAATTGGCAAATGCAAAGGCATATGACAGTTTTCAGTTTGTAAGACAGGGATATTTCTGTGTGGATGCAAAAGACAGTACAGGAGATAAGTTGGTATTTAATCGAATTGTTTCACTGAAAAGTTCGTATAAACCAGCTTAATGTACTCTCGGAGTCTCTTTGTGCTTGATTTTGCAAAATGGTTTTTGTCAGATATACACAAATTTATGAAGCGTACGTTGATTAAATTTGTGTATAGCTGGCGGAAAAACAGTCGCAAAAGTGGGTGCAAGGGAGATTCCGAGAGTACATCTTAATATAAAGGGGGAAGAAATATGGGGTTATTATCAGGATTAGAGGCATTTGGCCTTGGTAAGATGAAAGAAGCAGAGGTATTTGAAAAGGAAGCACCAAAAGAAGAAAAGGGAGAGGCAGTAGCTACACATAAAAAGACGGAAGTAGATGTTTTGTTTGATAAAACATTTAAATGCCCTGTTTGCGATAAAGAATTTACTTCCAAGATGATACGCGCAGGAAAAAACAAGCTTGTAAAACAAGAATTGGATTTACGTCCAATATATGATACTGCGGATTCGATAAAGTATGAGCCTGTAGTTTGTCCAAAATGTGGATTTGCTGCTTTAAATCGTTTCTTTAAACCAATGCCAGTTGCACAGGAAAAATTAATTAAGGATAAAATTTCGATTAATTTTAAAGGAATTCCTCAGCCGGAAGGAGCATATTCCTATGATGAGGCGATACTTCGTTATAAACTCGTGCTTGCCAGTACAGTTGTGAAAGGTGGCAAAAACAGTGAAAAGGCCTATGTATGTCTGAAGATGGGATGGACATATCGCGGAAAGGCTGAAAACTTGCCAGAAGATACACCAAATAGAGATGCGGTGTTGAAAGAGTTAAAAGCAGCAGAGTTAGAATGCCTTCAGAATGCATATGGTGGCTTTGTGACAGCGTTCTCACAGGAATCGTTTCCAATGTGCGGTATGGATGAAATGACGGTTACGTATTTGACAGCAGAGTTAGCAAGAAGAATTGGAAAATATGATGAAGCAGCCAGATTAGCATCTACCATCATTACCAGTCGTTCTGCTAGTGAACGTATTAAAGACCGTGCAAGAGAAATCAAAGATTTAATTAAAAAGCAAAAAGGAGAATAGTTAAAATCCTTTGATTAAATAAAAAATAGGAGCAACTCTTTTGTTACAAAGAGAATGCTCCTATTTTCATCTTCTTCCCTATTACGCTCTTAAATCAAAGGAGTAACGGGAAATACCATGTGTTGCGTGTTCTGGTTCTATAAAGTCCTTTACAATATCTACCTCTTTTTCTGGTTTAGATACCTTGCTATTGCATAAATATCCCTTTTCTAATAATGCATCATTTAAAAGAGAGAGATTATTTTCTAATAATTTTCTTGATTTTTCATCACTCATAGAAAAATTAGCAGTAATGGTTTTGTTTTTTAGCTTTACATCTACATTCATGGAACCGAGGTAATCCATATCTAAATGTAATAAAATGTGTATTGGATTTTGTTGTTTGGCTAATTGTTTTTTTCTTGTGTAGACGTATAAATCAGCATGTGTACAGGCGTCCTGCATTTTTGTGGGCAATTGTACAAAAGAAAAAAACTGATTTAAAAGTTTCATAAAATCCAGGTTATCTTTTAATTGTCCTACCGATTCTTTTGCGTTTGTTTGCATCGTATTAGTCATAAGCAAATCTGAAGTTTGTTGTCTGGTAAATAACTGTTTTTCCAGTACAGCATCTAATTCTTGTAGGTGTTTTTCTAGTTTTCGATAATAAAAATCTACTCCTCCTTGTTGAGACAGTTCCTTTGGAGATAATAAAAAAGAATTTAATAATTCTTTCTTTAATAACTTGGAAAAAGTGGAGGAAGATAATAATGCAGCAGCAGGTTGCTCTGGTGTAAACGGAAGTACCGTTTTTATGGTTCGCATTAATTCACTTGTATGGATCTCTCCGGTTACGATTTTATCCTTAACCTTTTCGTCAAGTGGGAATTGGTTTAAAATTTGACTCAGTTCTACTTGTTCTACATTGTTTAAGGCGCCTCCAAGTTCCTTGTTTGCTATTTGTAAATCAGTAAATTGTTGTTCAATTTTCTGGATGAGAGGAGTGTCAAACAGGCTGGTACGAAGCATTTGTGCGTTAGTTTGTGCGTGACTATTTTTACTTGCTTGTTCAGTGTTTGCATTGGGAGCATCGGTAATGGTGTTTTCCATATCTAATGTATAGGCCTGTTCAAAGTCTTTTCGTATCAAGTGAATAGCTTGTCGTAGTGAGAGGGTTCCGGAACGTATGGCTTCTTTTGTTGTTTCCGTTAAATCAAAATTCTCTAAAATAGAGACGAGTTCCGTTTGCTCTGGTTCTGTTAATTGCAAGATTGCATCTGGAAGCGTTGTTTTAGTGTCGGAAGTAGTTAAAGTTGAGGTGTCGCATATAGAAGATATGATACGAGCAGCTACGGTTTGAAAAGAAGATGTGCCTCCTATACCGTTGTTAGCAACTTCTTGTGAAACGATAGTTTCCGTCACCTGTTTCTGTGGATTTGCTGCAAGGGCAGAAGCATCCTCTGGTGTAGTAGAAATTGTATTTATCCTATCTTCCTCTTTGTATGGTTCTGCTGTTTTTTGTATAAGGTTGGTCAAGTCGGATGCTAAATCTTGTAATTGTGTAGTAATGCAATTCGCATTATTGATGTATCGTTCCAATTGTACTGCATTTGTTTCGGTGAGAGGAATTTGCAGTTTATTCATTAATACAAGGGTTGGGATTTGAATATCCTTGTGTTGATAAGCTAACTGCAACATTTGTTGTATTCCTTGTCTGTGAATAGGAAGCTGATTGTTCATTAATTCCAATACAATTTGTTGGTTTTTATCTGTTTTAGGAAGGCCTGCTTCCTCTAATGCTTTTTGAATGGTACTATTTGCAAGTGCCATATCGGTACGTGGAAGAGCTTCTAAAATAATGTTTTCCTGAGATGCAGAAGCTACTTTGAAAGCTGCTGTTTCCCCGATAGCAAGCCAGCTTCCGTTTTGTAATTTTCCGGCAACAGTAGTATTATTTTCTAAAGTAACAACAATTTCCGTATTTCTAAGATCTGTTACCTCGCCTTTTAAAATTTGTCCCAGATAGAGGGAACGAATACGTGTAATTGTTCCATAATTGCTCAATGTATTCGCTTGTTGCACCTGTGGACGGGAAGGTGTTGGCTGTGCAGAAGCACGATTTGGAATTGCCCTACCGCCTCGATTTCTGGGTGGATTTTGATTGATGCGATTGCTGGATAAGTTCATAAAATTTCCCCTTTTCTATAAGCACAATAAACAAATTATTACTTTTATTTCTATATCTTATTATACCTATTTTGTGTAAAAAAGAAAAGGAATGATTTGGAGGAAATCCGTTGAGTGGGGAGGTGCAAAAATATGTTAGCTTATTATTTTCAAAATACTATAGAATTAGTTTCAATGAAGGAATCTGGGGTTAGAATGAAAAATGTTTATTGAATGTGGAATAAAAAAGTGTAAAATAAATTTGAGTGATAAAACGACTTCCGTAGTTCAGGGGGGTCCTGTAAATACAGGTGCATTTTCACTGCCTAATTGGGTTTATATGTCCATAAAACCACAAGCTATAATCAGAATGCTGAATTTAACGAAGACAGTTGGGAAGTTGCCCAATATATAATAAGAAATGAAAAATTAAAACCAAACGCAAAAGAGTATACGAGGTTATTAGATGATTATGCAAATGAAAATGGTTATTCATCTGAAAGAGAACTAATAAAAGATAATGGGAAAAAATATGTTAAGGAGAAAATTTATATAAAAATCGTAAAAAGTTTTTGTATAATTACAATGTAAAAAAATAAATAGGAGGAAGGAGTTTTACAATGAGAATAGATATATTGAAAAATGAAGTAGTGGTCAATGAAAAGAGTATAAAAATTGGTGGTGAAATTGACTCGGCGAACGCAGCTTTGAATGATAAAACATGCTACGATAGTGAGTTTTATTATGAAAATGGAGATGTTTTGATTAATATAGAGAATGACTGTATTTCCTACATAGAAATACGAAATGGATATAAGAGTGAAAAATATGTCTATTTAGATGATTTTGAAGTGTTGCATGAAAATAAAAAAGATGTTTTAGCGTTTTTGGGAAATAGAAACGAAGCACCACTTATACATGAAGACGAACAAACTGTAGTGGCACAAAATTTAGGAATTGTAATAGGTCTTGGAATAAGTGAAGAAGAAGTGCAGGAGTTAATACGTGAATCGAAAGCGGATGGTATGTATGAAACAATGATGGAAGATATTGAAAAGGATATTTATCGTTCTATGCATATAGAATGCATTGGTATTAGAAAAGTATGACTAGGCTAGAATTGTCTGCATTATGAAAAGTAGAAGAGGAGGCGAATAGTAAAGGGAAAATAAAAAGAGGAAACGTTCCCTTGACACAAACCAATGCGTTGCACTGGTTGTTTGCAAAATAAAAATATGGTATACTACTACATATATGTACAAACACTTTGCATGGTATAGAAAAAGGATATTGTGTAAGGTGTTTCTATCATGTTTTGACAAAGTTTTGGAAACAAGAGTAAGGAGAGAATTTAGTGATAGAGCAGAGTAAAATTAGAAATTTTTGTATTGTAGCACATATTGATCATGGAAAATCAACTTTGGCGGACCGTATTATAGAAAAGACAGGATTATTGACCAGCCGTGAAATGCAGGCACAGGTTCTGGATAATATGGAATTAGAGCGTGAACGTGGAATTACAATCAAGGCACAGACCGTTCGTATTGTCTATAAGGCAAAGGATGGAGAAGAATATATTTTCAATTTGATTGATACACCAGGGCATGTGGATTTTAATTATGAGGTTTCCAGAAGTCTTGCAGCCTGCGAGGGGGCAATCCTAATCGTGGATGCGGCACAGGGAATTGAAGCACAGACCTTGGCAAACTGTTATCTGGCATTAGACCATGATTTGGAGATTTTACCAGTCATCAATAAGATTGACCTTCCAAGTGCAGATCCAGATCGTGTAAAAGCCGAAATTGAGGACATCATTGGATTGGACACAGAGAATGCTCCTTTAATATCCGCTAAATTGGGGTTAAATATTGAGGATGTTTTGGAACAGATCGTTGCACAGATTCCTGCTCCAAGTGGAGATATAAATGCACCATTGAAAGCATTGATTTTTGATTCATTATATGATGCCTATAAAGGTGTTATTGTATTTTGCCGTGTGTTTGATGGACGGGTGAAAAAAGGAACAAAGATGCGGATGATTGCCACACAGGCAGAAGCAGAAGTAGTAGAAGTGGGAACATTTGGTGCTGGACAATTTATTCCATGTGAAGAATTGACGGCAGGTATGGTAGGTTATGTGACCGCTAGTCTTAAAAATGTAAAAGATACTAGAGTTGGTGATACGATTACAGATGCAGAACGTCCATGTGAAGAGGCACTTCCAGGTTATAAAAAAGTAAATCCTATGGTATATTGCGGATTGTATCCTGCGGATGGCTCAAAATATCCGGATTTGCGTGATGCATTGGAAAAATTACAATTAAATGATGCCTCATTGCAGTATGAACCTGAGACATCGATTGCATTGGGCTTTGGATTCCGTTGCGGATTTTTAGGGTTATTACATTTGGAAATTATACAAGAGCGTTTAGAGAGAGAGTACAATTTGGATATTGTAACAACCGCACCAAGTGTAATTTATAAGGTGTATAAGACCGATGGAGAAATGATAGAAATTACAAATCCATCCAATTTACCAGACCCATCTGAAATTGACCATATGGAAGAGCCTATTGTATCGGCAGAAATTATGGTTACAACAGAATTTGTTGGTCCAATCATGAATTTATGTCAGGAGAGAAGAGGCGTTTACCTTGGAATGGAATATATTGAGACGACAAGAGCGTTATTAAAGTATGATTTACCATTGAATGAGATTATTTATGATTTCTTTGATGCCTTAAAATCCCGCTCCAGAGGATATGCTTCGTTTGATTATGATATGAAAGGATATGTACCTTCTGAATTGGTAAAACTTGATATCCTTGTAAATAAAGAAGAAGTAGATGCGTTATCCTTTATTGTTCATGCAGATACAGCATATGAGAGAGGCCGTAAGATGTGTGAAAAATTAAAAACAGAAATACCAAGACATTTATTTGAAATACCAATTCAGGCAGCAATTGGCGGTAAAGTTATTGCTAGAGAGACTGTAAGAGCCATGCGCAAGGATGTATTGGCGAAATGTTATGGTGGAGATATTTCTCGAAAGAAAAAGCTTCTTGAAAAACAGAAAGAAGGAAAGAAACGTATGCGTCAGGTTGGAAACGTAGAAATTCCACAGCAGGCATTTATGAGTGTATTAAAATTGGATGACGAATAAATAGGATACTAGGGGCAAAAGGGAGGAAATGTTTGTAATGGGGTATACATGGTATGAATGGTGTAGTATTTTTTTGATTTACGCTATATTGGGATGGTGTGCTGAGGTATGTTATGCAACAGTGCATACTGGCAAATTTATAAACAGAGGATTTTTAAATGGACCTGTATGTCCGATTTATGGCTGTGGTGGTACTGTTGTGGTGGCATGCTTATATCCGTTTCGAGAAAGAGTTGTACTTGTATTTTTTTGTGCGATTATCCTTAGTTCGGTGATCGAATATATCACTGGTTATGTTTTGGAAAAAATATTTCATGAATATTGGTGGGACTATTCGGAAAGACCATTTAATATCAAAGGATATGTGTGTCTGGAATTTTCCATTCTTTGGGGAATTGTATGTTGGATTGTGGTAGATATTCTGCATCCGCCAATAGAAAAATTTGTTATGTGGATACCATATAGAATAGAGATTGGAGTGTTAGGTCTTTCTTTTCTCGTTTTCCTAGCAGATATGTATGTGACGGTATCCAATATTGTTAAATGGAAGAAACAGATGCGCCTGATGAACGAAATCGTAGATATTATCCGTGGATTTTCAGATGGTGTTGGCGACAGTATGAGCAGCATTGTTTTAAAGGCCATGGACAAGAAAACAGAATGGACAGATATTTTCACACAGGACAAACGTTATTTAGAATTTAAGGAAGAGTTAGAAAAGAGAAAACAGGAAACAGAAAAATTAAAAGAAAAATATAATCGTCTCATAAAACAAAAGAGTATGGGGTACAAACGATTGGAAAAGGCATTCCCAAGATTGTCCGGTGTAAGTCCGGTGCGTATGAAGGAAATGTGGCAGGAAATAAAAGAGAAGGGCAAACAATATGGTAAAAAAGAAAAATAGAAAAGAAGTGGGAATTTATGTACACATTCCTTTTTGTTTGAAAAAATGCAGATATTGTGACTTTTTATCAACACCGACGGATGAAGCGGAAAAAGAACGGTATGTGCAGGCAGTTTTACAAGAGATTGAAAGCTATCAAGAAGTGGCGAAGGCATATCAGGTGAGAACGATTTACTTTGGCGGTGGTACGCCTTCGCTGCTAAATCCTTCTCTTATTTGTGATATTCTTGAAAAAATTGCAAAGGTATTTTCTATTTCTGACAGAAGTTCTTTAGAGATTACATTGGAGGTAAACCCTAAAACTGCAAATAGAGAAAAATGGAAGCAGTATAAAGCTATGGGCATCAATCGTATCAGTATAGGATTGCAGTCTACACATGATGATGAGTTGAGATTGCTTGGACGAGCGCATAGTTATGCAGATTTTTTAGAAACCTATACACAGGCAAGAGAATGTGGGTTTCATAATATCAGTATTGATGTGATGTCAGCATTACCGGGACAGACTTTAGAAAAATACGAGGAAACCTTGCAAAGAATTGTAGAGTTAAATCCGGAGCACATTTCTTCTTATAGTTTGATTATTGAGAAGCACACCCCCTTTTGGGAACTTTATGGAGAAGGAAAAGCTTGTGAAAAGGACCTTCCAGATGAGGCATTGGACCGAAAAATGTATGAGAGAACAAAAGAAATATTTTCTCTGCATGCTTATGAAAGGTATGAAATTTCTAATTATGCAAAGAAAGGATTTGAATCAAAACATAATTCATCCTATTGGCAGCGTATTCCGTATATTGGTATAGGCTTGGGAGCTGCCTCCTTTTTTGAGGACCAACGTTTTCATAATCCGTTGCAGATGCAGGAATATATCCGCGTTGCTGGGAACAGTGAAAAAAGAAAACGAGAGGTAGAACATATTGGTACTAGAGAGGCAATGGAAGAATTTATGTTTTTAGGTCTGCGGATGCAATGCGGCATCGAAAAAGCAGCATTTTATAAAAGCTTTGGAAAACAGATAGAGCAGGTATATGGAGAAGTTCTAGAAAAACTGGAAAAGCAGGGTGTGTTAAGACAGAACGAGTTTTGTGTATTTCTTACGGATTATGGGATTGATGTGAGCAATCTTGTATTGAGTGAGTTTTTATTGGAGTAGGAGCGTGCATATGAAGACGATAGTGGCACATATAAAGGAAGGAAAATTTTCACCTGTATACTTATTATATGGACAGGAGGATTATCTGAGACTTCTTTATCGTGATAAATTAAGGGAGGCAATATTGCCCCTGGAAGATACTATGAATTATTCTTATTTTGAAGGAAAGGATATAGACTTAGGCGAGGTAGAGTCTATAGCAGATACCGTTCCTTTTTTTAGTGAACAAAGATTGATTTTGATTGAAAACAGCGGACTGTTTAAAAAACAAAATGACTTTGCAGATTATTTGAAAACTATGCCAGATACCACAAAAATTATATTTGTCGAAGCGGAAGTAGATAAAAGAAATAAATTATTTAAAGCAGTAAAAAAACTTGGTACGGTTGCTGAATTGAATGGATTGCCAGAAAAAGATTTAAAAGTCTGGGCAGCAGCATATTTGAAGAAAAATGGGAAGAATATAACAGAACAGAATCTTCTTTATTTCTTTCAAAAGGTTGGAGTCGATATGAAAAGCTTGGAGAATGAGATGGATAAACTCATTGCTTACAGTATGGACGAAACGATTATTACAAGAGAAATGTTAGATGAGGTCTGCGTAGAACAAACAGAGGGAAAGATTTTTCAAATGATAGATGCAATTGGTATGAAAGATCAGGATCAGGCATTGAGACTATATTATGATTTATTGGAAGTTCGAGAAAAACCAATGTCAATTTTATTTTTAATTATCCGTCATTTTACAATTTTAAATCAGCTAAAAGACTTGTCACGTTTGGGACTGGCTGCTGGAGAGGTTGCATCAAAAGTAGGGATACCTCCGTTTACTGTGCGAAAGTATCAATCGCAGGTGAAAAACTTCAAAGGGAAAGAAATTATTAGAAATTTGGAGCGTTGTGCACAGGTAGAGCAGGAAATCAAAACAGGTTTACTTTTAGATCAAATCGGTGTAGAATTGTTAATAGTAGAATTCAGTGGAACAGTTTAGCAGGCAGAAATGCCTGTTACAATTTAGTAATCGAACCATGCCAAAATGGCGTAGAATGGAGGCTTTATGAAAACAATAATAAGAAATGGACATGTTTTAAACCCATCTACTAATATGGATGGAGTGTTTGATGTGGCAATCGAGAACGGTGTTATTTCAGAAATTGCTGCAACGATTGCAACGGATGGAGCAGATCAGGTAATTGATGCATCTGGAAAGTATGTTATGCCAGGATTTATTGACTTACATGTACATTTTAGAGAGCCGGGGTTTGAGTATAAAGAGACGATTAAAACGGGAGCTATGTCATCTGCAAAAGGTGGGTATACCTCTGTTTGCCCAATGCCAAATACCAATCCTGCCATTGACAGCAAGGAGATGGTAGAATGGGTAAAAGAAAAAGAACGTACAGATTCTGTCGTGCATATTTTACCTGTTGGTGCAGTGACGAAGGGACAGGAAGGTGTGGAAGTAACTGATATGAAAGGTATGAAAGAAGCTGGAGCTGTAGCTGTCAGCGAGGACGGTAAATCAGTTATGGACATTTTAGTCTATGTAGAGGGAATGAAGGAAGCCGCAAAAAATAATTTAGTTGTAATGGCACATTGCGAAGATAAACAGCTTGTTCGTGGTGGTGTAATAAATGCTGGAAAAAGAGCGGAAGAATTAGGATTAAAAGGAATTACAAATTCCGTAGAAGATGTCATTACTGCAAGAGATATTTTTTTGGCAAATGAAACAGGAGCACAGTTACATTTATGCCATTGTTCAACAAAGGATAGTGTTTCCCTAGTGAAAATGGCAAAAGATGCAGGATATAAAGTTTCAGGAGAAGTATGCCCACATCATTTCACCTTGGCAGATGAAGATATTCCTTGTGATGATGCGAATTATAAGATGAATCCACCGCTTAGAAGTAGAAGAGACGTACAGGCTTTGAAAGAAGGGTTACGAGATGGCATTATGGATGTAATTTCTACCGATCATGCACCTCATAGTGCAGAAGAAAAGGCAAAATCTATGGCACAAGCACCGTTTGGTATAGTAGGGGAAGAGACTGCCTTTGCATTAACTGTTACGGAATTGGTTGAGCAGGGATATTTGACGAAGATGCAGTTGGTAGAAAAGATGAGTTACAATCCTGCCAGAATACTTGGCATTGAAAAGGGACGTTTAGAGCCTGGAAAAGCAGCAGATATTGTAATTGCGGATTTTGATGAAACCTATACGATTGATACGAGTACATTTGTATCCAAGGGCAAAAATACGCCATTTAATGGAAAACAGGTAAAAGGAAGAGTGTATCAGACGCTAGTAGATGGAAAGATTGTATATGATTTTACAAAATAAAAAAGTTTCCATAGGTTTGGTTAGTAAGACTGTTAAGTAAAATAAATGCTTTGCTTACCGTAAGGATGGATTAGCAAACATTTTACGATAGAAAGGAAAACAGAGATGATTAATAAACTATGTAAAAAAATTACAGATTTGAAAGCACCGATTGTAGTTGGCTTGGACCCAATGTTAAATTATGTACCAGAAGAAATAAAGAAGGCGGCATTTGAACAATTCGGAGAAACACTGGAAGGTGCAGGAGAAGCAATCTGGCAGTTTAATAAAGCAATCGTAGACGCTACAGCCGATTTGATTCCAGCTGTAAAGCCTCAGATTGCTATGTACGAGCAGTTTGGAATACCTGGGTTAGTTGCCTTTAAAAAGACCGTTGATTATTGTAAGGAAAAGGACTTAGTTGTAATCGGTGATATTAAGCGTGGAGATATTGGTTCTACATCGGCAGCCTACGCAGTGGGACATGTAGGAAAAGTGCAGGTAGGAAGCAAGCGTTATGCGGCATTTGATGAAGATTTTGTAACGGTGAATCCATATCTTGGCTCAGATGGGATTCAACCGTTTATTGATATCTGCAAAGAAGAAAATAAGGGAATTTTTGTCTTAGTAAAAACATCAAACCCATCAAGTGGAGAGTTTCAGGATCAGTTAGTAGATGGAAAACCATTATACGAATTGGTAGGAAAAAAAGTTGCCGAATGGGGCGAATTACATATGGGAGAAGCGTATAGTTATGTAGGCTGTGTTGTGGGAGCTACTTATCCAGAAATGGGAAAGGTACTTCGTAAGATTATGCCAAAAACATTTATTCTTGTGCCAGGATATGGAGCACAGGGAGGTAAGGCAGAAGATTTAGTACCTTATTTCAATAAGGATGGGTTAGGTGCAATCATCAATTCTTCCAGAGGTATTATTGCAGCTTATAAACAGGAAAAATACAGCAAATTTGGCAGTGAAAACTTTGCAGATGCATCCAGACAGGCAGTTTTGGATATGAGAGAAGATATTAATTCTGCATTGGCAGGAAAGTAGGAGGAGCCTTTATGTCGGATAAAGTGATAAAAAATGTTGTGATTACCAGTATGGTAAAGGTAACAGATGGTATTTACAGCATGTGGATAAAAGATAAAGATTTGGCATGTAATGCAAAACCAGGACAGTTTGTTTCTCTTTATTGTAAAGAGGGGAGTCAATTATTACCAAGACCAATTAGTATTTGTGAAATTGACCGAGAAAATGAGACACTTCGTTTGGTATATCGTGTAGTTGGAAAGGGAACTAAAGAGTTTTCGAAAATGAATGCAGGAGATACGATTCGTGTGATGGGACCTTTGGGAAATGGATTTACATTGGAAGGAAAAAAGGCGATTTTGATTGGTGGAGGAATTGGAATACCACCAATGCTTGAACTGGCAAAAAGCTTGGATTGTGAGGTTCAAGTGGTACTGGGTTATAGAAATAATGATTTGTTTTTAAAGGATGAATTTACACCTTACGGAAAGGTTATTGTATCTACGGAAGATGGAAGTGTAGGAACAAAAGGAAATGTTATTGATGCAATCCGTGAAAAGGATGTACAGGGAGATATTATTTTTGCCTGTGGTCCTACGCCAATGCTTCGTGGTGTAAAAGCTTATGCACAGGAAAAAGGTCTGAAGGCACAACTATCCTTGGAAGAAAAGATGGCATGTGGAATTGGTGCTTGTCTTGCCTGTGTCTGTCAATCCAAAGAAGTAGATTCACACACGCATGTAAAAAATAAACGTATATGTAAAGATGGTCCTGTATTTTATGCAGAAGAAGTAGAATTATAGAATGCCTTACAATGGAGGAAAACAATGAGTGTAAATATGAAAGTAAATATTGCCGGAGTAGAATGGAACAATCCGGTAACCGTAGCATCTGGAACATTTGGTTCTGGAGCAGAATATAGTGACTTTGTTGATTTGAATCAGCTTGGGGCAGTAACAACAAAAGGAGTGGCAAATGTTCCATGGCAGGGAAATCCAACGCCACGAATTGCAGAGACATATGGAGGAATGATTAATGCGATTGGTCTCCAAAATCCTGGTATTGATGTATTTGCCAAGAGAGATATTCCATATTTAAAACAATTTCCAGATACACGCATTATTGTAAATGTTTGTGGAAGAAGTATAGAGGATTATTGTGAAGTGGTAGAACGACTGGCAGACGAACCAGTAGATATGCTTGAAATCAATATTTCTTGTCCAAATGTAAAAGAGGGTGGAATTGCTTTTGGACAAGATCCAAAAGCAGTGGAGGCAATCACAAAAGAAATGAAACAACGGGCAAAACAGCCAGTGATTATGAAACTCAGCCCGAATGTAACAGATATTACAGAAATGGCAAAAGCAGCGGAAGCAGGTGGTGCGGATGCCTTGTCTTTGATCAATACATTGACGGGGATGAAGATTGATGTAAATCGAAAAACATTTGCATTGGCAAATAAAACAGGAGGGTTATCCGGTCCTGCAATAAAACCTGTGGCAGTGCGTATGGTATATCAGGTAGCACAAGCAGTACAGATTCCGATTATTGGAATGGGAGGCATTATGTGTGCGGAGGATGCACTTGAATTTATTATGGCTGGTGCAAGTGCTGTTTCCATCGGAACTGCGAATTTTCATAATCCAAATGTTACTTTAGAAGTGATTGATGGTATGAAACAGTTCTGTGAAAAGAATGGCGTGAAAGATATTAATGATTTAGTTGGGTGTGTAAAATAAAGAATAAAAAAGCTTAAGGATGCAAAATGCGGACTTAAGCTTTTTGGATTCTATAGGACAGTTTTTAAGAAATTCATTCTATACTGAAAAATTTTCGCAACAAAATTATTGAAAAAAAATCACCAATAAACTTGTTGGTATGAACATATAAACATGCAATAATTGATATGAAAAAATTACGAAGAAACAGGAGGATGAATATGCAACGTAATAAAGCATTTAGAGCATGCGCAGTACTTGCGGCAACCGCTATGATGGCTGGAAATTTCCAGATGCCAGTATCTGCACAGGAAACAAGTAACATTATCGCACAGCAACAGAACCAGGAAGAGTATGAATATGTTTATGCTGGCATTAGTTGGGCACAGTATTGGGAATCAGAAGGAATTTATTTATCTGGAACCAATATGGTAGCTTCTTCTAGTGCCGTGGATACCAGAGGTGAATCAGATAAGGGAGCATTTGATGCAGTATCAAGAGCAACTACAAATCATGGTATTCATCGTGGAAGTTTTCAGTGTAATACAACAATTTATGGAGAAGACGGAAAGACATTTGATGTATCAACTTGGAAGTCAGCATCCGAACTTGTGTAAAAAAGTTTTTAGATTTCTGATTTTTTCTACTATTATCTTCTATGAATTCGTGGTATAATAAGCAATGGAAATAAGGGAAAATGTGAAAATTTCTTAATAAATAATTTATAAAGAAATAATAAAAAGAATGAAAGGGCTATAACAGGAAACAGTGAATGGAATGTTTCTTGGGGTAAAATGAGAGGATGAAAGGATTGAAAAAGATTCGAAGGAGAAGAGTAAATAGCAGAGATTTAAGGAGAAGAAATGTAAGAAGGAGAAATGTAAGAACTAGAAGAGCGTATTACATAGATCATTTGGGAGCAAGGCAAAAAGAAGTTTTGATTGTGATGTTGGTAATTACGATTATTTTAGCTCCATTGTTATGCTATCAAATGTTATCGAATGGGAGAGTTGATAAAAAACCGCCTAAATTAACGATACGTGGAGAAAGTATAGTGAAGTTAATGGAAGGAGAAAAATATAAAGAGCCAGGATATTCTGCTTGTGATGCGAAGGGACAAGATTTGACGAAAGAGGTTGTAATCAGTGGAAATGTAAATACTGATAAAGCTGGAGAGTATGAAATCCGATATAAGGTGACGGATAAACAGAATCAAACGGTAATTGTGCAAAGAAAGGTAATTGTAGATAAAAAAAAGAATAAAATACCGCTAACTCCTATGCCAGAACCAGAGGATGAAAATATCATTTATTTAACTTTCGATGATGGACCGGGTCCATATACAGAACAACTATTAAAAATATTGGACAAATATGATGCAAAGGCAACTTTTTTTGTGACAAACCAATATAAAGAATATCAAGACTTAATTGCGAAAGAATTTGAATCTGGGAATGCAGTTGGAATACATTCTTATACGCATCAGTATAGTTTTGTGTATCATAATAAGAAAAATTTCTTCGAGGATATTGACAAAATGAATGCCATTATTGAGAAGCAGACTGGTTATAAGAGCAAGTTATTGCGTTTTCCAGGTGGAAGTTCGAACACGATTAGTAAGGAGTTTTGTACAGGAATCATGACGGTGCTTACCAAAAAAGTGGAGGCAGCAGGTTATCATTATTATGACTGGAATGTAGACAGTGACGATGCTGGAAAGGCAAAAACAGCAGAACAGGTAGCAAAAAATGTTATTTCAGGTGTGCAGGGAAAACGGCGTTCTGTTGTTTTACAGCATGATGTAAAGGATTATAGTGTTGTAGCTGTGGAAAAAATATTAAAATGGGGAACAAAGAATAATTATAAGTTTCTTCCATTGACAGAGAATAGTTATGAGGCGCATCATGGAGTGAATAATTAAAAAAGTGGTTAAAGATAGGAGTTACTATCTTTAGCCACTTTTTATTTATGCTAAGTGAAAAATTTGTTTTAAGGTTTTATCTTCGTGTAAAACTTTTTTTGCCTGTATGCGGTACTTTTCTTCGTGTAGATAAGTGTGGCGAAAAGGTTTTATGGTTGGCGCAAGATCAATTGCCTTTTCATAGGTTGCGATATCTAAATGAAGTGTTTCTACATAATCAAAAAATCCAGTATCTGTAAAAATAGTATTAACTCGTTTCCAACGGTGATCTTGTACTAAACTCATCAGGTAGGTTGCAATACCAACTTGGATACCATGAAGTTGTGGTTCCGGTAATAATTTATCCAGTGCATGAGAAATAAGATGTTCGCTGCCGCTGGTAGGAGCGCTGCTTCCTGCTATTTCATTTGCGATTCCGCTCATAGCAAGTGAGTCGACTAGTTCTTTTAGAAATAAATCCTCTTTTATATTTGTAAATGGCGTACGAACGAAGCTGTTTACCGCTTTTTTTGCTATCATTATGGAAAAGTCGTTTACTTTTGTATAACCATTCGCTTCTTCAAATTGCCAGTCGTAAATAGCAGTAATTTTAGATACCATATCACCAATTCCAGAATATAAAAAACGTTCAGGAGCACTTTTTATAACATTTAAATCCACAATAATGCTGTGTGCCATTCTGGCAGGGACGGAGTTTCGTCTGCCTTCTACTAAAAGGGAAGCGCTTGCACTAGAGAACCCATCACTGGAGGCAGAGGTGGGAATGCTGATAAATGGTAGTTTGCGTAAAAAACCACTATATTTCGCTGCATCAATTACTTTACCACCTCCAATGCCAAGAATCGCTTGTGTCTTATTTGGAAGACCGAATGCAAGGCTTGTGATGTCTTCTAAGCGAACAGTATCTAATTCTGAGTACTCCAAGACGTCGATATTTGCATCCTTTAAGGATTGCATAACTGTTGTTCCAAACATATCAATTAAGCCGTTTCCGAAAAAAATAACTACTTTTTGAAAGCCACTATCTTTTAGGTAAGTGCCAATTTTTGAAAGTGCATCCTTTTCTACCTTTAGGAGAGAAGGAATTGCAATATAACTATTTGTTTGCCCCATATTTGGTGCCCCCTTTTCAGAAATTAAAAAACAATGGGAAAATCTTATGATAAAAAAGAAAGACCATTGCATTGTTAAGTGTTACTTTTCACTTCATTGTAACTTATTTTATACAGAATGACAACTTGTATTCATTGCAGTTATACAAGAAGTATGGTATAATTTGCACGTGCTATTGCATGGTTTAAAAGAAGTGTAATCACTTTGTTATGAACCGATAGGAATAAATTAATACGAAGAGATATAAAAATAAGATATGGTAAATAAAAAGAGTATTCATAGCTTATTTTTATAGAATGGAGGAAAAGAAATGTATATTACTTGTCTTGATTTAGAAGGTGTATTGGTGCCAGAAATTTGGATTGCATTTGCAGAAGAAACAGGGATTCCTGAGTTGAAAAAAACAACACGAGATGAACCAGATTACGATAAACTGATGAAGTATCGTTTGGATATTTTAAAAGAACATGGATTAGGTTTAAAAGAGATTCAGGAGACAATTGCTAAAATTGATCCAATGCCAGGTGCGAAAGAATTTTTAGATGAATTACGTTCTATTTGTCAAGTAATTATTATCAGTGATACTTTTTCACAATTTGCAACACCATTGATGAAAAAACTAGGATGGCCTACTATTTTCTGCAACTCATTAGAAGTAGCAGAAGATGGTGAAATTACAGGATTTAAAATGAGATGTGAGCAGTCTAAATTAACTACAGTGAAAGCGTTACAATCGATTGGATATGATACCATTGCAAGTGGTGACAGTTACAATGACTTAGGTATGATTAAAGCAAGTAAAGCTGGATTTTTATTTAAAAGTACCGACCAAATTAAAGCAGATAATCCAGAGTTGCCTGCATTTGAAACCTATGCTGAGTTATTAGATGCGATAAAAAAAGCGATGTAATTTGATAATAGTTTGCCTCGGCTGAACTGTTACGTAATTTGCTCGTGAGCGGATTGTGGATCACTGTTTTATAAGTATGATAAAGTGACATAAATAAGAAGAATCTGGGGATAATAAAGTATTATTTCCAGTTTTTCTTTATGTGTTTTGTAGCTTTATGTTGGTAGACATGTCAAAAAGAAAGGGGAGTAGATAGAAAAATGAAGGATGATACAGTAATAAATAATTTTTTTCGATATATAAAATATGACACACAATCCCAAGAGGATGCCCAAACCTTTCCAAGTACAGAAAAGCAAAAAAAATTGGGAAAACTTTTATATGAAGAATTGAAAAAAATGGGTGCTTCAGATCCTTTTTTTGATGACACTTATGGATATGTATATGCTAAAATTCCGGCAAATTGTCAAGATGGAGATGGAAAGGTACTTGGTTTTATTTCCCATATGGATACTTCGCCAGAAACATCTGGGGCAAATATTCATGCAAGACTTGTAAAGGATTATAATGGAGGTGACATCTGTCTGAATGAAAAGGAGAATATCATTTTAAGCCCAAGAGAATATCCAGAGTTAAGAGATTATATTGGAAAACAGTTGATCGTGACAGATGGAACTACATTGCTGGGAGCGGATGATAAGGCTGGTGTTGCAGAAATTATGACTATGACAGAGTATCTTTTGGCACATCCGGAAATAAAACATCGAGAAATCGCAATTGCATTTACACCGGATGAAGAAGTTGGATCTGGAGTGGATCATTTTGATTTGAAGCGTTTTGGAGCAGATTATGCCTATACAGTCGATGGGGGGGCCATTGGAGAATTAGAATATGAAAATTTCAATGCTGCATTTGCGAGGATTGAAGTGCATGGTGTTACGGTTCATCCAGGGGAAGCAAAAAATAAGATGAAGAATGCTTCACGAATTGCCATGGAATTTGACAAAAATCTCCCAGAACAGCAAAGGCCGGAATATACTCAGGGATACGAAGGTTTCTTTCATTTAACAAATATGGAAGGTGGAACAGAGCAGGCATCTTTACAATATATCATAAGGGATCATGATAGAGAAAGATTTGAAGAAAAAAAGGTACTGTTGAAACAGAATGCAGAGTTTTTAAACGCCAAATATGGAATGGGTACGGTGCAATACCAAATAAAAGATTCCTATTATAATATGAAGGAAAAAATAGAACCAGAGTACCTGTTTTTAATAGAAAAAGCGAAGGCATGTATGGAAGAACTTTCTATTGTTCCTAAGATACAACCAATCCGTGGTGGTACAGATGGGGCAAGATTATCTTTTATGGGGTTGCCTTGTCCTAATCTGTGTACCGGAGGTCACAATTTTCATGGAAGATTTGAATATTGCTGCGTAGAATCCATGCAACAGATTGTACGGTTATTACTTTTATTGGCACAAAAATAACAGAGGAAAAAACTTATGGTAGCATGTTAGTCTGTATAGGGTTGGAGCAAAATGGCATCGTTGTTTTTTAGAAAGCTTTTTACATAGGAGCATAGTTGGTCCGCGTTGGTAAAAAATGCTTCGTCTAAGGCAATATAAGCCGTTTTATCATGGAAATCCTTTTTGAAAATAGGTGCAATATTGTTTGTAAAGACAGGGATATATTTCCCAGTGTTTTTTATATAACAATTTGTTTTTTTGGCTGGTTCTCGATACTTTTTATCTACATAGGAGGAAATACTTTTGTGGATGGCAGTATCTTCGATAGGCAGATAATAATAATTTTTGTAGTCAGAATAGAAATATTTTAATTCTGTGTCTAAAATAAATATAAGAACGGTTAAAGTGTTACCTTCTATAAAAAGTGCGGCATCCGTGCCAGTCCAAAAAAATTTTTCTAAGGAAAAAGGAAGGGAGGTACGTATCATAAACATATTGTCTTTCAAGAATCCTTTTATATTTTCAAAAGAAATCGTACCATTTAATAAATCTGTAAGAAAAAGAATATTTGAAAACTGAAGCATACCAGTTAAGTCATCGTGGTTATGTAAAAGTAAAAGTTTTTCAATTTCTAAGGCATCTTGTGTATCTCCTTTTAAAAGTGCTTGGTGATACTTTTGATAAAAGGTGATTAATTCTTTTCCGGTATAAAGATCGGTTCGTTCGATACGCATAAATTTTTCCAGTGTTTTTTGTTTCAGATTTTCTGTATCCAGACGTTTACGGTGTGGATAAATGAGTTTATATAGATCAATGCTTTGTATCGAAGAAAAATTGTATTTTTCCGTTGACAATTTATGTTGTGCGCATTTTTTTTCTAAGAAAGGAATATCAAAAGTATTGCCATTAAAATGGACAAGACAGGTAAAGGATTTCATAAAAGAAAAAAAAGATGTTAACAGATTTTCCTCGCTTTGATAATCATCGGCAAACCATTGCATTGTGTTCCAACTATTATTTTTATAAAATAAAACACCAATTAAATAGAGTGCACTGGTCTTTGCAGAAAATCCAGTTGTTTCAATATCAAAAAAAAGTAGTTTTTCCTTGGGGCAGGGGAAAGAATAGGAAAGTTCTCCTGTGCAGTTTGTTTCAATAATTTTCATAGTTTCCCTTTCTATTTTATGTTAAAATTTTCTGTAAAAGCAGAATAGTATTATGTATTTCATTAGTTTTATTGTAACATAGTTTTTAGAAAAAAGTGAGAGTAAAATAGGGTTTGTGTCAAGTATTCATTGGCACTTTTTTTATTTTTCTTTATAACATCCGCTTCCCTCTTCATTTTTTGAATATGCAGTTGAATGGGTATCTTCCTTCCAAAACACGCTCCCGCTTGGTTTCAACCGTA
>CADABQ010000005.1 GCA_902786205.1 uncultured Lachnospiraceae bacterium | reverse complement strand
CGAATGGAATTTATTTGATATTGATGCTAAGTTTGGCGATGTGGTTCCAGTAGACGAAGTAGTGAAGTATTTAGAGGGAATTGACTCCTCTGTATATACAAAACACGCTAGAAAGTTTGACTAAAACAATTCTACTATGCGAATATATTCGCACAGTTTCTATATAAAAACTAAGAAATAGATATTTGCCTACAAAATATAAAAAGTAAGAAGGACAATGGGGTCCGCAATCGTACGAGAAGTATGGTATTGCGCCTATGTCCTTCTTTTTTATATCGTAGGGTAAGAAAAGGAGTGAATCAACATGAAGAGAATGGGTGTTGACGTAGGTGGTACATTTACAGATTTTATATATGTAGATGATAATGGAAAAATCGAAGTATATAAAACATCAACTACACCACATGATCCGTCCATAGGTATGATGGAAGGTATCAATGCGATTTGTGACAAATTAAATATCAAACATGATGAAATTGATGAGATTTTTCATGGTACGACCATTGCTACAAACATGGTGTTAGAGCATAAAGGTGCAAGAGCAGGTATGATTACGACCAAGGGATATCGTGATATTATTCATATTGCCAGACATAAGAGACCGACAAATTTCTCGATTGTTGAGGATATACCATGGCAGAAATATCCTGTGTGCCAGAGAAGAGATCGTTATGGCGTGACCGAACGTGTCGTTGCACCAAATGGAGATGAGTTAATTCCATTGGACGAAGAAGAAGTAAGAGCAGCAGTAAGAAAGATGAAAGAAGATAAGGTAGAATCGATTGCAGTTTGCTTCCTGTTCTCCTTCTTAAATCCTGCACATGAACAAAGAGTAAAGGAAATTGTCAAGGAGGAATATCCAGAAGTGTATTTATCTCTTTCTTCTGAGGTACTTCCACAGTTCCGTGAGTATGAAAGATTTACAACAACTGGTTTAAATGCGTATATCGGACCAACTACTGCAAGATATATTAAGCAGTTACAAGAAACTTTAAAGGAACAGGGATATACAGCGAAAGTACATTTGATGCAATCCTTTGGTGGAGTAGCTTCCGCAGACGCTGCCAGGGAAAAGCCGGTTAATTTATTACTTTCCGGACCGGTAGGTGGTGTATTAGGAGCAATTTGGACTTCGAAGTTAACTGACTTATCCAATGTAATTACGTTGGATATTGGAGGTACATCGGCAGATATTTCCGTGTTGGCCGATTTGCAGCCAAGTATGAAGCATTTGTTAGATACACAGGTTGGTGGATATGCAGCTATGGTTCCAATGATTGATGTAGGTACCATTGGAGCTGGTGGAGGTTCCATTGCTTATATTGATGAGGGTGGTTTTTTCCGTGTGGGACCAGAAAGTGCCGGAGCAGATCCTGGACCAGCTTGTTATAATCGTGGTGGTACCAGACCTACAGTATCCGATGCCAATATTATTCTTGGTCGACTTGGTACAAAATTGCTTGGTGGTCGTATGGAGATTAAGCCGGAGTTGGCAGAAAAAGCTATTATGGAACACATTGGAAAACCGCTTGGCAAGAGTTTGGATGAGGCAGCACTTGGTATCATTGACATTATGAATAATAACATGATTCAGGAAATTGAAAAAGAAAGTGTTCGTCGTGGCTTTGACCCTCGTGAATTTGCATTGTTCGCTTGTGGTGGTGCCGGTTCTTTACATGCTTGTAGTGTGGCTCGTGAATTAGGTATGAAAAATGTAATTGTTCCTTTAAATCCAGGTGCTCTTTGTGCGGTTGGATTGGTTAATACGGACCTTATGTATGATTTCTCAAAGACAGAAATGCAGCTTTCTGCGAAAGCAGATATTAAGGCATTGGCAGAGGATTATGCAACTTTAGAGAAAGAAGCCCATGATCGATTGATTGAAGATAATATGTCAGAAGATGAAATTGTTATTCAGCGTGTTGCGGATTGTCGTTATGAAGGACAGGGATATGAAATGCGGGTGCCTGTTATTGGCGGAGAAGTAACAGAGGAAACCATTGAAAAAATGAAGGAAGCATTCCATGTGGCACATAAGAAACAGTTTGGTCGTTCTTATCGTTTAGTTGAAGTTGAGATTGTTAATATTCGTGTAGTTGGTACTGGTAGTATTGATGACCTTGAGCCAATCACAATTGAAGCTGGAAATGGAGATATCAGTGGTGCGGTTGTAGATGAAAGAGAAGTTACTTTCAAAGTAGATGGAAAGCCAAAACATATGATGACAAAAGTATATGATAGAAGCTTATTTAAGGCAGGAGATGAGATTGTAGGTCCTGCAATTATCAACCAGATGGATACAACAATTGTAATTGAACCAAATTGCGTAGGCCATGTAAATGACTATGGAGTAATTGTTGTTGATATAGATACAGAAGCGTAAGAACAGACTTTAAACGGAAAGGAATGATATAAATGAGTAAGATGATAGAAGGATTAAATATTCCTAGAGTAGAAGTAGATCCTGTTACATTGCAGGTGCTTGGCGGTTCGTTTAAAATGGTAGCACAGGAAATGGGTAGTGTACTGTATAGAATGTCCTATTCTAGTATTATTCGAGAATCAGAGGATATTGGAGCCGGTATTGTAGATATCGTAGGTCGGCAGCTTTGTGAGTCCGAGAGTACGCCGATGCATGTTGGTTCCATTGGTGGTAATGTAAAAGGTATTTTAACAAGATGGAAATTAGAAGATATTCATGAAGGAGATGTTTTTATTCATAATCATCCATTCTATGGTACTTCTCATTCTCCGGATATCCATATTTGTATTCCAATTTTCTATGAAGGTAAGTTGGTAAGTTTCTCCTGTGTACAGGCCCATTTGTTGGATAATGGTTCGCATACAGCAGGTATGGATGTAGATGCACGTGATGTGTATGCAGAAACCAGAATTTATTATGCGTTGAAGTTGTATGATCAGGGAAAACTAAACGATCAGTTATGGCAGATGATTATGGATAATGTTCGTACACCATCTATGAATGCCAATGACTTAAAGGCTATGATTGCATCTGCAAAACATGGAATTAAGCGTTTTACAGAATTATTGGATAAGTATACGGTACCAGTTGTATTTTCTGCCATTGAAGATTGGATGGATTATTCAGAACGAATGCTTCGAAATGCCATTGCAAAGGTTCCGGATGGTACTTATTATGCAGAAGGATGGTTGGATAACGATGGTAAGCATTTGGATAAAATGCTTAAGGTATGTACGACAACAACGATCAAGGGAGATGAAATCACAATTGATTTAACGGGTAGTGCAGATGAAGTGTATACCGCTTTCAATGCATCTTTTGAAGGAACGACTATGACGTCTATTAGTTATATTATGCATACTTTGTTCTTAGATGATAATATTTATCATCAATACATTCCGCAGAATGATGGTATGAGAAGACCGGTAACGGTAATTGCACCGAAGGGTTGTATCTTTAATCCAAACTTCCCACGTGCTTCTTTTTCAAGATTTAATCAGGCAAATTTGTTGGCTGATTGTGTTATGAGGTCTTTGGCAGATGTGATGCCAGACAGAGTGTCTGCGGGTACTTCTGCACATATCCATTTTGTTAGTTATAATGGATTTAGTCAGGAAAAGGGTGAATATTGGGTATATCTTGAAGTAGATGAAGGATCTTATGGTGGACGTTGTGGTAAGGATGCGATTGACTCTTGTGATGCATTAGTTGCCAATACAAGAAATGTTCCAATTGAGGAAATTGAGTGGCATTATCCACTTCGTGTAGAGCGTTATGAATTGAATCCGGCAAAGGTTGCTCCAGGTAAATGGAGAGGTGGATTGGGAATTGTTCGTGAAACACGCTTTTTACAGGAAGGAACCGTTACTTGTGAGGGTGATAGACATAAGGAAGCACCAAAGGGAATTTTTGGAGGTAGCAACGGAACCTCAGCAAGTATGACAAAGTTAAAGAAATCTGGAGAAGCAATTAGTTTGGAGTCAAAGCTATCGGATGAAGAGTTCGACGAAGGTGATGTATTACAGATTTGCACTCCATGTGGTGGCGGATATGGAAATCCGATGGAAAGGGATCCAAAATTAGTATTAGGAGATGTATTGGATGACTTTACAACCATTGAGGACGCAAAAACATCTTATGGTGTCGTAATTGATCCAAAAACGATGACAGTAGATGTGGAAGCAACAAAAGCACTACGTGCATAAAAAGGTTGGCTTAATGTTTCAGGATGCAATTACAATGGGGTAATTACATTTATAAATAGTAGCTACTATGGATAGCTACAAAAGTGTTTCTTCGAATGCGGGAGAAATACACAATATTTTAAAGGCGGGACAGAAGTAGTTTTGTCTCACCTTTTGTAACAGTATCGGGTATTTCGTATAGATTGGAAGGTGACGAGATATGAAAGGAAAAAGTACACTTATTTCGGAAGATATATTACCGATAACTTCAAAAAAGAGAACCTTAGGTGGTCTTGGATTTGCAAATATCTGGATTGGAATGGCAATTGTAATTTCCGTATTTAGTTTTGGTGCAAGTGGAATTGACGGAATGAATATATGGGGTGTAGCCTCTGCTACATTAGTAGCAAATATTATCATTGCCATTGTGGGAAGTTTGACAGGAGATATTGGTGTTGAACATGGACTTTCGTTTGCGACGTATTTGAGAGCACCCTTTGGATTAGCGGGTGTGCATTTGCCGGCAATTGCAAGAGGAATTGTAGCATCCTGTTGGTTTGGTATCAATACCTACATTGGTGCTACAGCAATTAACTATTTTACCTTAGCATTGTTTGGAATTGACAATTGGCCTATTTGGTTTGCTGTGTTTGCAATATTACAGATTGTAAATACGATGCTTGGAATGAAAGCAATTGATAAGTTTGCCTCATTTGCTGCTCCCTGTATTATTTTGATTACTTGTTGGATGTTTTATAAAGTAAATAATATTGCGGCCATTAACAATATAAAAATTTTGGGTTACAAGCCACCACATCCTACAGCAAGTTGTTGGATGATTACCATGTGTGCCAATATTGGTATGTGGGCAGCATTAGCGGCTGATATTCCTAATATGACAAGAAGTTTGAAGGCACCTGTGGGAGAAAAAAACTGGTTTAAGCGAAATAAAAATAATTGGATTCCACAATTTGCAACCTTGCCACTGATTGAAACATTTATTGCCGTTATCGGTGCGATTTCCTATTTAACAACAGGAAACTGGAATCCGGTAGAAGTAATACAGGCAACAGCAAAGGGACCAGTGTTGATTGTTTTACTTTTAATGGTTATTTTAGCACAGTGGTCCACCAATACAGCAGCAAATTTAGTGCCTCCGGCCATGTGTTTTACAAACGCAGGTGCCAGATGGAATATGCCGTATAAAGTGGGAGTGCTTATTGCTGGATTGATTGGTGTGTGTGTACAACCCTGGAATATTTTAAATCAGTTATATACTTATTTGGGATATTTCGGTTCTTTCTTATCTTCGTTGGCTGGAATTATGATTTGTGATTATTACGTAATTCGTAGAAGAAGATTAAATGTACAAGAACTTTATAAGGAAGATGGACAGTACCGTTTTCACGGTGGTGTAAATTTAGCAGGAATGGCAGCTTGGATTTTAGGTACAATTGCTGCAAATATTGGTTCCGATTATGGTTATTTATTTGGACTGCCTACTGGATTTATTGTGTATTATGTAATTATGAAGGTGTGGTATTTGAAAAAATTCCCACAAGCAGAAGTTACATCCGGATATTCGGATGAGTATCTTGGAATTTCGGTTGAAAATGATTGGGTAATTGATGGATATGAGGAAGCGGATGGTGTTGGTGTCGGCGCAGCCTCTTTAGTGCAGAATATTGATGTGAGTGCCTATTCTGGTGCAAAGAGTTACGAAAATAGTACGGGTCATAATCTGGTTATTACATTTGGTCGCCAATATGGAAGTTGCGGAAAAGAATTGGCGGGTATATTGGCAAAGAAATTAGATATTCCAATTTATGATGAGGATATGATTAAGTTAGCTTCCAAGGAGCTAAATTTAGATGAAGATACGGTCAGAAAAGAAGAAGAAGTACCGAGAAATGAGTTGGTACATGCGCTTACTGCTGGTGGCATGTTTGCAGCAAAAGAGTATGAGGCAGCTACAAGTGACATAATGTTTGAAGTGCAATCTCAGATCGTATTAGACCTTGCAAAGAAATCTTCTTGCATTATCGTGGGACGGTGCTCGAATTATGTATTAGATCAGGCTAAGATACCAACAATAGATATATTTGTGGTGGCAAATTTAGGGGATCGAATCAAACATATTGCAGAGCGTGATCACGTAAGTTATGAAAAGGCAAAACAGTATGTAAATAAAACAGAAAAAAGAAGAGAAGCCTATTACAATTATTATACATCGTATGAATGGGGAAACCCACAGTATTATGACCTTTGTGTGAATACAAGCAATATGGATATGGAAGAATTAGCAGAACATATTGTTGGATATATAGACATTCAAAATAAACCGAAAAAGAAAACAGCTTAATGTGAGAATGATAGCAGAAATTCCCTTGCTGAATGAAAAAATGAATGGAACGGGGATTGTTGTACCTCCACAGGAATGTGCGTTCTATAGCGTAAAACGTTCCGTGGGATATGTACAGATGCGAAAGGAATATAGTTGTAAAAAGCGTGCAACCCGCATCTGACACGAAAAGTGGAGCAAGTTCCTCATGAGTGAGAGATATAGGGAGTTGACATGGGCTTTCCCACTTTGTTCTTTTTAAAAGTGGGAAAGCTTATAAAAAAGGAATCTAAAATTCTTATGGATAGAGGTTGAAAGATTTCAGAAAATTTTCACTGTAAAAGGAGAGAATATGTATGGATCAGGGAATGCAGGAATATCTTAAAAAAGTTGCAATTCAAACGAAGATAGAGAATTATAAAGAATTTGATAAAACGAAGGAAGAAACAATTTTAGCAATCAGAAAAAGCTTTGGACTAGACCAAAACCAGGCAGAAAAAATGGTAAAAGAAATTTGGGAACAGGATTTTATGCAAATTACCTCTAAAGCATCGGTATCCTTGTTGGAACGAAGAGAACAATTGGTACAAGAACGGGATCAAAAACTACAAGAATATGAACAGGCAATACAAATTGTAGAAGATGCCCTAAATGGATATTCACCAGAGAGAATTGCAAAACAAAAGGGAGTGTCGTTGCAAGTGGTTTATAGATTACTGGGTTAAAAGTTTTTACTTAAATCCTGTAAGAGTGGGGAATACAGAAAGCTGAAGTGGCGTTGTCCACGTAGTTTCAAAAAAAGAATGCGGAGAAAAACTATGGTGAAGCCTTATGAAAGAAAAATAAATTATTACGAAACAGATAAAATGGGAATAGTGCATCACTCAAATTTTGTAAGATATATGGAAGAAACAAGACTCTATTATATGGAAAAACAAGGAATACCGTATGAGTCGATAGAAAAACAAGGATTATTGATACCGGTCATCGGTATTGAAGTAAAGTACAAAAAAGCCATACATTTTGGGGATACTATTGTAATACAACAATGGATAAAAAAAATGTCTTCTATAAAATTTTCTGTGTTTTATGAGATGAGAGATAAAGAGACTGGAATATTATACGCAACAGCACATAGCGAGCATTGTTTTGTAGATGAAAATTTGAAACCGGTACGTTTCAAAAAAGAGTATCCAGATCTATATGAAAATTTTGCATTAGCAGCCCTAGAGGATAAAGCAGAACTGGAAAAAAACAGAGAATAGTCTAGAATCGAAAGGACTTTATACACAATGCTATAATAGTATGTGTATAAAGTCCTTTTTGGCTTTACAAGAAAATGCGCTTAATAGGAGAAACGCTTCGCGAGGATGTGTACGCTACTTTGGCTCTAACATTGCCCAAAACTGTATATGGTAAATATTAGAACAATATATGAAACACGTTAAAGAGATTACTTCGTAACCTTTTGCGTAATGGATTTTGTAGCTTTATTTCCATTTGCGTCTTTTGCTACTACCGTAAGTTTGTAAGTTCCTTTTTTACGTACTTTGTAATAGACGGAAGTGGATTTGGTTGTTAGTTTTGAAAAGCATTTTCCATTACGATAGAGGGAATAGGTATAGGTAATTGGGGCAATACCTGCATTTACTTTAGTAGTAAATTTAATCGTTCGTCCTGTCTTTAATGTTTTGCTTTTGGTTAATTTGGTTACTTTTAATGGGTTTACTTTACAAGTAATATAATTATGTGTCGTATTTCCATTTTCATCTGTAACATAGACAAGAATCAAGCATGTACCGGACTTTTTCGGTGTCCAAGAAACGATACCGGTTTTGCTGCTTTTTTCCGTTACACTATTATTTTGACTGAAATAAAAATCATAAGTATAATTGCTGCTGCCACCGCTTACATTTGTAATAATGGAATATTTTTTTCCAATGTTAATACTGGTGCCGGTAATTCCAATTCGATCGATTTTAAGAGGAGAAACCGTAGCGGTTGGTGTTGGTACAATAGTTGCGGTAGCGGTTGGTGCAGTGGTTGGTTTGACTTCTGGTGTAGTTGTGGCTACTGGTGCTTTTGTAGTCGGTAGGGTAGAAGCAGTAGGAGTGGCAGTAGCCTTTGGTGTGGTGCTGGCATCTGGTGTAGCTGTTGCAGTAGCGGTAGCCGTTGGCTTTGAACTAAAAACTGGTGTTTGACTTGGAGCAACACTAGGAGTAGCAGTAGATTTTGGTGTAGCCGTTGCTCTTGGTGTAGCAGTTGGTTTATTTGTAGGTTTTACGGTAGCCGTTGGTGTTGCCATTGTGGTAGCAGTAGGGACTGGTGTAGAAGCGCTGATACTACCATTTTGCAAGAGTTCAACAGCACCATATGCATTTAACATACCACCAGTGGATACTTTATCCGTTAAGGAATCCATTTTTGTTACAGAGTTTAAAATTGCATTTTTAATATCCAGTATAGAATAAGAATCGTATTTGGAATAAAGCATAGCGGCTACACCTGCTACCATAGGAGCTGCCATGGATGTTCCTGTCATTGTTTCATAACCGGATTTTGCAGAACTATTTTTTGTGTTGCTAGTGGTATCACTGTCATTTTCGGTACTTGTACTGTAGATGCAGGAGCCGGGGGCAGCTAATTGTACGGTTTTTGCACCATAATTAGAAGAATAATGCAATGTACCATCGCATTGTATATTTGCAACAGACAAAAGGTTATCATAGGTATAGCAAGCTGGATAAGTAGGAGTAGAGTCATTATCTACGCCATTATAGCTACTATCTCCATTTCCGGCAGCAACCGTGAATAAAACATTAGGGTTGTTTGCAATGATATTTTTCAGCGTAGGGTCATCCTCTTCACCACCAAGACTAAGGTTGATAATAGTAGCACCATTGTCTATGGCATATTGAATACCTTTTACCACATTTTCGGTAGAACCATATCCCATGGAACCACCTAAAGCTTTTACGGTCATGATTTCTACGTTGGCATTGGATGCAATTCCTACTACGCCAGTGCTGTTATTTAATGCGGCAATTGTTCCGGCTCCATGTGTTCCATGGGAATCTTCAGTTGCACTTTTTTTATTGTAGTAGGTATTATTTCCATTGGAAGAGGAATCTGATCCTGGATATCCCCAAGAGGAAGTAGAGGAACCTGATTCAGAATCAGAACCAAACCAGCTGAATCCCCCGTTTCCGTAGAAGTTCCATCCGTAAATATCATCTATGTATCCATTTCCATCATCATCAATGCCATTATCAGCGGTTTCCTTTTCATTTACCCACATATTATCTTTTAGATCTTCGTGATCATACATGACACCAGTATCTACAATTGCAACAATTGTTTTTCGATTTCCTTTTCCTTTGCATGCAGACAAGGCTTCTGGGTAGTTAATGTCAACTCCGGATTTTGCCTGCACTTCTAAAGTATTGGAGGAAGTAGAGGCTTGCGTTTTTATAGAATAATTGGAAAATGGCCATGTCCATCCATTGTTTCCATTATTTTGATTGCGATAATCCACTTCTTCATAATGTAAGGTACCATCATTGTGTAGTCCCCATTGTTTGGAATAACCTGGGTTATTTTGCAAAGAGTTGACAAGAGAAAGGGTATCACTACTTTCAGAAGTAGCATAGTATGTATAATTTGGTTGCACATAAGCAACGCTACTGTCCGTACTTAAAGCGGCCAATGCATCTTTCAATGTATCTTTCGAATCCAGACGCAGAATGACAGAATTGTCTGTTAAAGTATCTACGCTTGCCTCTTTTTCTTCCGCTTTTGATAGGGAAGCAATACGTAATGTTTTCTTTTTGGTTGCATTGGAATCCTTTTTATAAGCAACGATGATTTCGTTTGAGTTATATTTTTTTAGATCGGTTACGGATTCGTCTGTTGTTTTTTCTTCTGCGGCTAATGCTTTCTGTGTTGTAAACGGAGAGCAGGAGAGAGAAGAAAAAATAGATGTTGCTAGTAAGTTGGCTGTTACAACTGTACTGATTAGTTTTTTTCGCATAATAATTTTCCAAGAAAATGTACAATAAGATATCAAGGGCAAAAGATCGATATAAGTTTGTTTAGGAAAGTATATTGTGCCAAGCAATTTGGTATCAAAGGGATGCAAAATATTTTTGTACCCAATATCAAAATATTTGTAACATTTTCTGCCACGTATTTTATATTGTAAAGATTGAGATATGGTGGCGTCCTTTCTTAATTTTTTTCAATCTTACCTAAAGTTTTACAGCAAAAAATACATTTCTATTAAAGTATACTACTTTTTTATGTCCATCCTGTGACAAAAGGGATGCAAAAAAAGTAAGGGATTCATAAAGAAGTGGAATAGTATAATTTGTCAATGCATAGAGTAGTAAAGAAGGGATGATGAATATGTGAACCTTATACATAAAGTAAAAAAGTAGAGTTTCGCAAATATTAGAAGAGGATCAGAAAGTAGGGAGAAATATAAGATGGTTGAAGTGGGAAGTGTTTGTATTGTAGGGGTTACTGCATTAGTCGGAACGATTGTATGTGCCAGGAGATTGGAATTTTTGTTTCGTTTTCTGGTGCGGGCATGTGTGGGATGCGTATTGATTTATGGTATGAATCTTTTGTTGGGACAGTGGGGGTATGATACTGTAGTAGGTTTAAATCCTGTTACACTTACTTGCTCTGCCTTTTTAGGTATACCTGGTGTTGTTTTGCTTTATGCGTGTGAGGGTATTCTGTTATGGATATAAAAGATTTTGTAACTGTTCAGAAGGTGCGAACCCATATGTGCAAATTGTACGTGAGAGCTTGCTCATGAAGTGCAATTTGCACATATGAGTTCATAGCTGGTAACAGCGTCATGAACAAAATGCCCAGCCAAAGTTTATATTTTTAGCCAATATGTATATTCTGGCATTTTGTGAATGGCACATCCTGAATAGTTACAAGATTTTATACATTTTTTATAATCTTTCTGTCACATACTGTGGCAGGCTTGTGTTTGAAGTTATTACCTAAGAATCGCCATAAATAAGGGAAAATAAACAATTTATAAAATTATTTGAATGGGGTTGACTATCGATTTTTTTTGAAGTAAACTAGGGCATGTTTTCGGACAGCCCTTTTTTGATGGACAATAAATGGCATGTTGGAGGTGAGTGGAATTGGAATGGAAATGGTAGTAGTCTTACTATTTTGTATCGCCATGTATTATGATTATCGATATTATCGAGTACCAAACTGGGTTATTTTTACTGGTTTTGCATTAGGTTTATTAAAACAGATTGATTTATATGGTTGGAAGGGAATCTTTATTTATTCTATTAGTATCATTCTGACAGGGCTTATACTTTCGCCACTATTTCTTCTCCGTATGTTTGGAGCTGGAGATATTAAGTTATTTATAATGGTTAGTGGAATGCATGGAATACAATTTAGTATCAAATATTTCGTGATTGCCTTGTTCATAGGCGCAATTTATTCTGTAGGTAAGATGTTGCGACATCGAAATCTAGTTTCTCGTTTGCGGTATCTCGCAAGTTATTTCTATATAGTAGTAGCAGGAAGAAGTATTCAAATTTATGAAATGGACAGAGAAGATGAAAGTACGATAATACCTTTTGCCGTTCCTATGGGAATTGCATATGTAATAGGTATTATAGCAGAAAATAAAAAGGGATAAAGGTAGGATAAAAATGTCAGAAAGAGTATTAGCAATCTTAGAACCGGAGAGTGAATATGCCAATTTATTTTTGAATTTTGTAGAGGATAAACAGGAGTTTCCCTATAAAATACGTGTTTTTACGAAGAAACAGGCATTACTGGAGTATATGGAGAAAACAGAGGTTACAGTTTTGTTGGCAGCGGAACAAAGTAACTGTATGCAATTAAAGGAGAAGTGCAGGAAAATTATTTTACTGACAGATACAAAGGGTGCTGCTACAGATAATGAGGAAAGTTGTATCTATAAGTTTCAATCTGCGGGACAGATTTTAAAAGAGGTATTTCAAATCTGTTCAGAGGAGGGAAAAGAAAGTGCCTGTATGTATTTGCCTAAAAAGAGTCATGTTGCAAGGCAATATGGTGTTTTTTCTCCTTATGGAGGAATTGGAAAAACAACACTTGCAATGGTGTTGGGACATTTGCTTGGAAAGCAACAAAAAGTATTGATTGTAAATTTAGAGCCGTTTTCAAAGAATTATCCATGGATGCAATATAGGACTGGACAGGGAATTTCCCAATTAGTGTATTACATTATACAAGGGTATGCAGATTTAGATATTAAATTGGCAGCTATGGTGGAAAGTGTAGGAAATACAGCTTATCTTTGTGGACCGGAGCATTATTTGGATTTGCAGGCAATGAAGGCGGAGCAAATGGAAAAGTTATTGACGGCACTTGAGCAATATTCCAATTATGATGTGATTCTATATGATATTTCTTTGGTAAATCAAGCAATGTGGAATGTATGCAAGCGATGTGACAGAATTCTGGAACCTGTTTTCGAGGAGGAAAAAGATAGTATGCCAGTATGGGCAAAAAGTTTATCAGAATCAGAATGGGATGTTATAAAGAAGAAAAGAAGTTCTGTTGTAGTACCAAGAATACAGGAGCAGTATTCCAGTATAGAGTATATTAGTCAAGGAAATTTTGGGAATGCAGTAAAGGCATGGATGAAAAAGGAGAATATAGTATGAAAAAACTACAGGAGCAAATTCGTAAAAGTGTAGTGGAGCAAATTGATTTGGCAAAGGATACATCAGATGAAGAAATAAGAGAATTAATTGATAAGGAAATTGCAGAAAGGGAGGAATGTAAAGGAAACACGGTGTGGGAAAAAGTGCAATTGCATCGCGATGTATTCCATAGTTTACGAGGGTTTGATGTATTACAAGATTTGGTGGAAAATAAAAGTATTACAGAAATTATGATAAATGGAGCGGATGATATTTTCATTGAGCAGGGAGGTAAGATACGACGTTGGCATAAGACTTTTTCTAGTAAGGAAAAATTAGAGGATGTTGTGCAGCAAATTGTATCGAAAGCAAATCGAGTGGTAAATGAAGCCTCCCCTATTGTAGACACACGTTTGGAAGATGGCTCTCGTGTAAATGTGGTATTGCCACCAATTGCATTAAATAATGGTCCGATTGTTACCATACGAAAATTTCCAGAGAAAGCAATGGATATGGAGCAATTGATTGCAATGGGGTCCATAACAAAAGAGGCAGCACAGTTTATGGAACAACTTGTCAAAGCGAGAATGAATGTATTTATCAGTGGTGGAACCGGTTCTGGTAAGACCACATTTCTAAATATTCTATCCAATGCAATTCCAAAGGATGAGCGAATCATAACGATTGAAGATTCTGCGGAATTACAGATCAAGAAAATTCCCAATTTAGTAAAACTAGAAACACGAAATGCCAATGTGGAAGGAAAAAATGCAATTACTATTCGAGATTTGATAAAAAGTGCGTTACGTATGAGGCCGGACAGAATAATCGTGGGGGAGGTACGTGATGCTGCAGCAATTGATATGTTAACGGCGCTCAACACTGGGCACGACGGATCTTTGAGTACGGGGCATGCAAATTCACCGGAGGATATGTTGTCACGATTAGAAACGTTAGTTCTTATGGGAATGGATATCCCGTTAGAGGCGGTTCGAAGACAGATTGCCTCTGCTATTGAAATTATTGTGCATTTGGGAAGATTGCGTGATAAAAGTCGTAGAGTGTTACAGATTGTAGAGGTTTTACAGGTAGAGGGAGGGAGAATTGTAACGCAACCCCTTTATCAATTTGTAGAAGAAGGAGAGGATGCAAATGGACATGTGTTAGGGAGGTTACGTCCTACGGAATATACCTTACAACAAACAGAAAAATTGCAAAGGGCTGGAATGAAAGTTGGTTGATGGGAGAGCTGTTTTATCTATAAAAAATAAAAAAGAAAGGAGAAAAATATGGCAACCAATTATGGACAGTATAGGGCAAGAGGAACAGAAAAAATTAAAATTATGTTGATGGGCTTCTTTATTACAAGCACGATAGCCTGGCTGTTTTACAAAAGTATTTTTGCAATTTTATTATTTGCACCTGGGGCAATTCTTTTTCTGCGATTACAGGAAAAAGAAAAGGTAAAAAAACGAAAATGGGAATTGAATCAACAATTTAAACAGGGAATTTTAAGCCTTTCTGCGGCATTGAATGCAGGTTATTCTATTGAAAATGCCTTTCGTGAGGCAATAAGAGATTTGTCACTGATGTATGAGATGGATGCGGACATTATTCAGGAATTTTCCTGGATTAGTAATCAAATATCCATGAACAGACCAGTGGAAGAGGCATTGATGGACTTGGCTGTTCGAACGGAAGTTGAGGATATCGAGAATTTTGCAGAAATCTTTCAGACAGCTAAACGTACTGGTGGAGACATTATGAAAATCATTCGAAAGACAGGCAAAAATATTGAAGAAAGATTAGAAATTCAGCGAGAAATGGAAACAATGATTACACAAAAAAAGTTGGAGGCAACGATCATGTCGATTGTTCCATTTGGTATCATTCTTTATATGTGGATTGCTTCGCCAGGGTTTCTAGATCAATTGTATCATAATATCTTTGGTGTTGTTTTTATGACTATTATTTTGCTGATTTATGCCGGAGCATATTGTATGATGCGGAAAATTACAGATATTCATTTATAGGAGGTGGGAAAAGTGTTGTTTTGTGTGTTGAGTATAGTTGGAGTGCTGGTAATGATTATTTTGTATATGAAAACAAAAAATTATCAAAAAGAATATGTGAAACAACTTTCTTCTAAAGAACATCCCCTTCGCATGCTGTATCCTATGTGCTTGTTTTTGCTCAGTGGAACAAGGTTGTATAGCATACTTCAGAAAAAAAAGGAAGAGAAGGAGATGTTAAAACAGCTTCATATTGGAGAAAATATATCGGATGTACAGATTTTATATTGGTGTAAAAAGTTGTCCATTTTGTTTGTAATATTTTTTGGAAGTATGGTCATGCTTTTTCTGCTTGAAGTTACGGGAGAACGTGTGAAAAATATACAGAATAATAGATATTTAGAACGGCAGGCGGTGGGTGAGGGGAGTAGACAGGTGACCGTTGCTGTGGATACGGATGGGAAGGAGCAGGAAGAAGTAGAAATTGCAATTCCGGAACAAAATTATACAGAGAGAGAGCTTTCCAAGAAAATGGAACAGGCAAAATGTTATGTTCAGGAGCATTATTTAGGAAAGAATAAAAATGAGCAGGAAATTTACACTGCATTAAATTTAATGAATACAATTCCAGATAGCGCTATTTTTGTTAGATGGAATAGTTGGAATGACAGTGTAATTGAGGAGAATGGAGTGCTTCATAATGCATCGTTAAAGAACGTAGAAAGTTGTGAGCTTACGGCTACATTGGTTTATGGAGAGACAACAGAAGAAATGAATTTTTCCGTTTTAGTGCATCCGTCGGAGACTATGACACAGGAAGAGTGGAAAAATGCAATAAATGAAACCATGGAAGAGGTTTCCCAAAAGAATGGGTCGGATAAGAAAATAGAACTACCAAAGACGATTTATGGGAAACAGGTAACTTATACGGAACCAAAGAAAAAGAGCTTTGGTGGCATGCTTCTTTTATTTACCATATTGATGGCAGTTTTGTTATGGAATAGTTTTTCACAAGATTTAAAGAAAAAAGTAGGAAAACGTGAGGAAGAAATGCTTGTAGATTATCCGGAATTGATTAACAAATTTACATTATTGTTAAGTGCTGGCATGACTGTTAGTACCGCATGGGGAAAAATTGCAACGGAGTATCGGAAAAAGAGAGAGGAGGGAAAAAAAGAAAAGCGTTTTGCCTACGAGGAGTGGGGGCAGACTTGGACAGAGATGACAAATGGGGTGACAGAAATGGTAGCATTTGAACACTTTGGACAGCGCGCAAAATTAATGCCATATTTAAAATTTTCTACTTTACTAGGACAGAATTTAAGAAAAGGTTCCAAGGGATTGGTAGAAATTTTGGAATATGAGGCGATGGATGCGTTTGAAAATCGAAAACAAATGACAAAAAGGCTGGCAGAAGAGGCTGGTACTAAATTATTAGCTCCAATGATGATTATGTTGATATTGGTTCTGTTGATTATAATGGCGCCAGCATTTCAGTCCATTTAAAAAACTTACTTGCCCTTGCAGAGGGGCGTAAAAAACTACTGGAAACGATAGAGTGAATCTATAAAAAGTATCTAGAAAAATGTAACAGTTCAGCCAAGGTTATTTATAAAGTACCAAAATGTTTTTTAACTGAACTGTTACCAAAAACAAAAAAGGAGAGAGAAAATGAAAAAATTAACAGAATGGAAAGAAAACAAGAGAGAAATGCTTGGGAATATAAAACAAGCATGGAAAAATTTTTGGGCAGAAGAAGATGGAATGGGTAGCGTCGAGATTATTTTGATCTTAGTTATTTTAGTTGGAATTGTTTGCATATTCCGAAAACAGGTAACTAAAATTATTGAGAATGCGTTTAAACAGATTAAATCGGATTCTACGGAAGCAAACAAGAAAGTATCTATCAGCGGAGGTTATTAAGGAGAAAAACATGTATTGGAGAACCGGAAAAACAAGGGGAAGTATTACTGTATTTTTATCTATGATTTTGCTTGTTATTTTATCCGTTATTGCTGCATGTTTGGAAAATGCCAGAGTACAGACAGCGTCCCTACAGATGGAACGCTGTCTGAAAGGTAGTATGGATGCAGTATTAACCGAGTATTATAAGCCATTGTATGACGAGTATCGTTTGTTTTTTATGGATAAAGGTGTGGAATCTGATACGTTAGAGTATCGAAAACTTGAAAAACAACTAAAGAAATATATGGAAACCGCATTAGCTACGTCTTCTGAGAATCAGAGTGTTTTAGAAAAAGGGATTGATCTATACCGGATGGGTATGGATTCTGTGCAGGTAGATTCTGCAATTCGAGCTACCGATTATAAGGGAAATCCAGTAACAGACCAGGTATTACAATATATGAAATATGAAGTATCAGCGGAAGGAATAAAATCTGCTTTATCTCATTTAGGTATTGTGGAAGATAGCAAGGGGATTGCAAAGGCGATGGAAGAAGAGACGGAAGTGGAAGAGGCATTTTCAAAGTCGGGAAAATTAATGACAAAACTGATGGAACAGGTGGATGGCATTTCTTGTGGAAAAAATGGACTGGTATTTACATCGAATGGAAAAATAAAAATAAAAGACAATTTTGCAAAAAGGATATGTATTGAAAATCCTACGAAAAAAACAGTAGGTATTACAAGTGAAAAAGTATGGCAGTCAACAAATGGACATTACATAAATGCAACGGCTGTTTTAAAAGATATAGAAGATATTTTAAGTAATGTTTTAAAACAAGAGAAACAATTAGAGGAAAAACAAAAAAGGCAGGAGGAGAAAAGCCAGCAAAAACAAACAGAACAACTGGAAAAAGATCCCAAAAAGGCGGAAAAAGAAAAAAGGAAGGAAGAAGAACAGAAAAAAAAGGAAGAGCAAAAGGCAAAGGAAGAACAACTTGCGACAGAAGGGCAAATCAAAAAAGTGAATCAAGAGCAAAAGAAATTAAAAAAACAAGTTTCCAGAACAATAAAAAAAATCAAGGAATCTTTAAATACGATTGCTAAGTTAGAAAAGGAAATTCCAGAAGTAACAGCAAAGGTTAACAGGTATGATAAAAAACTTTCCAGTCAGAAGGATAGTGTTTCGAAAGAACAATATAAAACATTGAAAAAAAGTGCAACGGATTTAAAAGGTGATATTAAAAAGATCCAACAGGCAGTGTCCATGAAGGAGCAGCTTCAAAAAAATAAAAGTATATTAGAGGCATTAAACAAAGAATTAGAAAAGAATGTTGGCAGTACACCAGAAGCGTATGAGAAAAAAAGAGATGCCATTCGTATGCGCTTGGAAGATTTAAAAGGATATAGTATACAATCCTTATGCTTTTCCTATGGAAAAATTTCCGATGCAGATGCAAAGGATCCCATGGATATTTTAGGTGGAATGCAGGATGCGGTATTAAGTGTAACTTTGCCACAAGGAAAAAAAGTATCCCAAAAGAGCATCTCCAATCCAGATTATTATTTTAAAAGGTACAAAGGCAAAATAAAAGCAGTCGGAAATATTGAAACTGGAAAGTATGCAGCGAATGGAGACAAAAAGAAATTATTTGGTTCATTAACAGATATGTTTGCAGATAAAAATGGAGTTTCTGATCTGGGAAAGGATGCTTCCAATACGTTGTTATATCAAGCTTACATCAAGGAATATTTTCAAAGTTTTGTTAGTGAAGAGGAGCGTTTTGAAAAAATACCATTGGATTATGAACAGGAGTATATTTTGTGTGGGCAGGCTACGGATCAAAAGAATCTATCACAGGTGATTGATCGTATTTTGTTGTTGCGGACGGTAATAAATTTCTCCTATTTATTAACAGATAGCAAAGGTATGAATATGGCATATGCTACAGCTGCCGCGTTAGTGGGTTTTACCAGTTTAGAGCCATTGATTCGGGCTACACAATTTTCTATTTTAGCAGTATGGGCATATGAGGAGAGTCTGGTGGATGTAGCTGCGCTAATGCAGGGAAAGAAAATACCATTTTATAAAACTAAAAAAACATTTATACTTCCGTATTCTGCAATTTTTACAATTTCAAAAGCTACCATACAAAACTATGCAAAAAAATTAGGAAAAAAAGTAGCAGGTGTTTCCATTGGTTATGAGGATTATTTAAATCTTTTTTTACTATTTGAGAAGCAAACACAGAAGACTTATCGTACGATGGATATGATAGAGGAGAATATAAAACTTCGTCATAGTAAATTATTTTCTTTTGAAAAATGTATTTATAGCATAAAGGTAAAGGAAAGTTATCAGGTACCTGCAAAATTTGCAGCGTTAGCTATTTGTAAAGACTGGGGATATGCGGATGGAACATGGAATTTTATCCAGGAACAAAGCTATTCTTATTAAACAATGCTTCGAACTTCTATAGGCTGGAACAAGCAGAGAGGGGATGTGCGGATAGATAAGTAGAGTGGGAAGAATTAGTCTTATTAGAGGAACAATTCAGACTGGTAAAAAATGCTCTTTCAGGAACGTAACTGTAAAAGAATTGAAACACAGCAGTTAGTATATTACCTCAAAAAACGGATACTTATAGATAAGTTCCACACTTGAAAGAGTATTTCTTACCAGTCTGTTTTAAGAATAGATATGCATTGTAACATTTTCGGTATGGAGGTGGAAAATGAATAAAGAAAAACAAAAGGGTTCTATTACGGTAGAAGCGTCTTTGCTGATGCCGATTTTTATCAGTATGATTTTATTTTTTCTATATTTTTTTCAGATTATGCTGATTCAGGAGAAGGTGAGTATTGGACTTTGGGAAACAGCAAAGGAAATCTCGAAATATGGTTATATTTACGATGCTTATGGAGTAGAAGGAATGGAACCGGATTCCTATAAAGTCACAACGCAACAGTTGATTGGAGGTATTTTAACTGGAGAACGAATGAAAAGTTATGTATCAGATGCCTTATTGGAACAATCTTGTGTAAAAGGAAAAAGCCATGGAATTCTATATACGACTGAGTTGGATGAGGAAAGCAAGGAAGTATATGCAAAGGCTTCCTATGATGTGGAATTGCCGTTGTTTCGTGTTGTGTTACCTTCTATGCATTATGTACAACAAGCAAAAACAAGACTTTTTGTTGGAACCAGTCAGATTGGTTCTAAAGAAGGGGAAGAGGATGCGGATGATGAGAAGGTGTATGTAACAAAGACTGGGAAAGAAAATAGCATTTATCATGCCAGTATAACGTGTAGCCATTTAGATTTAAAGATTCAGACGACAACCATAAAGCAGGTTGGTTCTATGCGAAATCAGTATGGAGCTAAGTATAAACCTTGCGAAAAATGTGTAAAAAATGCAGTGATTGCTGAGGGAGAGGTAATTTATGTTACGACAGATGGAAATCGTTATCATAGTAAAATTGGATGTTCTGGTCTAAAGAGGGATGTATCAGAAGTAAAATTGTCAGAGATACCTGGATACCGACCTTGCAGTCGTTGTGGAAGTTAAAAGAAGGGATGAATACATAATGAAGGAGCGAAAATTAGAACGCGGTAATTTGACGGTGGAAGCTGCTTTTGTATTTCCGATTGTATTTTTTGCTTTAATGGCGATTATCTATATGAGTCATTATATGGCAGATAAATGCAAGGGACAGTCTGTTGTAGATTCCTATGCGCAAAAGCAGGCAATTTGCTTAAAGGAACGATACGATTTGGGAAAAGAGCCAGATTATAATCAGATTTTGAAGAAAGGGGTATTTTTTTATTTGAACTCACTTTCCAAGGAAGAAACAAATTTAGCCAATGCAGTCAAAAAGGAGCTTTCCTGTCAGTTGTTAATGGGAAAGGTAAGGAATGTTAATGCAAAGGTATCGTATGGTTCTGTTTCTATTACTGCCAAAATAAGTATTACAATTGGAGTAAGTAAGGTAAAGGAATTTTTTACGGGAACACCTTTAGAATATACAGTTTCTGTAAAAATACCTGTGCATGATCCAGAGGAGTTTGCACGTGGATATACAGCTATGGATAGTACAATAGACAATGTAGCAGGTCAAAATAAAATAAAAAAACAACTAAAGAAAATAAAGGAAAATAGTAAAAATATAAATGGAACCAAGAGATAGGGAGGAGCAGGAGATGCTTGAAGTAGAGATTGTGCATGATATTAACAAAAATTACCTTGTAATCCAGGGAAAAAAGGAAAAGCAATATATGGTTAAAATGCTAGAAGGAAATAGCATAAAGGGATTACTAGATTTAGATGTTCGTAAATTAGATAATGAAGAGAAATTTTACTATGATATTACCGGAAAAGAAACAATTTTACAGAAATCGGAAAAAACAAAATGGAATAAGAGAGAAATCACACAATTGGTTTCGGAGATATTAGATGCAATCGGTAGAGCCAGAGAGTATTTGCTACAACCGGAGCATTTTGTATTGGAGCCGGAATACATATATCGACAGATGGATACGGGAACAATTTCTTTGTGTTACACTTGGAATTATGAACGAAATATCAATGAGCAGTTAACAGAATTGTTTTCCTATTTTTTAGAACAAGTAGATTATAGCGATCGGGAAGCGGTAGAGTTAGTATATAAATTTTACGATATTAGTCGAGAAGAGAATTGTACCTTGCAACATTTTTGGAGTGTTTTTTCTGTGCCAAAAGGGGACTCGCATTTTTATCAGAAAGCAAAAGAAAGAGAAAAGAGAGAAGAAGAGCCTATTTCAGATTTAGACTCAAAGGAGACTTTGGAAAATAGAAAAGGACTTGTGTTGGGAGGAAGAAAAGAAAAAGAAGCAAAGAAAAAAATAAAGTTTGAGACAAGGAAAAGAGAAGACAAAAAGATACCCATAATAGAAAAGATGGCAGTTGCTGTTGTTTTGCAGATTGCTATAGTATTAGTGCTATTTGTAGGGGCAAGGTATGGCATATTTTTAGAATGCGGACAGCTATCCTATGCGAAGGCAGGAGGGTGTTTGTTGATCTGTGGTGTGTTGGACTGGTATATTTTATCAAAAGTATTTGAGGATAAGGAAGATGAAAATCCAATTTGGGACGAAGTGGAACCAGAACAAACAGAAATGAAACAAATAGAAAAAAATAAATTTTGCACAAAAAACAATGCATGGTATAAAGGCGATGAGAATATACAAGTAGAGAAAGAAAATGCAGAAGAAAAGGAACGGTTTTCAAGATTGTCGCAGCCAATTAAAAGAAAAGAAAAAATAGAGGAAAAGGTATATTCCTATAAGAAACAGCAATCGTCTGAAAAAGAAATGGAGAAAAGAGAAGAGCCATTTTCTATGGAACAAAAAAGAGGACTAGAATCAAGGGACGATTCTTATTTTTGTGAAAAGACTATTGCAAAAGATTTAGATCGAACAATCGTGCAACCATCTTTATTTAATGCTGCTCTAAAGAATGTAAAACCACAGTGTTATTTGATTCCAGAAAGTAAGGAACAAATTAAAATAGAAGTAGCAGAGTTTCCATTCTTTATTGGGCGTTTTCAAAAGGGAACCAATCAGCTAAAAGAGCAGGTGAATATTAGTCGGATGCATTGTAAATTAGAACAGAGGAATGGTCATTTCTTTTTATCTGATTTGCATTCTACCAACGGTACGTATGTGAACCAACGAAAAATTGAAGGAGAAGGCAAGCAGGAATTAAGGGATGGGGATATGATTTCTATTGCAGATATACAATATCGATTTACATTGCCATTACAGGCATAAAAGCAGAGGAACTGTTACGTATTTTGAGTGGATTGCATGTCAAGTGCCTTGTATCTGTTACGCAATCTTGCTATAATAGTATGATGATACATCATCAAAAAGAAATCTGAAAGAAAGGAAATGCAAATTTTGCATTTAGTTTGGTAATTGCTTATGCAAATGGAACAAATTGCAAAACATATGGTTCATTCTGGATATACAAGAGCTGTAGTCAATGGAGACTATGTGGAGGTACTGTTAAAGATCCAGGAACGTGATGCATATGTAGTAGTAATGATAGATTGTGACTGTTTTGAGGAACTGTCAGTAGAAGATTATGAAAATTTGCAAAGAGGGGTTCGAAGTTCTCTGTATCAGTATGATTTTCAGCAGGTTCGTATGTTAAATTTGCTTTGTACGGCAAACCCGGCTAAAATTCGTGCATTAGTAGAAGCCTATGGAGAACATTGGGTTGTAGATACCAGTGAAAATCGTCTGTTGATTTATGAGAATCAAATCGCCTCTTTTTTAGATGCTAAAAAGGTCATTGAAGAAGCTTTACTGTATGGTGATGAAACTGTAACAGAAGAGTTGGAAAAACGAAAGAATAGCATTATTTTATGGAAAGAAAATTATTGTACGTATTTATTAGTTTTTCTAAATTGTCTTGTTTTTTTTGTTTTATCTTTCATGGGAAATACAGAGAATCCGGCATTTATGCAACAGCATGGTGCATTGGTAATTTCACCCAATAGACATGGCATCTGGGAAACACAGATGATTACCAGTATGTTTATGCATTTTGGGGCAGCACATCTGTTAAATAATATGTTTATGCTTTTGGTCATGGGGTCCTATTTGGAAAAAAGAATGGAAAAGTGGAAGTACCTTACAATATATATAGGAGCCGGATTGGTGGGAAATATCGTATCCTTATATTATTATTTGAGTCAGGGAAATGTAGATGTAGTATGCGCAGGAGCCTCTGGAGCCATTTTTGGATTGACAGGAGCACTATTATGGGTAATATTCTGTAATCACGGAAGGTTGGAGGAAATCTCATGGTTTCAAATTGTATTCCTAATTTTTTTAAATGTTTACGTGGGAATGGCTGATTCTACCGTTGGAAATGCTGCACATGTTGGAGGCCTTATCGGAGGATTTCTATTAGCAATGATACTTTACAGAAAGATAGACAAGGAGGATAAAACTGCATGAGAATCAATATTTATTATGGCGGAAGAGGATTGATTGAAGATGCAACCATTTATGTAATGGATAAATTGACAGAGGTGTTAGAAGAATTACGAGTGGAAGTTGTCCGATATAATTTGTATGAGGATAAAAAAGGTATCAATATTCTTTCCAATACGATAAAGGAGGCGGATGGTGTAATTCTTGCGACTTCTGTGGAATGGTTTGGTATTGGCGGTTTGATGCAACAATTTTTAGATGCGTGTTGGCTATATGGTGACAAGGGAAAATTAAATGGAATGCGAATGCTTCCTGTTGTTGTATCCACTACCTGTGGGGAACGCGATGCACAATATGTATTGATAAAAGCATGGGAGCTGTTAGGCGGAGTGCCATGTGAAGGAATTTGTGCATATGTAAAAAATCATGTGGAATTCGAAACAAATGCAGCGTATGCCTTTTTGATTGAAAAAAGAGCAGAGGAATTATATCGATTGATCAGTCATAGGCAACAGAGTTTTCCAACCAGTATAAATGTTGTTACGGAGACAGTATTGCAAGGAAATACACTGGAGTTAACACCACAGGAAAGCGAACAATTATCTATTTATGTATCTGATGATAAATATGTAAAAAAGCAAAAAGAGGATATTCAGGAATTAGCACAAATGTTTAAAGGAATGCTGGGAGAGGAAAAAACAGAAGAAGAGGATACGATAACAGAAGAAGATATAGAGAAAGATCGTATGGATGCATTTAAAAAGCATTTTCATGGGCAGGCAGGACTAAAAGCTACGTATTGTTTTAATATAGAAGAAGAGGATTCACATCTTTTGTTAGAAGTAAAAGGAGAAAAGCTTGTTTGTAAGTATGTGGATTCAGAAAAAGCTGATGTATCTGTAAAGATTTCTACGGAAGTGTTGCAAGAAATATTTGATGGAAAAATGACATTGCAAAGGGCCTTTATGTCTGGAGCGGTTACTGCAAAGGGCGATTTTAAAGTGTTACGAAACTTTGACCTGTTGTTTCAGTTTTAACTGTTTTTTTAAATCTCATTATTATGTAGAAAGAAAAAGAGCCACCACACTTTTCTCTCTTGGTCTATTTGACAGTAGAGAGAATTGTGTGATTGGCTCTTTCTCTTTTGCACAAAACAAGTAAGTTAAGCGGATATTCGCAATCCTGCTACTTGCTCATAACACGATTAGATGCTATCGCAGCATATCAGAAGGGGATTGGTACCCTTTCTGATACAAGCAAGTCCCCCTGCTACTTCTATTGTGTAGAGCAATAAGTGGTGGGGAAACTTGCTTGATCGTGTTAAATTGTGTTTTAAATTATTTTACTTTATATGTTTTTGTCTTGGAAACTTCAACACCCTTACCATTTTTCACGGAAATTGTAATTTTGTAGGTGCCTTTCTTCTTTGTTTTCCAAACTAGTTTACTTTTCTTTGCGTATTTCTTTGATGCAACTGTTTTACCTTTGTTGTTGCGTACTACAATTCTGTAAGAAACTTTACCTTTTGTAGTAACTGCCTTAGCAGTGATTGTAATAGTTGCGACCTTTTTCTTGTTTGTCTTTTTAGAAATAGTTACTTTCTTAATTGTAATAACACGTTTTAAAACTTTATAGTTTTTAGAAACAGTTTTTACAACTTTTCCATTAGCTTTGTTGATGAGTTTAACTTTAACTGTATAAGTACCATTTGTAGAAGGTGTCCATTTTACAGTCTTCTTTGTTGTTTTTGAAGCCAGTGTTTTGGTTTTCTTGCTCTTTGTTACAGAATAGGTATATACATAGTTTGTTTTATCGTTCTTTGCCTTTGTAAAACGAAGTGTAACTGGAATGGTTTCTCCAGCGGTTTTACCGGAACGAATAGAAACAGAAGCAGAAACCTTTGGTGTAGCAGTAACAGCAGGTGTAGTAGTAACAGCAGGTGCTGTCGCTGTTGCAGTAGGTACTACGGTTGGTGTAGCAGTAACAGCAGGTGCAGTAGTAACCGTGATAGCAGGAGCTGTTGTAGCGATAGCAGGAGCTGTTGTAGCGATAGCAGGAGCTGTCGTAGCAATAGCAGGAGTTGTTGTAACGTCTGGTGTAGCAGAAGTTACAGGTGCTGTCGCTGTAGCAGTTACTTCAGGAGCTGCTGTTTCAATGGTATAAGTTTTTCTAATGGATTTTAATGATTTTCCGTCTGTAATAGAAACAGTTAAAATGTGCATACCTGCGCTTAAACCTTCTGTATCCCAGTCAATTGTTGCATTTGCACCATTGTAGATAATTGTTCCATCTACTGCAAATGTATAGTTTACAGATCCCTGTGGATTTACAACAACGGCAGAAAGTTTCTGTTTTGTTGTATTTAACTGCGGAGCAGATAAAGAAGCTCCAAAATAAGCATCCATTTTTACTACTGGAGTAGGTGTAGGCTCTTGTGTTACAGGTGCCGTAGTAGTAGGATCCTGTGTTACAGGTGCCGTAGTAGCAGGCTTCTGTGATTCAGGTGGAGTAGCAGTAGGAACTGTGGTAGGAGTAGCAGTTGGTGCTGTAGAAGTAGGTTCTACGGTAGGCATTGCTGCTGCGTCAAAGGAAATTTTTGTTCCTGTTGTACCTTTGATTGTATAGCCATCTAAGTTAGGGAGTTTTGCCAACTGTTTACATTCTCTATATGGAAGTCCAGCATTTCCCTTCTCGTCAACATATACGGTAGATTCAGGGGCAACTTTACCTTTTACAGCAATAAATATTATTTTAGCTTCTCCAGTTGTGGTAGAAACATCAATACTGTAGGTATCAGTTCCTTCGGATTTCATTTCTGTACCAGGGAAATCTCCTAAAGGATAATTTGGTAATTTATCTGGGTCTGCAGCTGTTTCTGGTGTGTCATAATAGGCATATGCATAGACATGAATATCATCACCTTTCCAGTTACTGCGTTTTAAATCTTTATCCTCGCTATTGTCATTTGCAGGAATCTTAAAGGAAACATGTAATGTAGTAGCCTGCGCTTCTGCAGTTGTCTTTACAATTCCAAATAACTTTGTCAAAGAAGATTTTAAGGATACAGAAGTATAAGTGCCTACTTTTGTTGCTTTAAAATATGTAAAAGTCTGTGTATTGGCTGTAGTACCGTCTGTAGAAGTGATTTTTAATGTAATAGGAGAGTTTGCAATTTTTCCTTCTCCAATTTTTATATCGGTAGCTTCTGTAATTGTCTTTGCAGGACCATTGTCTACAGAATAAGTACAGCTTGTTGCACCGTTTGCAGGGGATACTTTAACGGTTAATGTATCGTAATCCTCTTCAAAATAAGAAGTGCCATTTGGTACACTTACGATTGCTTGTGGACCATTTACGGGTTCTACCGTAGGAACAGCAGTAGGGGCTACGGTAGCCGTAGGTGTAGGAGCTGTAGTGGTAGCAACTGCACTAGAAGTAGCAGTAACTGCAGGAGTTGTTGCTACTGCAGGTGTATTTGTTGGTGTAGTAGACTCTTCACGTTTGAGTGTGCCACCTTCGTACCAACGTTCTTTATCTTTTGGTAATTCTAAACCACCTTTCTTTTCTCCAGGAAGTTGAACAATTACATTTCCTGTACTATCTTCTACACAAGAGAAAATAACTTCTGTTGTTTTTCCGTCTGGGGCATTTGGAACATCATAAGAATAATAACCATCTGTCCCCTTTTCTTCCATTTGATTACCAGGCCATTTGCCTAAAAGATCCACACTTGTGTTTTCATCTTCCATATAGTATGCATAAACATAGAGATGAGAATTTGCAGTAGACCATTTTGCAAGGTCTTCCGCAGAGTTTGGTGGGGTAAAATGTACGCGAGTAGTAGAAGTCTGCTCGTCTGTAGCTGTTTGTGTTGCGTCAACGGTGTTTTTTGTTTCGGCAGCTTTTGCGCTAATCTGGTTGCCACTAAAAATCGTTGTTACAGATAATAAAGCAGCAACGGAAACGCTGAGTGCCTTTTTCGTAAATTTGTTCACGAAAATTCCTCCTTTATAAAATTTTGTAAAACATAAGTGAAAGCATTCATATTATTAGGAATGGAAGGACTGTATAAAATAGGGAGTAAAACTTGTAATTCTATACAGTGCATACGTTCCAAAAGGTACAAAATAGTACCGGAAACGTTTCGTGCTTTCAAATTTTTTACCTGCTTATCGGGCAAGTATCGTTTCTACTTACATAATAAGGAAAAAACAGTAAAAAAGCAATGGTTTTCTAATAATAATTTAAAGAAAATTTAAAGAATTATAATGCAATGACATTGCGTATAATCAGTAATACTTAAAGAATGGTATATTTCAGGGAAAAACGTATGGACAAGAATCTGAAATGGGAGCATACTTGTTAGATATGCTCCCATTTTCATGAAAAGTAATTTATTTTACTTTATAAGATTTTGTTTTAGAAATCTGAACACCTTTTCCGTTCTTTACATATAATGTAATTTTGTAAGTGCCTTTCTTTGTTGGTTTCCATTTCTTAGTTGTTGTCTTAGAATACTTCTTAGTAGCAACTGTTTTACCCTTGCTATTCTTTACAACAATCTTGTACTGTGGTTTTCCCTTTTTAGCAGTAGCTTTTACTTTGATTGTAAGAGTTTTCTTTGCTTTGATTGTTTTTTTGCTGAAACTAAATTTCTTAATTTTAATTATAGCAGCTTTTACAGTGTATTTCTTTGTTGTAGTTGTGATTGCTTTCTTATTTTTGTCATAAGCAGTAACCTTAACTTTGTAAGCACCTTTTTTAGCAGGTGTCCAGTTTACAACATTCTTCTTTGTCTTAGAAGCAAGAGTTTTTACTTTTTTAGAACCCTGATATACAACATATGTATAAGTATAAGCAGATTTATAATTTGTTAATTTAGCTTTTACCTTAATGGTTTCTCCAAGAGATTTTCCAGCTTTGTCAAAAGTAACTGCTAAAACAGGATTGTTAGGTACAGCAGTTGGATCTGGAAGAATCACAGGAGTAGCAGTAGGTGCAACCGTAGGAGTAGCAGTAGGTGCAACCGTAGGAGTAGCAGTAGGTGCTACTGTAGGAGTAGCAGTAGGTGCTACTGTAGGAGTAGCAGTAGGTGCAACCGTAGGAGTAGCAGTAGGTGCTACTGTAGGAGTGACAGTAGGTGCTACTGTAGGAGTGGCAGTAGGTGCTACATAAGGTGTTTCAATCGTATAAACCTTTTGATCTGCCCAAGTATTGTTCTTGTCAGAAATCTGTGCTGCAATTACATGAGTACCAGCTGCTAATTCACTTGTGTTCCATGTGATAGAACTGTCTTTACCAGAGTAAATTTCTTTTCCATCTACCATAAATTTATAAGTTACATCGCCAACAGCGTTTACAGCAACTGCTGAAAGTTTCTGTGAAGTTGTGTTTAACTGTGGTGCAGATAAAGAGGCACCGAAGTATCCGTCTAATGTTTTTGGTTCAGCAGTAGGAGTAGCTGTTACAACAGGTGTATTCGTAGGTTTTGCAGTAGCTGTAACAGTAGGGGTAGGTGTAGCTGTTCTAGAAATAGATCCGCCTGAGAACCATGTCTCACTAGTGATTGTATAACCGTCTACAGGGATCCAGTTTCCATAGCTGTCTTTTAATTCATTTCCATTTGCATCTGTTACCCAACCATAAGGAAGTTTTGCAAGTTCGTTACAAGCATAATAATCATCACCCTGATTATTGTAAGTATAGGTACCTTTTCCACCTTTAACACTTACAAACATAACCTTTGCATATGGTACAGAAGTAAGTACTTCCTGATAATAAGAACCATCTGAAGTTTTTGTCATTTCAGTACCAGGCCATGCACCAAAAGGTTTTTGTGTAACAGTCTTTCCATTTACAGCTTCATCGTAATAAGCGTAGCAGTAAATATGAACATCATCACCAGTCCATAATTCACGCTGGCTAGTTGGAAGGTCAAAATGTACTTTTAATTTTCTTGTTTGTGAAGTAGCAGCAGTCTTTACAGTGCTAAAAATAGAAACCATAGATTTTGCAATCGTTGTTTTCTTTACAGTAGCTGCACTTGCGTCCTGTGCTTTTGTTTTCTTAAAATATGTAAAAGTCTGTGTGTTTGTAACAGTACCATTTGTAGAAGTTACTTTTAAAGTAATAGGAGAGTTTGCAATTTTTCCTTCTCCGATTTTTACCTGTGTTGCAGAAGTAGCAGTCTTTTCAGGACCATTATCTACAGAATAAGTAATGCTTGTTGTTCCGGCTACTGGACGAATTTCTACATTCATGTAGTCACCATTTTCTTCATAGAAAGAAGTACCATTTTCTTTGTCTACATAAACCTGAGGACCGGATACTGGTTGTACAGTAGGAACAGCAGTAGGAGCTACCGTTGGAGTAGCAGTTTGACGTACTGGTGTAGCGGTAGGTTTTTGTGTAGCAGTTGCGGTAGGAGTAGCAGTTTGGTTTGGATCTTTTGTAGAAACAATACCATTTGCAATCCATGCATTGCTGGAAATGTCATATCCGTTAACTGGAATATAATTACCATTTGCATCTTTCTTAGGATTACCTTCGGCATCTAATTCCCAGCCGGTTGGAAGCTGTGCAACTGTAGTACATTCATGATATGCATCACCATTTGCATCTAATTTTTCCTCGCCTACAGCACCATCAATACTTGCAAAAATGACTTTTGCAGAACCAATGGTTGTAGTGACATCAATAGAATACGTACCATCTGCGTTCTTTGTTGCTTGTGTACCAGGCCAAGAACCAAGTGGTTTTTCTGTTTTAGTCTTACCGCCAGATGTAACATCATAATATGCATATGCATATACGGTAGTACCTGTCCATTCTTTAGTAGATGGAGCAGTAAAGTTTACTGTGTAAGTTTTTGTTTCTGCAGCATATGCTGTAATTGCTGTATCAGCTTGCGTGGTAAATGGAACTGTACCAAATACGGAAGTAGCTGTTACAAAGGAAGCAATTGCAAGACAAACTGCCTTTTTTGTAAATTTTCTCACGAAAATTCCTCCTTTTGTTATTTTACTTGTTATGAGCGTAAAATAAAATTCCTAACGCCCTAATGCAATTGAAAGAAGAATAAAAAAACCAAGAATAAAAAATGCTGTGATGTAGTTCCCACATTGATTATGCTTGGCTTATCTAGTACGTCTTTGAATTTACATTATTTGTTAATCTCATCATACAAAAGAATTACAAAAAAGGCAAGAAAAAATTTCAAAATTATTAACTAAAATTAACAATTTCGTCAAAGTGCATAAAAAAGATAAACACATGACGTGTAAAGTGACGAAGAGGTAAAAAAGAATTTAGTGACAGGAAAATGCCTGTGTGTTGTTGGAATGTTTTCGATTAAAACAAGCTATTAAATTGTGCTATCTATAAAGTGGTTGTGTTTATTTTGTAAAAATGGGATAATGCGTAGAATGTGAAAAATAAATGAGAGCTGATGAAAGTGCAGTTATGGATATTTGACAACATTTATATAAGTAAAAAAAAGCTTTCCTTTTAGAAATAAATAGTGTAGAATAGAACCAGTATCAGTCTATGATAATTATCATTGTTCTGCGAAATACTTTTGCTAGAAGTTGCTGTAGAACAAAATAATAAATCTAATAGTCATATAATTACCCAAAAATCAAATTACATTTTTATATAGGTGATTAAATTTCCTAAAAAAAAGGAGCGAAATAAATAATGGAAAAATACGAACATATGACGGTTGCAGATTTAAAGCAAGTGGCAAAGGAATATGGATTGAAGAATATTACAGGAATGAAGAAACAGGAACTTGTGGAGTTAATCGAAAATATTGAGATGAAACTTGGAAAGAGTAAACAGGAACATCAACATCATATGGAAGAAACGACAGAGGATGGGCATAAACCACATGATGGACATGATGCAGAACAATTAGATAGTGGAGAAACAAAGGAAGGTATTTTGGAAGTGCTGTCAGATGGTTATGGATTTATCCGTTGTGACAATTTCTTGCCTGGTGAAAATGATGTATATGTTTCTCCTGCACAGATCCGACGTTTTAATTTGAAAACCGGTGATATCATTGTCGGAAATACAAAGGTGAAAAATCAAAATGAAAAGTTCAGTGCATTGTTATATATAAAAAGCGTGAATGGGTTACACCCTTCCGAAGCATCTAAGAGAAAAAAATTCGAGGAATTGACTCCTATTTTCCCAAATGAAAGAATTCATTTAGAAACTCCAAATTGTAGCGTAGGTATGCGTATGATGGATTTAGTATCTCCAATTGGTAAAGGACAAAGAGGTATGATCGTATCTCCACCGAAAGCAGGAAAAACTACCTTATTAAAGCGGGTTGCCAAAGCAATCACAAAAAATCATCCAGATATGCATATGATTATTTTGTTAATTGATGAACGTCCGGAAGAGGTTACGGATATTAAAGAATCCATAGAAGGAAAAAATGTAGAGGTGATTTATTCTACTTTTGATGAACTTCCAGAAAATCATAAGCGTGTTTCTGAGATGGTAATTGAACGTGGACGCCGTTTGGTAGAACACAAAAAGGATGTTATTATTTTGCTTGATAGTATTACAAGGCTTGCCAGAGCTTACAATTTGACAGTACAGGCAAGCGGAAGAACCCTTTCCGGTGGTTTGGACCCGGCTGCGTTGCATATGCCAAAGAAATTTTTTGGAGCTGCCAGAAATATGCGTGAGGGAGGAAGCCTTACTATTTTGGCAACTGCTTTGGTTGAGACAGGAAGCCGCATGGATGATGTTGTATTTGAGGAATTTAAGGGAACCGGTAATATGGAATTGGTACTAGATCGTTCCTTATCAGAAAAACGTATCTTCCCTGCGATTGATTTATTAAAATCCAGTACAAGAAGAGATGATTTGCTTTTGAATCCAGAGGAAGTAGAAGCAAACCGCACGATGCGAAAGGCACTGAGTGGTATGCGTTCGGAGGAAATGCTGGAAAGATATATTGATTTGTTTGTAAAGACAAAAAGCAATAAAGAATTTATTGAAATGACGAAAAAAATGAAATAACCTAAAAATATTCTTTTAGGATGAACGGTATCCAATAAGTGTGACAATTTCGTCTGGGGCATTTGTAAAGTAGCAGAATACACGAAATAGTTGAAAACATTCGGCTCGGCTGAACTGTTTTCAACAAGTAAAAGATTGGAAAGAAAATAGTTGCATTGAAAAAAAAGCTATGTTATAATGAAAAAGTTGTTTATAACAGTATTATAATTGAATCGGTTGGGAACCGATAGAAGAGGTGAAACTATGAGAAAAGGAATACATCCAGATTATTATCAGGCTACAGTAACATGTAACTGTGGTAACACATTTGTAACAGGATCTACAAAGGAAAGCGTGCATGTGGAAATTTGTTCTAAGTGCCATTCTTTCTACACAGGTCAGCAGAAGGCAATTAAGGCCCGTGGAGCTATTGATAAGTTCAACCGTAGATATGGTTTAACACAGTAAAATAGTCAATTGAAATGGTCACAAATTCAGTGCAAAAACTGGACTTGTGACCTTTTTGCTATAAAATAGCCATGCAGTTTTGTATCAAGCAATGCTTTGAGCAAGCTTGCTTGCAGAGGAGTGTTGTTAGATACCAAACTATAGGGCGGTAGCCCTGCATGAAGATTTTCCAACGAGAAGAAAAAAAGAGAAAGAAAAGAGGAGGAAAATCTGAATGCGCATGGCGTGAAAAGAAGAGGAAAATCAGCAATATTATTAAAATATAGAACGAAAGAATACAGGGAAAGTGGTGAGAAGATTGAAAAGTTCAGGAATTGGCGGACAGGCAGTTATTGAAGGTGTCATGATGAAAAATAAAGACCAGTATGCAGTTGCTGTTCGTACCCCAGATAATGAGATTGTGGTGGACAAACAAGAATACCATAGTGTGGCAGAAAAGCATCCTTGGATGAGATTGCCGCTGATACGAGGCGTGGTAACTTTTGTAGAATCGCTTAGTATTGGAATGAAAACGCTCACATATTCGGCCAGTTTTTATGAAGAAGAGGAAGAACAGGGTAAAAAAGAGAAAAAAGAAGAAAAGAAAGAAAATCGATTTGAAGGAATTATTATGGGCTTTACCGTAGTGATTGCTCTTGTGGTTGCAGTTGCCCTTTTCATGATTTTACCATGGTTTATAGCGGAACAAGCAGGTAGTTTAATTGAAAATACAATTGTGCAGGCACTTATGGAAGGCGTATTGAGGCTTGCAATTTTTATTTTATATGTGTTTGCTATTTCCCTGACAAAGGATATTAGGCGTGTATATATGTACCACGGAGCGGAGCATAAGACGATTAACTGTGTGGAAAATGGATTGGAACTTACGGTAGAAAATGTAAGAAAACAGTCAAAGGAACACAAAAGATGTGGAACCAGTTTTCTGCTTTATGTTATGGTAATCAGTATTCTCTTTTTTATGTTTATTCGTGTAGAGGAACCGCTTCTTCGTATAGTGCTTCGTATTGTATTGATTCCTGTGGTAGCAGGAGTTTCCTATGAATTTATCCGATTTGCAGGCAGCCATGATAGAACTATCATTACCATTCTTAGCAAACCCGGATTATGGATGCAGGCACTTACCACAAGAGAGCCAGATGATTCTATGATAGAAGTTGCCATTCAATCGGTAGAGGCAGTATTTGACTGGAAGGCATATCAGAAAGAAATGGAAATGTCAGAAAAGTCTTCTATGGTTACTATGCGACATCCAGATGCGGAAGAGGAAGAACCGGAAGTAGTGGTTAGCAATAAAAACAAAACAGAAACTGCACAGCCACACAGGGTTGCAGCCGTGAAAAAGGCAGATAAGAGAACAAGACGTGGTGCATATTTCCATGAGCCTGTTGTAGAAAGAAAGCAGGAAAGTGACCAGACGGAAACAGATACGGAAAAAACAGAAAAAATAGAAAAGAAGGAAACACAGGTGCATCATGTAGCATCTCTAAAAAAGGCTACAGGAGCCAGACATCCAATGCAGCCTATCGAAGAACTACGCAGGGATGGCATTTTGGAAGATTCAGAATCGGATGATGCAGATGATGAGATTTTAAGTGCTTTGGATAAGTTCTTCGAGTAAAAAATGGTATATAGAAAGTAAAATACATTGCAAGGAGGTAGGTATATGACATTAGAAGCGTTGCTTCAAGAAGGAACGGCAGAACTTACGCAAGCTGGAATTTCGGATGCGGAAATTGATGCCATGTACCTGCTGGAGTATACCTTTTCTATAAAGAAGATAGATTTCTTATTGGATAGGAAGAAAGAAGCGAAAAAAGAAAAGATAGAATTATATCGTTCCTACATTGCCAAGAGAAAGGCGCATGTTCCATTACAGCATATTATTGGAAGCCAGGAATTTATGGGATATGAATTTATGGTGAATGAACATGTTCTGATACCTAGACAGGACACGGAAGTTTTAGTAGAAGAAGTCTTAAAATATGCCGAAGGAAAACGTGTGTTGGATATGTGCACGGGGTCAGGTTGTATTATTTTAAGTTTAAGTAAACTTTGCCATTTGCAAAAGGCTGTTGGTGTGGACTTTTCAGAAAAAGCGTTGGAAGTTGCCAAGGAAAATGGAATTCGTTTAAACTGTAAAGTACAATGGATTCATAGTGACTTGTTTTCTAATGTAACCGAAAAATATGATGTAATTGTTTCGAATCCACCGTATATTGAAACTAAGATAATAGATACCTTGATGGAAGAGGTGCGAGAGCATGAGCCTGTTATGGCACTGGATGGTGGAACAGATGGACTAGATTTTTACAAACGTATTATTTCGGAGGCAGAAAAATTCCTATTACCAAATGGGTGGCTTTGTTTTGAAATTGGATATAATCAAGGTAAAGCAGTAAAACAGCTTATGGAACAGGCTGGATTTATAGATTGTCATATTGTAAAGGATTTACCAGGATTGGATCGAGTTGTATGCGGTTGCTGGAGTGTAGAACATGGATAGCGGTTGTTATTTGTGAGCAGTATTCGGAATAGTTACAAAGAAAGGAAGAACAACATGTTTGATAGATTGGAAGATTTAGGAAGAAGATTAGAGGAAATTCTAAACCAACTTGGTGAGCCGGGAGTGGCGAATGATCAGAATTTATACCGTAAATTGATGAAAGAACAGGCAGAATTAGCACCTATTGTAGAAAAATATAATGAATACAAGGCTGCAAAAGAAGGAATCGAGGACAGTTTAGCAATTTTGGATGAAGAAACAGATGAAGAAATGCGTGAACTTGCCAAGGAAGAATTGAATGATTGTAAGGAACGTTTGACAGAAACAGAAAATGAACTTAAAATTTTGTTGTTGCCAAAAGACCCAAATGATGAAAAAAATGTTATTGTGGAAATCCGCGCGGGTGCAGGTGGTGATGAGGCTGCCTTATTTGCCGCAGAGTTGTATCGAATGTATGTACATTTTGCAGAGGCAAACCGTTGGAAACCAGAGCTTATTAGCGTAAATGAGAATGGAATTGGTGGTTTTAAAGAAGCTGTCTTTATGATTAATGGAGAGGGTGCGTACTCAAAATTAAAATATGAAAGTGGTGTGCATCGTGTACAGAGAATACCAGCAACGGAGTCAGGCGGACGTATTCATACTTCTACGGCAACGGTAGCAATTATGCCAGAGGCAGAAGAAGTGGATGTTGAGATTGACATGAACGATTGTAAATTTGATGTATTCCGTGCATCTGGTAATGGTGGACAGTGTGTCAATACAACGGATTCGGCTGTTCGTTTGACACATATTCCTACAGGTATTGTTATTTCTTGTCAGGATGAAAAATCACAGCTTAAAAATAAAGATAAGGCATTAAAGGTATTGCGTTCCCGTTTATATGATTTAAAAATGCAGGAAGCACAGGATGCAGAGGCAGAGGCAAGAAGAAGTCAGGTAGGAACAGGAGATCGTTCCGAAAAGATTCGTACTTACAACTTCCCACAGGGACGTGTAACTGACCATAGAATAAAGTTTACTTCTCATAGATTACAGGAAGTATTAAACGGAGACATTCAGGAAATTTTGGATAACTTAATTGCAGCCGACCAGGCAGCGAAGTTGGCGAAGATGAATGAAGAAGGTTAGAATTGTTTGACTTCATTCGCTTGCTGAAACATATCAATTAAATAGAATGGTAGAAAACGGTCTTTGACATATGTCATTGACCGTTTTTCAGTTTTGGGTGTAAGAGATTATGCCTCAATGTTTAGGGGGCTAAGTGTTCTAAGAATAAAAATATTGAATGAGGGTATAATTATGGTATAATTAGAACATAATAAAGGGGGTGTAGATTATGCCACAAATAATTCCAATTAAAGATTTGAAAAATACATCAGAGATTTCTGAAATGTGCCATAAGACAGAGGAACCTATTTATGTTACCAAAAACGGTTATGGTGATATGGTCATTATGAGCATGGAGGTTTATGAATTAACAATGAAACAACTTACTATGTACAGAGATATTGAAATATCTGAAGAGCAAATGGCGACAGGACAGGTAAAAGATGCGAGGGCTGCACTGAAAGAAACGAGGAAAAAGTATGGCTTATAAATTAAATGTTACTGAACATGCCGATGAAATGCTTGGTAATCTTGTATATTATTTGATGTATCGTTTGAAAAACAAACAGGTAGCGGAGCGTTTGCTTGATAAGATAGACAGTATATATGATAGGTTGGAAGAGAATCCGTTTCAGTTTCCAGAGAGTAGGGATACCTATCTGGCAAAGAGAGGATATCGTGAGGCAGTTGTGCCACAGATGGGCTATATTATTGTATTTGCTGTAAGAGTGAATGTTGTAAATATAGTTGGAATATTCCATCAGATGGAAAATTATGAGAGAAAATTGTAATTAATATATTTTGAGAAAAATAGGGTCATGCATGACTCTATTTTTTTATAAATAGAAAGTGTTGTGAGAGAATGTCCAATGCAAGCAGAGTATTTTAAACGTTTTTGATTTGCAAGTAATTAGAGCAAACAGTCATTTGATCATTTTGACGCTTGTATGGTTTGACGTTTTATGAAGAAGTTTGACAAAATTATTATTTTTTTGACTGAAAATGAAAGAAAATGATTGACAAAATTGACGGAACGTGAGAGAATAAGGATAGAAAGAGAGAAAAACCTTCATAAACAATCAAAATAAATCAAAAACTAGAAAAGGAGGGATTTCATGTTATCAGAAGAAAGGCACAGTGTGATTTTGCAATTGTTGCAGGAACGAAAAGCGGTGACGGTTACAGAATTTACAAAAATATTGGGAATTTCAGAGTCCACAATTCGGAGAGATTTGAATACATTAGCAGGAATGGGAAAGATTAATAAAGTACATGGCGGTGCTACTGTTATAGAAGAAGAGCGAAAGACAATCGAAGAAAATGTGGCAGAGAAAGAAGTAAAAAATGTAGAAGAAAAAAATAAAATCGTAAAATATGCAGCAGGTTTGATACGGGATGACGATTTTATTTACTTAGATGCAGGAACGACCACTGGAAAATTGATTGATTGCATCAAGCGTACAAAAGCCGTGTTTGTAACAAATGGAATTTTTCATGCAAAAAGATTAACACAAAAAGGGATCAAGGTTTTTTTGCTTGGTGGTGAATTAAAACTATCAACCGAGGCAATGATAGGTATGACGGCGTTAGATGCGTTAAAACAGTATAATTTTACCAAAGCATTTCTTGGAGCCAATGGAATTCATGAGCAATATGGTTTTACTACACCGGACCCTGCTGAGGCAATGATAAAAAAAGAAGTTATGAACCGCAGTTTTATGCGATGTGTATTGGCGGATAGTAGTAAGTTCGGTCAGATTAGTTCCGTATCTTTTGGAAATCTTAGTCAGGCGTGTATCGTGACTGACCAATTAAAAAATAAAAAATATGCGGATTATACCGTAATACGGGAGGTGGGACTATGATTTATACAGTGACATTTAATCCAGCGTTGGATTATATTATGCGGGTACCAAGTCTTGAAACGGATGCAGTGAATCGGACGGATAGCGAAAGCGTTTTTTATGGCGGAAAGGGAATTAACGTTTCCATTATATTAAGTCGTTTGGAAGTACCCAATGTTGCACTGGGATTTATAGCAGGTTTTACGGGAAGAGAAATTCAAGACGGCGTGAAAGCACAGGGTGTGGAGACAAAGTTCATTTCCTTGGAACAGGGCTCGTCTCGTATCAATGTGAAGATTAAAAATGCAGAAAAAAAAGAAGAGACAGAAATTAATGCACAGGGACCTAAAATACCAGAGGATAAATTGCAGGAATTATACGAACAATTAGAACAATTAACTGCCGATGATATGCTTGTTTTGGCTGGTAGCATTCCAAATACATTACCTAGTGATGTTTACGAACAGATTATGAAACGTTTACAGAGCAAACAGGTACCGATTGTGGTAGATGCGACGAAGGATTTATTGAAAAATGTGTTGAAATATCATCCATTTTTAATAAAACCGAACAATTTTGAATTGGGTGAGATGTTTGGTGTTACTTTGCATTCAAAGGAAGAAATCGTCCATTATGCCAAGGAATTACAAAAACTTGGAGCTAGAAACGTAGTAGTATCCATGGCTGGTGATGGTTCCATTCTGGTAACAGAAGATGGAGAGGTGCATCAAATGGGCGTAGCCAAAGGTACGGTGAAAAATTCTGTAGGAGCAGGGGATTCTATGGTGGCTGGCTTTGTGGCAGGTTATATACAAAAGGGTGATTACGCATATGCATTAAAGCTGGGAACGGCAGCCGGTGGTGCAACGGCATTTTCAGATGATCTTGCAACGAGAGAAAAGATACAAGAAACATTAAAAAGTTTATAAACCTTTTCCGATTGTGTGGCGGATAAAAAGGGGTAAAAAGGAGGAGTTGTTATGAGGATTACAGATTTATTAAAGGAAGATGGAATTGTTTTAAATGGTAGTCCAAAGGACAAAATGGATGCAGTCGATCAATTGGTAGCATTGCAGGATAAGGCAGGAAATCTTCTGGATAAAGAAGAATACAAAAAGGGAATTTTAGCAAGAGAACAGCAGGGAAGCACAGCAATTGGAGAAGGAATTGCCATTCCACATGCTAAAAATGCAGGAGTAAAGCAAGCAGGACTTGTAGCAATGACTGTTCCGAATGGTGTAGATTATGAAGCATTGGATGAGCAACCATCAAATTTGTTCTTTATGATTGCAGCACCAGAAAAGGGTGGAGATGTCCATTTAGAGGTATTGTCCAGATTGTCCATGTTATTGATGGATGAGGATTTTCGCAAAAAGTTATTAGCAGCGAAGGATAAAAAGGAATTTTTAAAATGCATTGATGAGGCACAAAATGAAAAATTCCCTGAAGAAGCGAAAAAAGAGCCAGAGAAGAATAAAGAGGGATATCGTATCTTGGCTGTAACGGCTTGTCCAACCGGAATCGCACATACTTACATGGCAGCAGAGGCATTGGAAAAGAAAGGAAAAGAGATGGGTTATCCATTAAAAGCGGAAACCAATGGTTCTGGCGGAGCTAAAAATATTCTGACAAAAGCGGAAATCGAAAAGGCAGATGGTATTATCATTGCCGCAGATAAAAATGTAGAGATGGCTCGATTTGATGGAAAAAAGGTGTTGAAAGTAAAAGTTTCGGATGGTATCCACAAACCAGAACAGCTGATCCAGAAGATTGTAGATGGAGAAGCTCCGGTTTATCATCATCATGGAGCGAAGGAAGAAGATACAAGTGGAGAAAAAGAAGGAGTTGGTCATCAGATTTATAAACATTTGATGAACGGTGTTTCGCATATGCTTCCATTTGTTATTGGTGGTGGAATTTTAATTGCATTAGCATTCTTGTTGGATGATTATTCCATTGATCCGAAAAACTTTGGTACCAATACACCAGTAGCAGCGTGGTTTAAAACGATTGGTGGATATGCATTTAACTTTATGTTACCTGTACTTGCAGCTTATATTGCAATGAGTATTGCAGACAGACCAGGACTTGCAGTTGGGTTTGTAGGTGGTTATATTGCAACCGTTGGTTCTACTTTTGCTTCACCTGGTGGTGTTTCTGGTGGCGCATCTGGTTTCCTTGGTGCAATGGTTGCCGGTTTTGCAGGTGGATATTTGATGTTAGGTTTGGAAAAACTATGTGAGAAACTTCCGGATGCCCTGGAAGGCATCAAGCCAGTATTTATTTATCCGTTAGTTGGAGTTCTGATGATCGGAGTTGTAATGTGTGCATTAGATCCAGCAGTTTCTTGGTTAAACAACGCACTTTATAATGGATTAAGTTCCATGAGTGGAAGCAGTAAGATTTTACTTGGTGTTATCCTTGGAGGTATGATGTCTGTAGATATGGGAGGTCCGGTAAACAAAGCAGCTTACTTATTTGGTACCGCATCCCTTGCAAATCAGAGTGAAGCAGGATTTATGATTATGGCGGCTGTTATGGTTGGTGGAATGGTTCCTCCACTTGCCATTGCACTTGCTACTACATTTTTCAAGAACCGCTTTACTTCAGATGAGAGAAAATCAGGTGTAGTAAACTATATTATGGGTCTTTGCTTTATTTCAGAAGGAGCCATTCCATTTGCAGCAGCAGATCCATTGCGTGTCATTCCTTCTTGTGTAATAGGTTCTGCAATCGCAGGCGGTTTATCTATGGCATTTGGATGTACACTTCGTGCACCACATGGAGGATTGTTTGTAGTTCCGGTAATTGGAAATTGGGCATTGTTCCTTTTAGCATTAGCAATCGGTTCTGTTGTAGGTATGTTTTTATTGGCATTACTTAAGAAACCAATTGCAAAGAAGGCTTGAAAATAATATAAATTTAATCAAAATAAACAATTAAGAGAGAAAAGAAAGGGGTAATTATTATGGTAACAGAAAAATTTACAGTAAAAAATGAACAGGGATTGCATATGCGCCCAGCAGGTGTTTTATCAAAGACAGCAGCAAAGTATCCATGTGAGGTAAAGCTAAATGTAGGAGACAAGCAGATTAACGCAAAGAGTATTATGATGATCATTGGTGGCTGCATTAAATGTGGTATGGAAGTAGAAGTAGTCTGCAATGGAGAACAGGAAACAGAATGTTTAGCAGAACTTAAAGAATTATTCTTATCAGGATTTGGAGAATAGTTACTATTCACATCCGATTTGTATCAAGCAACTAGACACGTCGTGCTTGTGCGTAAGGGGGCTAGTTGCTTGATGCAAAGCTGCCGTGTAGGCAGTTTTTCTGTACAGGAAGAAAAAGGAAGCTGCTGATTTTGCAGCGTTCTGCGCGGGTTTTGCACAGATTTTTCTGAATGTAGAGAAGAAAAGCTGTGAATAGTAATGGAGAATAATTGTTTTCATAAGTTAGGACTTGTATGAACATTGAAGGTCCTAAATTGCGAAAAAACAGAAAGAGGTGATTGGGATGATACAGGGAATTGGGGCTTCCAAAGGATATGGGGTTGGAACAATTGTACGGATTGAAGAGACAGATTTAAGTTTTGAGGATAAAAAGATAACGGATGTGGATGCAGAGGTTGCACGTTTTCGAAAAGCGGTAGAAGATTTTACCGAAAAAACGATGGATATGGCTGCGAAGATGCGAGAACAGGTTGGAGAAAAAGAAGCTGAAATCTTAGAGGGGCATGTGATTATGGTATCAGATCCGGCCATGGCAGATGAGGTTACAAATCAGATAAAGGACGGAACTTGTGCGGAACGTGCTTTATGGAATGTTTGTGATATGTTCATTCAGATTTTTTCTATGGCAGAAGATGAGCTTACCAACCAGCGTGTGACGGATGTACAGGATATGCGTAACCGTTTACTGAAAATATTGCTTGGAAAAGAGGAAGTAGATATTAGTCAAGTACCAAAGGGAACGATTTTAGCAGCCAGAGACTTGACACCATCCATGACGGTAGGATTGCATAAGGAAAATGTAGTTGGTATTCTTACTGAAGTGGGTGGAAAAACTTCTCACTCAGCGATTCTTGCGAGAGCCTTGGAAATACCAGCAGTATTAAGTGTTCCAGATATTATGCAAACGGTAAAAGATGGACAGGAAGCTGCTTTAGATGGTGATTTGGGTGTGGTAATTTTGGACCCTTCCGAAGAAGAAAAGGCAGAATACCATGCGAAGCGAGATCAATATTTAAAAGAGAAAGAGGCACTTCGTGCATTGGTAGGAAAACCTACAATAACAGCGGACGGAAAACAGGTAGAATTGGTTTGTAACATTGGAAAACCACAGGATAGTGACATGGTGTTGGAACGAGATGGAGAAGGTGTTGGATTGTTCCGTACAGAATTTTTGTTTATGGACCGCACCAATACGCCTTCCGAGGAAGAACAGTTCCAAGCATATAAGCAGGTTGCAGAAACCATGCAGGGCAAACCTGTGATTATTCGTACGTTAGATGTAGGTGGCGATAAGGAAATACCGTATTTGAATCTGGAGAAAGAGGAGAATCCATTTCTTGGATATCGAGCAATTCGTGTATGCTTAAGGCAAAAAGACTTATATCGAGCACAGCTTCGAGCGCTTCTTCGTGCCAGTGCATATGGAGATATCCGTATTATGGTTCCTATGGTTACTTGTTTGGATGAACTTCGACAGGTAAAAGAGATTCTTGGCGAGTTGATGAAGGAATTGGATCAGGAACAGATTGCATACAACAAAGAAATAAAGGTAGGTATCATGGTAGAAACACCTGCTGCATCTCTTATGGCAGACTTACTGGCAAAGGAGGCAGATTTCTTTAGTATAGGAACAAACGATTTGACACAATATACGATGGTAGTGGATCGTGGTAATGCACAGGTAGCATATTTGTATTCCGCTTACAATCCAGCAGTATTACGTTCTATCGCACATGTAATTGCCTGTGGAAATAAAGCTGGTATTCCAGTGGGAATGTGTGGAGAAGCCGCAGCAGATGAAAAGCTTATTCCATTGTTATTGGCATATGGATTGGATGAATTTAGTGTCAGTGCAACTTCAGTATTAGCCACTCGGAATACGATTGCAAAGTGGACAATAGAGGAAGCAAAAGCATTAGCCAAAGAGGTGGAAGGCCTTGGAACCAGAGAAGAAGTAGAGAAATTGTTGGAACAACGAAAAAAATAAAGAAGGAAAGGATGTCATAGAAGGTTATAGATTACTATGACATCCTTTTTTATTTTGTATAAAATTAGTGAGAATTTTCAGTTTGAACAATTTTGTGATTGGAAGCCTCTGAACAATGACATGATTTATAAAAGTACAAGAGTACCCACTGCCTTTAGGCGGTGGGTACTCTTGTACGAGGTGTGTGGGTCAAGTCTCGTATCTCGTAAGGTATGTAGTGTCGCTTTGGTATGAGAAAGTAGCAAAGCAGATTGCGAATATCTTTGACTACATGTGTTAAATTGTAATAGTTCAGCCGGGGACATTCATAAAGTGTCAGAATATATAAATTAGCTAAAAATATTCTTTTTGGCTGGACACTTCACTCTGTACGCTTTCACACTAGGCTCGTAAATACCTCGCCAAGTGTTCAATGTGTCCCACAAGGGGGCGCTTTCACACTAGGCTCGTAAATACCTCGCCAAGTGTTCAATGTGTCCCACAATCGTTTCTGCCCGGCTGAACTGTTACGTTAAATTCGGATTATTCCGGGTAAGTTTTGTTCTAAGAGGAAGGCATCCAGATCACAGACCTTTTTCTTTTTTGAGACAAAAAATATAATTGCACTATCCCTTTGATCTTTGGCATATAGGGGAGCGAAGCGTGCTACTTTTAATAAAATTTGAAGTTCATCCAGAGAAAGCATCATTCCCATACCCAGACAGATAAGAGAATCTCTGGAAGGTTTTCTTGTACCATTAAAAAGTTGGTAACCATATGTGCGATCCAGTTCGGCAGATTTAATTACACTTGCTTTTTTTAATTTCTTTTTTTGTAGGAGGTTTTCTAACCAGTCAGAAATGGAAATTTGTTGTAATTCTTGTTCGTATGTACGATAGTAGTTTTCGATAGAAATTCCGCTAGTTAGAATTTCAAGCAATTCTTGTGTTCTGGCTTTCATAAGTAATGTTTTCTCCTTTGCTTTAATGATAGAAATGGTAACATATAATTATTGTAATTTTTACTGTTTTGTTTGTATAATTGTAAAAAATGTAAAATTATTGTACCATATATTGTGAAAATAATACAATTGTTTAGTGTAAAAGAAGGAGAAAGAAACTATGTCACATATAGAGGAGTATTTAGAGGAAAAATATAAAAATTTGTTGCCTTTAGATAAAAAAGTACCTCATAGAACTTTTTTGGTTTATAATACATGGACCAATGAAGTAATGGTGGAAAAACGGGTAGAAAAAAGTAAAAAGAGTATTTATCAAAAATTACAACAAGTATGTTCTCCCCATTTAGCACAGATAGAAGAAATTGTTGAATTGGACAAGGAGTGTCGCATTTTTGAACTATATATTAGTGGAGAAAGTTTAAAGACAAAATTGGAACGGGGAGCTTTACCTTCACAAGAAGTAAGAAAATATAGTTGCATGTTGTTGGATTTGCTAGAAGAATTGCAAAAGAAAAATATAGTACATAAAGATATCAACCCTTCTAATATTATTATATCTACGGATGGTGTTTTAAAATTGATTGATTTTGGTATTGCTCGGTCTTATCAACAGGAAAAAACAGCAGATACAGTTATTATGGGGACTGTAGGATATGCAGCCCCGGAACAATTTGGGTTTAGTCAGACAAATGAAAGAACAGATATGTACGCATTGGGAATTTTGATCAATGTAATGCTTACTGGGAAAATGCCAACAGAGCATTTAGTAGAATTAGAGCCTTTTCGAGATATTGTGATGACTTGTACGCAGATTGATTATCGAAATCGTTATGAATCTTATGCTCAAATAAAGGAACAGTTAGTAGAGGATTCAAGAATTAGAAATAATGGTAGTAGTTTAAATAATAAAAAAGGGTACGGTATTCGTGAAATACCGGGCTTTCGTTCAGGCATCTGGTGGAAGGAAATTTTAGCTGTAATCGGTTATTTTTTTGGTTTTGCTTTTTTAATCAGTATTGATTCCACCTATATCACTTTGTCTGATTTTCAGCAAAAGGTGCAAGGCGTTTTGTTAGCGTCTATCGCTATTATAGCACCGTATTTCTGTATATTAGATCCCTTTCATTGGTTTCAAAGGTGGTTGGATGATTGTAAAAAATGGGAACGTTATTTTATACAAATTTGTATTGCAACAGTCGTTTTTGTAATAGGGATATGCTTTGCACCTCGATTACCTCGACAATAACACACGGGATAGTAAAAAAATGTATGCAGATAGCATACCAAAATAGAAAAATTTTCCTTTATACTAAATAGCAGTTGATAGTTTTCGATGCAGTAGAAAACTACCAAAAAAACAGAGGAGGAAAAAATTTATGAAAAAACCAATTTGGAAACGCTGGTGGTTTTGGGCAATTATAGTTGTAGTTGTCTTGTGTATTGTTGCAAGTAGTTCCGATTCGTCAGATGAGGGTGCAAAAAAAATAGAGGAAAGTAAAATAGAACAGACTGATACAAATAAGACAGACACGGCAAAAAAGGATACGAAAGACGAGGAAAAAGACAGCAAAGAGAAGGACGAAAATGAAGAATTTTATGTTGGAGATAAGGTGAAACTTGGGGATTATGCGATTAAGGTAACAAAAGTATCTTACTCAAACGGAAGTCAATATGACAAACCTAAGAGTGGAAAAGTATTTGTGACTGTAATGCTTACCATCTATAATGATGGTGATGATCAGGTTAGTTACAATACGTATGATTTCTCATTGCAAAATAGTAGTGGACAGGTAAGTGATATTACATTTACAATGATAGACGAGGATACGGCTTTGAATTCAGGAGAATTAGTAGCCGGAGGAACAGTAAAAGGTTCTTTGACATTTGAGGCACCTAAAAATGACAAGAAGTTAGTATTACGATATCAGCCAGATTTTTGGAGTGATAAAGAAATTCAAATTCATTTGAATAAGAAAAAGTAATAGCTTTAACACGATCAAGAAAGTCCCACACTTCTATTGCTTAGGGCAATAAGTGGTTGGATTTTCTTGTATCAGGAGGGGTGTAAGCCCTTTCTGATATGCTGCGATAGCAGCTAATCGTGTTATGAGCAAGTAGCAGAGCGGATTGCGAATATCCACTTGACTTGATAAAAGGAAAAATAGAAAAGATTCGTTAAAGCAAGATTGGTTTAGCGAATCTTTTTTACTATATTCTTGCTTTTTCTTTTTTATATGTTATACTTAACATCAAGTGTAAAAAAATCTTTTTACACTCTAGTATTCAGCCGAATCGGCAAACATTCCAATTAGGAACGTAACAGAAAAAAGGAAATATAGTCAAAGCAGTGGAGTTTTGTTATAATAATGCTAAAGATATGGAACACGCAAAGAAACGATTTATATGCGTAATTAGTTAAAGTCTGACAAATACTGTCATAATATAAAACCGTGCAAAGTATATTTAGGTTGTTATATAGATACTTTTACGTTGAGAATATTAGATATAAGAAAACTCTACTGTCTTTGGGGAAGGACAGTGCATGAAGAAAAAAACAGAAAAAATGGGAAACAGAGTAGAGGCAATGGATTTTGTAGGAAAAACGATTGCCAGGAATAAGATGAAGCCATTCGATGAGTTGACTTTTTCTGATAGCTTCCTTTTTGGGGAAGCAATGATGGATGAAACCGTTTGCAAAGATGTATTGGAAATTATTCTTGGGATTGAGATTGCTAAGGTCGTAATCTTAGAAAAGGAAAAACAGGAGAGCAACATACCAGAGCAGAAAAGCATTCGAATGGATATTTATGTGGAAGATGAGGAAAATACAGTCTACAATGTGGAGATGCAGGTGGAGGATAAAAAGGACACACCAAAACGAAGTCGTTATTACCAAGGTTTGTTGGATTCTAAGTTGTTACCAGCAGGAAGCAAATCGTACAATTTATTGAATAAGAGTTTTGTTATTTTTATCTGTCATTTTGATCCGTTTGGTGAGAAGAGGTGTTGTTATACATTTGAAGAACGATGCTTGGAAAATCTTAATCTTCCGCTTGGTGATGGAACGCAAAAGATTTTTTTAAGTACAGTGGGAGAAAATAAAGAGGAACTATCGCCTGTGTTGGTAGAATTTTTGGAGTATTTGAAGAATCCACGAAATATAAAGATTAAGAGCGAAAAGATTGCAAACTTAAATAATCGGGTAGAACAGATCAAGATTGATGCGAAAGTGAGGTCGAGATATATGACTTTAAAAGAGTGGTTAGATGATATGGTGGAAAAAGAGATGGAAGAGTGGACTGCGGCAGCGGAAGAAGCAATTCGAACAGAGGGGCATGAGGAAGGAAAGAGAGAAAGTGAAGTGGGAACGCTTCGAAAGTTGTACCAAAAAGGATTTGATGCTACTGAGACTGCGGATATATTGGACTTGGATAAAACTTACGTGTCTATTATTTATGAATTACTACAAAAATATCCAGAGCGGGAAGATGGACAGATTGCTAGAATGTATTTGCAAAAAATAGAAAATATGCAAGTAAAAAAATAAAAGGTTTTGTTTGCCAGTAGTTGTAATCAATTGGAACAGTTCTTTTCACACAGTTTGGAAAAAAGAATCTTTTGATTCTATGTTGAAAAACACAAATAATCTTGTTACAATGAAAAAGAAAATATGCAGGGGAACTACGTGTTGAGAAGGCGTTGCCTGACCCTTTGAACCTGTCGGTTAATACCGTGGTAGGGAGCATAAAATGGTATGATAGATTTGTTTATCAGATAAATACTTTGCAGGAAAGGGAAAGAATCAACACGTTTTGGTGTTGATTCTTTTTTGTTCTAAAGGAAAATACGTCCTATAGGGTAAAATGCTCTGTTATTGTAAATTGTACATAGGAAGATAAGATTTTGAGTAATAGTTCAGCTAGAAAGAATATTTTTAGCTAATTTTGTATATTTTGGCACTTTATGAATGTTCCCGGCTGAATTGTTACAATGTTGAAAACAGTATAATGATAGAAAGGTTGGTAAAGAAAATGTATACAACACAGATGGATGCTGCCAGAAAAGGCATTGTTACAAAAGAAATGAAAATTGTTGCGGAAAAAGAAAATATGGATGTAGAAGAACTGAGAAAATATATGGCAGAAGGAAAGGTCATTATTCCTTGCAATAAAAAGCATACAGCCATAAATCCCAACGGAATTGGTTCTATGTTGAAAACCAAAATTAATGTAAATTTAGGAATTTCCAGAGATTGCATTGATATGGACATGGAATTAGCGAAAGTACAGAGTGCTGTGGATATGGGAGCAGAAGCAATCATGGATTTAAGTTCTTATGGAGATACCAGAACTTTTCGAAGAAAAATTGCTACAGAATGTAGTGCAATTTTGGGAACAGTGCCAATCTATGATGCGGTTGTGTATTATCATAAGGCATTAAAAGAGATTACTGCACAGGAATGGCTTGACATTGTACGAATGCATGCAGAAGAGGGGGTAGACTTTATGACGATTCATTGTGGATTGAATCGAGAAACTGCAAAACGTTTTAAGAAAAATAAACGTCTTATGAATATTGTTTCCAGAGGTGGTTCCATTATGTTTGCGTGGATGGAGATGACAGGAGAAGAAAATCCATTCTATGAGCATTATGATGAAATTTTGGATATTTGCCGAGAATATGATATTACAATGAGTTTGGGAGATGCCTGCCGTCCAGGATGTATTGCGGACGCTACGGATACAGCACAAATTGAAGAATTGATTGTTTTAGGAGAACTTACGAAACGTGCATGGGAAAAAGATGTACAGGTTATGATTGAAGGGCCAGGACATATGCCATTAAATCAGATTGAGGCAAATATGACAATACAGAAAACTTTGTGTCATGGCGCACCTTTTTATGTATTAGGACCGCTAGTTACCGATGTAGCGCCAGGATATGACCATATTACATCTGCGATTGGAGGAGCAATTGCTGCTACCTATGGAGCTTCCTTCTTGTGTTACGTGACACCTGCAGAACATTTGCGATTACCAGATTTACAGGATGTAAAAGAAGGAATTATAGCGGCGAAGATTGCGGCACATGCAGCCGATATAGCCAAAGGTGTAAAAGGAGCAGCAGACTGGGATTATGCCATGAGTGCAGCACGAAAGAAATTGGACTGGGAAGAAATGTTTGACTTGGCTATGGATCCGGAAAAGGCTAGACGGTATCGTGCCGAAGCAGCACCAGAAAAAGAAGATACTTGTAGTATGTGTGGAAATTTCTGTGCGGTAAAGAATATGAACCGTATTTTAGATGGGGAAATCGTAAGCATATTTGATGAATAATAGGGACATAGCGATGTGGCAGAAAGGAAATACTATGAAAAAGATAGATTATAGCCTGTATCTTTGTACGGAACGGAGCTATTTACAACATACCACTCTGCCAGATGCGGTGGAACAAGCAATTTTAGGCGGTTGTACCATGGTACAGCTTCGAGAAAAGGATTGCAGTACAAGAGCCTTTTATAATCTGGCGAAAGAGTTAAAAATGGTTACCGATCAATATCAGGTGCCACTTCTTATCAATGATCGTGTGGATATTGCTTTGGCAGTCGATGCGGCAGGTGTTCATCTTGGACAGTCAGATTTACCAGTAGCACAGGCACGTCGCATTTTAGGTGCGGAGAAGATAATAGGAGCTACGGCAAAGACTGTGGAGCAGGCAATACAAGCACAAAAAGAGGGTGCCAGTTATCTGGGAGTAGGAGCAATCTATCCTTCGCCTACCAAAAAGGATGCGAAGGGAATCACGCAGGAAGAATTGTGTACCATACGGCAGAGCGTGGACATTCCTATTGTGGCAATCGGAGGAATTACAGCAGAACGATTAAAAGAAGTAAAATCCTGTGGAGTAGATGGAGTTGCAGTGATTTCTGCTATTTTGGACACACAGGATATAAGGAAAGCAGCAGAGAACCTTAAAAATATAGTAAAAGTTCAGCCGGGTACATTCATAAAGTGCCAGAATATACAACATGACTAAAAATATCCTTTTTGTCTGGACACTTCACTCTGTACGCTTTCACACTAGGCTCAAAAATACTTCGCCAAGTGTTCAATGTGTATTCATGTTTGGCGTTAGCCTAATAGAAATGATTGTGGAAATTGCACTTAGCCTGCTAGCAGTCATGTGCAATTTTCACAATCATTTCTGCCCGGCTGAACTGTTACAAAATATATGGGAAAAATAACGTATCATATGGACTTTGCTAAGGGGAGGAAATGGAATGAGAAAAGTGTTAGCAATTGCTGGAAGTGATTGTAGTGGTGGTGCAGGGATTCAGGCAGATTTAAAAACAATGACGATGCATGGGGTCTATGGAATGAGTGTGATTACAGCACTTACAGCACAAAATACAATGGGCGTAACAGATGTAATGCTGGTAAGTGGAGCATTTCTAAAGAAACAATTAGAGGCGGTTTTCTCGGATATTGTTCCAGATGCCATAAAAATTGGAATGCTTGGAAACAAAGAAATCATTGAGGCATTAGCTGATTTTTTTGAAGAACATAGTGAACTTATCGAAAAGATACCGATTGTATTAGATCCTGTTATGGTATCTACCAGCGGACATATGTTGATGGAAGCGGATGCAGTGGAGGTTTTGAAGAAAAAATTATTTCCGTGGAGTACATTGATTACACCGAATTTACCTGAGACCAATGTTTTGACAGAGAAAAAGATTGAAACACTTGCGCAGATGAAACAGGCAGCAGCTTTTCTTTCGGAACAGTATGCGATTTCTGTTTTGGTAAAAGGCGGGCATTGTTCGGATAGTGCCAGTGATATTTTATACGAAAAAGATAAAAATTGCAGTACGTTTTCAGGAGAAATACTGACAAATCCGAATAAACATGGGAGCGGTTGTACGCTATCATCTGCAATTGCCTGTAACTTAGCGAAAGGATATACGTTGCAGGAAAGTTGCAAAAAAGCAAAGAAATATGTAGAAAAAGCTATTGGTGCGAATCTGAATTTGGGGAGAGGAAGAGGTCCGCTAAATCATATGGTAGAGTTTCGATAAAAAATAGAATGTTTGTTATTGTATAGAGGGTGCGCCTGTGGGTGTAACTACAGACACACCCTCTATATACTTTGCGTTACGTTTTGTTTTATAAAGTCGCTAAAATGTGCAACGCATTTGTTTTTGCAATCTGTTTATAATGTTCGTGAAAGTATGCCATGGTGGCATAGGTAGTTCGTTCTAATTTGCCAAACTCACAGGCTAGATTGCAAATTTGATTAAATTCATTTATGCTATGTTTATCTTTTTGCATGATTAGATAATAAATATCATTTTCCGTGTTCTTATATAAAGAATTTGCACCTTTATATATATCGTTCAATTCATAAGCCAAAGAAGTCACTTCATCTAAAGAGGAAAAAGAATAAATTCGAATCGTATTCACAGGTTCAGAAGAATTCTTTTTCTCTTGCTTTTGTGGAAGAACATTATCAGGAGCGATCGCATTGGATAAAGGAATAAATTCTTTTTCATTCTTTGCATCGTCCTCTTGCGCATCTATTACTTCAGAAAGACCGGTTTCACTATTGGATAAAACAGGGAAATCCAGTATATCTTCTTCATCTGTGTCTAAAATATCCATATCATTACTATCAGAGGAGAAGTTAGAAAAGCGTGTATCCAATTCATCCGGATCTTCTACTTTAGTAATAATGAGTACAAGACTTTCGGAAGAGAGAGGAATTGCTTCGATCATGAGTGGGATATCCTCTGCTTCAAAACCAAGTTCATAAGATGCCTGTTGCATCATATCACGAAATAATTCTTTTGCCTTCTCTGTACCATAAGCGAGTTCGCTAATTTTTAATTGACGATCCAGCAAATCTTCTTTATTTAAGGTACAACGGATTTGATTATCATTGATTCGTTCTAGTTTCATAAAAATCAACTCCTTCCTTTTTCTCAGTATAGAATATGTATCGGTTAAAGTCAATAATATATAGATATAGAACCAATGCTGTGCATGAACAGTAAACTATGGTGAACTATTACAAAATAAGGAAATAGGTGGTGTGTGACATTTTAGACTATAGAAAAGAAGGTATATTTTGGAGATAAATTTGTTTGATTTGTGCATTGAAATGCATTGGGAAATCCGCTAGAATAGGGCCTGTGAAAACACAGGTGACTGTGTGTAGTGAGCAAGACTGAAGAAAATGAATATTGCAGTACAAGTCTCAAAATACAATCTACATTATTCTGATTGTTTCTATTTCATCTAAAAGCTGTTTTAGAAAGACAGCATTCTGACACGGAATCGTGTGACTACATTCCATTATGAAAAAGTACAAAATACAGGAAAATGACAGGAACTGTGTGAAAGCAAAAGGAGAGGTTAAAAATAAACCAATCTGAAAACAAATAAACAGGCGCAAACATGGAAAAAATGGAAATAAGAATAAGATAAAGTTAGGCACTGTTTTATTTGTAAGTGAGGAGGTGAAGCAAAAAATACAGACTATACTATATAAATAAGGAAGTTTGTATGCCAGTACAATTGTGCATAATCCGGAATAAATAAAACAAATATTTTGATTGAAAAGATATAACATATATTTGCACCGGATGTTTGGAAAAAGTATAGTCTGCAAGGAGATACGCAGAAGAATTTCTCTTGAGATAACCCAAAAGGTTATGTTACTAAAATGCGATGTAACAGTCGCACACTACAAAAAATAAAAAAGAAAGGACCAAGAATCCCAAACTGTTGTTGAAAAATTACTGTTTACGGTCTGCTTGATAGACATATAAACAGTAATGGTGAAGAGTCAAAGGTCACCGAATCTATAAGGTGTCTTTTGACTTTTTCTTTATTACTGGATATAATGAGACTGATAGTCATAGGATAGAAAAGGATAAAAGACATTATAATATGTTGGAGTGAACAGGAGGGAAAAAAGATGGCAAATGAAAATAAAAATGAAAAAAATGTATTCTTTGAAAAAAAGAAAGAAATAGAGAAGTTAAAAGAGGAAGAAAGGAAAGAAGGGGAAAGTCTGATAGAACGTTCCAGACGCGAAAAATGGGAAGAAAAGAGAAGAAAAAGACAAAATCGGAAAGAAAAGAAAAAACTTCCAATGATTTTAGCAGCAAGTTTTCTGGTTTTACTGTTTGTGATTGCTTTTTCCTTTTTATATAAACGTTATTCGCCTAGTAACAAAGTAATGCCATTATCAAAATATTTTCATGTGAAAGGAAATGAAGTTGCACTGATGGTGCATGACACATATTTAGAAGATACTGGGTTTGTGGAGGAAAATCAAATATATATTCCGTATGAAGTCGTACAACAATATATCAATAAACGATTTTATTTTGATAGTACGGAAAACATTTTATCTTATACTACAGCGTATGAAGTAATCCGAAGTGAAGTGGGAAGTGGAAACTATCAGGTAAACAAAAGTAAATCCAAAAAGCAGTATGAAATTGTAAAAACAAAGGGAGAAAAAGCATATATAGCATTGGATTTTGTTAAGGAATATTCTAATGTTACGTATAAGCTTTATAAAAACCCAAATCGTCTTATGATTGAAAGTGGATGGGGAAATACGTATTCTTATTATAAAGTAAAGAAAAGTACAAAACTTAGATATAGAGCAGGTATTAAGTGTGATATTTTAAAAAAGTTGGAAGAATCAGACGTATTACGTGTTGTAAATGATGGAAGTGAAGAATTAAAGAGTTATGCCAAAGTTATGACGAAGGATGGTGTAACGGGATATGTGCTGAAAAAACATTTATCGGATGTATATGAGGAAACTATGACAAATGATTACAAAGAGGAAACATATCCGCATATTACAAAAAGCAAGGAAATATCCATGGCATGGCACCAGGTTACGAATATGTCAGCAAATGCAGGACTTTTAAATACAATTTCATCTACAAAGGGACTCAATGTGATATCGCCAACTTGGTTTGCAATCTCATCCAACAAAGGCGAAATTTCTTCTCTTGCCAGTGAAGATTATGTACAGAAGGCACATAACAATGGATTAGAGGTATGGGCTCTTTGCAATGATTTTGAAGCCAAAAGTGGAACGGTTGATTTGGCAACGGTTTTAGGAAATACTACAAATCGAGATAAACTTGTGAATCGTTTAGTTGCCAGTGCAATTGAGTACAATTTAGATGGTATCAATATTGACTTTGAATATATAACCAAAAAGACTGCCGCCGCATATTTAGAATTTTTAAGGGAATTATCTGTAAAATGTAGAGCAAATGGAATTGTTTTATCTGTGGATTCTTATGTACCAAGTAGTTACACAACTTATTATGATCGGGAAGAGCAGGGAAAAGTAGTAGATTATGTGGTCGTTATGGCATATGATGAACATTATGCTGGAAGCGAGGAAAGTGGTTCCGTAGCATCGATTGGTTATGTGAAAGATGCGGTCGAACAGATAACAAAAAGTGTAAATCCGAGTCAGGTAATCATTGGAATTCCATTTTATACAAGACTATGGAGAGAATACGACGAAAATGGAGCAAAAAAAATAAGTTCTAGTGCATTAAGTATGTCTCAGGCAGAGGAAACTGTAAAGCGGAATGGTGCAACTGCAAAATGGGATGAAACAACAGCACAGAATTATGCAGAATTTAAGGCAGATAATAGTGTGTATAAAATATGGTTGGAGGATGAAAAATCTATAGAGGAGAAGTTAAAAATCATCTTTTCGGATCAAAACAATGGAAAGATTGCAGGTATTAGTTGCTGGAAGCTTGGAATGGAAAAGAAAAATATTTGGAATACATTGATGAAATATACCAATTAGTTGCGCTTGTTCTTTTCTTTATAAGGTATAAATAAATTACTTTTTTCATAAAATAAAGAAAAAGGGTAGCGAAAAGTATGGAAGATAATAAAAAATTGATTTTCATGGGAATTGCCATAATCATTAGTGTTATGGCAATTTGTTATGTAGGAGTGGTTGAGGTTGCACAAAAGAAGACAGACGATATAGTGGTAGTTATAGATGCAGGACATGGTGGCTATGATCCTGGAAAAGTGGGAATTACCGGAGTTTTAGAGAAGGATATTAATTTGGCGATTGCCTGTAAAGTAAGACGGATTTTGGAGAAAAAAGGAATACAGGTAGTAATGACACGAAGTACGGATACCGATTTATGCGCAGAAGCAAAAAGTGGGAAAAAAAGTGCAGATATGAGAAAACGTGTGGAGATTATGAATGCCAGCGGGGCGGCAGTTGCCGTAAGCATTCATCAAAATAGTTTTACAGATACATCCTCTCATGGAAGTCAGGTGTTTTATTATGAAGCCTCAGAGGCAGGAGAACAGTTGGCAACATTTCTTCAAAAAAGTATCAAGGAAGAGATAACGGAAGAAAATCATAGACAGGCAAAGGCAAATAAAGAATACTATATATTAAAAAAAGTCAATTGTCCGGTTGTTATAGTAGAATGTGGTTTTTTGTCTAATCCAAAGGAAGAAATGTTATTGACAGAGGAGGATTATCAGGAAAAGATGGCACAGGGGATTGTGAAAGGCATTTTACAGTATTTAAAGGAAAAAAAATAATTGCCATTTAGAGAAAATCATTCAAAGTTTTAAGAGGCAGTCCGCCAATAGATTTTCGGTACAATAAACAAAATGCCAAGGATGGAAAACGGGGCTTTTTTTTCTTAGTGACACATTGTATAATGAAATATAAGGAAATTTGATAGATAGAAAGAAGAGATAGACTTCATGAAAACAGAAATTCGGGTAGTTACGCAAGAAGGACCGTCAGAGGTGTATGAAGAGGCTGCCAAAGTTCTTCAAAAAGGTGGATTGGTGGCGTTTCCTACGGAAACAGTATATGGATTGGGTGGAAATGCACTGGATTCGCAGGCGGCTCAAAAAATTTATAAGGCAAAAGGAAGACCATCAGACAATCCTTTGATCATACATATTGCTTCTGTGGAGGCATTAGAAGACTTAACGGATGCTGTGCCAGAAAAGGCAAGACAATTGGCGGAAAGATTTTGGCCGGGACCTTTGACTATGATTTTGCCGAAAAGCAGCAAAGTACCATTAGGAACTACCGGGGGATTGGATACGGTTGCCATTCGTATGCCAAATCATCCAGTAGCACTACGTTTGATACGGGAATCTGATGTTTATGTTGCTGCGCCAAGTGCAAATACATCGGGAAGACCAAGTCCTACTATGGCAGCTCATGTTCAGGAAGATTTAGAAGGAAAGATTGATATGATACTGGATGGGGGCATGGTGGAAGTTGGTATTGAATCGACAATTGTAGATCTTACAAGTGCAATTCCTACTATTCTGCGTCCAGGTTACATTACAAAGGAAATGTTGGAACATGTAATAGGGCCAGTTCAGATCGATCCTGCAATTTTGGATAGAAAAGGAGCCATGACAGGAAAGCCCAAAGCACCAGGTATGAAATATAAACATTATGCTCCCAAAGCCCAGCTTACAATTGTACAGGGACAAAAAGAAAAAGTGATAGATCGGATTTACCAGTTGAGTCAAGAGCAGGAGAAGGCAGGAAAAAAGGTAGGGATTATTGCAACAGATGAGACTGTGAAGTATTATAAGAATGGTGTAGTAAGAAGCATTGGTTCTCGAATGGAACAGGGAAGTATAGCCAGAGGAATGTACAAAATCCTTCGTGAGTTTGACCATTTAGATGTGGATGTGATTTATACAGAGAGTTTTGAAGGAGATCCGATGGGAATGGCAATTATGAATCGTTTAAATAAAGCAGCGGGATATTCTATTCTTACCGCGGAATAAAAGAGGAGAAATATGCGCAGATATAAAAAAATACTATTTGTTTGCGAGGATAATACAGCAGCAAGTCTTATGGCAGAGATGATCTGTAAAAGTATGGTTACGGACAAGGATGTAACGATTACATCGAGAGGAATGGTCGTATTATTTCCAGAGCCGATAAATCCTAAGGTACAGGTTGTTTTAATCAATCATGGATTAGAGTTGGAAGAAAGAACTGCAAAAATGTTGGATAATGAGGATTTGGATGAGACAACACTGGTGCTTACTATGACTATGCATCAGAAAGAAAGAATTATACGGGATTTTGATTTTAGAGGCAGTGTTCACACTATGTATGGATTTATAGGTGAAGAGATGGACATGATGGATCCTTATGGTGGTTCAGTAGTGGAATATGAAGATTGTTTTGCGACGATGTCCAGAGTGATAAAAAAAATTGTAATAAAACTTAAGAAAATGTATGGGTTACAAGATACAGAGAGATATGTAGAATAGTGTTATGAACAAGTAGCAGATCGGATTGTGAATATCCGTTTGACTTCGGGTGTTTCATCCGTTTGAAAATACAATTAAGCAGAAAGGAGAAATCATTTACATGATAGCAATTGGATGTGACCATGGTGGTTATGAATTAAAACAGGAAATTATAGCATATTTGGAGGAAAATCATTTAGAATATAAAGATTATGGATGTTATGACACAAATTCTGTGGATTATCCGGTTTATGCAAAAAAGGTAGCACATGCAGTGGCAAATAAGGAAGCTGAAAAAGGAATTCTTATTTGTGGTACTGGAATTGGTATTTCTATTGCAGCAAACAAGGTAAAGGGAATTCGTGCAGCACTCTGTCATGATTGCTTTAGTGCACAGGCTACAAGAGAGCATAATGATGCAAATATTGTAGCTATGGGGGCAAGAGTGATTGGTCCTGGATTGGCAGTAAAGATTGTTGATACATTTTTAAATACGCCATTTTCTAATGATGAGAGACATGTAAGAAGAATTGCTCAGATTGAGGATTAAGGACTAGTAATATTTTATATAAAAAAGACAAAAATGTTGTAAATACAATATTTTTGTCTTTTTTTATTTGCTACTTAATTGTGTGAATTGCCCTCTTTTGTTTCATATTTATTTACTATATTCTGATATTTTTTGAAACTTCCAGAATATACTTTTTCCAATAAATGATTGCACAAACGAAGTGCTTTAATAGCTGTTTCATTTGTGATACGTTTGTCTTCTAATGCATCACCAATTTCATCCAAATCTAATACACGTAATGTACCATCCGGATAAATCACAACGTCTGCTAGTAAGTCAGTAAAAATATATGCATTTTGTCCGGTGTTGTATTCGGTTTCAATGATATCACAGTACCAATAAACCAATTTTTGATGTTTGTCAAATATTTTACTTACCTTAAAACCTTCTTCTATAAAATAAGCAGAAATTCCGTTGGAAAAATCTTTTCGAGGTTTTAAAGAGTTCCATTTGGTAATAATAATAGAAGTATCTTGATGAAGAACTATATCATCTTTTAAAAGGATCATTTCCTCCGGTATAATACGTTTTCGATATAGTTTCAATGTTTTATTTGTCATACGAATCCCTCCCCAACGGTTTCTATTTAAATAGTATACCATAGATAGGATTTTTATGAAAAGAGCAAAGTGAAAAATATTAAATTATTATTAAATCATAGGGAATAAGTTCGGTTTTTATGGACAAAATTTAAAAAAGATGTATAATTAATTTATGTGCATTTGTAAATGTGAACAAAAAAGGATACGAAAGGAAGAGAATGTTGAAAAAAGAAAACAAAGGTATTGCAAAGGCTTTTATTATGATCCTCCAGATTGGACTGACTATGCTGGCGCCGTTACTGGTATGCGGCTGGATTGGTTTGTGGCTGGATGAAAAGCTGGATACTACATTAGGTTTTCTGATTATGATGCTTCTGGGGGTTTTAGCTGCATTTCGTAACTTTTTTCAACTTGTAAGAGGGTTTTATGAGAAAGATTTAAAAAGAGAAAATGCAAAGCAGGAATATTTTGACAACTTGAAGAGACAAGGTGAGAAAAAACAAGATAGACAGAAAAAATGACAGAAAAGTAGACCGGATGGAATAGAGTGGATGAAAGTGAGTGGGGATATGCGTAAGGAGAAAAAGACAATATTGTGGTTATTAGTGGGGATTATTGTATATACAGCAGTCATTAGTATGTTTGGTGCATTCTTTTTACATGACCGGATCCGTTTTATCCGAGGTGTATTCTTAAGTTCTATTGGCGGATGTATTATGGCTATTCATCTTTATTTCAGTTTGCAAAAAAGTTTAGATATGGGAGAGGCGGAAGCCTCAAAACGAGAAGCGAGTCAGGCAGTGATTCGTATGTTGATTATGATAGCGGTTGTAGTAACAGGATTGTTATGTCCAAAATGGTTTCATCCATTGGGTGTTGTTCTGGGAGCTTTTTCATTAAAGGCATCCGCATATGTACAATCGTTTTTTCATCATAAAGAATAAACCAAGTATTCAATACAATGTAATTTTGTTTTGAAAAACGGAGAAAGGAAAAGGAGGGAGAACATTTGAATGTAGAATATGCTTTGCTATCAAAGGCCCTGCCGTCTAGGAATCTTATTCGTGCAGACAGCAGTGTTGAGTTAGGAACGACTGGATATTTTAAATATCATTTATTCGGTCAGCAGTTGTATATCACAACGACTCATGTGGCATTGTTTATCGTATGTTTGACATTGATTTTGTTTGCAGTTGTAGCAAACAGAGCAATAAAAAAGGCAGATCCATATAAGTCACCAGGGATGTTTGTAAATATTCTTGAGATGCTTGTAGAGGCATTGGATAGCCTTGTAATATCCAATATGGGGAAGAAACATGGACCAAAATTTGCCAATTATATTGGAACACTGGCTTGTTTTATTTTCCTGTCAAACATATCAGGGTTGTTTGGACTGAGAGCGCCAACGGCTGATTATGGTGTTACATTGCCACTGGCACTGATTACTTTTATCATGATTCAATACAATGGATTTAAGTATCAGAAATTGGGAAAAGTAAAAGGGTGGTTTGAGCCGATTTTCTTCTTCTTCCCAATTAACATTATTGGAGATCTCGCAACACCGGTTTCTATGTCATTACGTTTGTTTGGTAATATTTTATCAGGAACCGTTATGCTGGGGCTGGTATATGGCTTATTACCAAAAGTGTTAACATTGGTATGGCCTGCAGCACTTCATGCATATTTGGATTTGTTTGCGGGAGCGATTCAGACATTCGTATTCTGTATGTTGACTATGGTATTCGTTGCAGATGCAATTGGTGAGGAAGAGTAAAAGACAAAAGTAATTGTAAAACAGGGGTTGTATATGTAGATGTATACAAAGCGAAGAATTAGGAGGAATTTATTATGAATATTACAAACGAAGGTTTAATTTTGGCATGCTCTGCTATTGGAGCAGGTTTAGCAATGATCGCAGGTATTGGTTCTGGTATTGGACAGGGTAATGCAGCCGGACAGGCAGCAGCAGCAGTTGGTCGTAATCCAGGTGCAAGAGGAAGTATTATGTCTACCATGCTTTTAGGACAAGCGGTAGCAGAAACAACAGGTCTTTATGGTTTGGTTATTGCATTGATCTTACTATTTGCAAATCCACTTCTTGGAAAACTTTAAGAGTAAGAAAGTGGCGTTGTGTTCGAAAAAAATATTGACAGGACACCAAACTAAGAAAGAGGGAAAGGAGGCCGTACATTGAAAGGATTAGGTTGGATATCAACAGTGTTTCTTGCAACAGATGGAGATAGCTACAGTCGTTTGTTTGGATTGGATACACAGTTGATTGCAGATGCGTGTATTACAGCCCTTGCAGTGTTTGTTTTATTTGTATTTTTGTCAAAACTTTTATTTAACCCGGTTAGGGAGTTCTTGGAAAAACGTCAGGCAAAGATTACAGAAGAATTAGAGACGGCTGAACAAGCAAAAAAAGAAAGCCTTCAAATGAGGGAGACGTATGAGGACAAGCTGAAAAATGTTGGTAAAGAGGCTGAGAGTATTCTTAGTGATACTCGAAAAAAGGCATTACTTCAGGAACGTGAAATCGTGGAGGAAGCCAAGGAAGAAGCACACCGCATTCGTGTCCGCGCAGAAAAAGATATTGCTTTAGAGAAAAATAAAGTAAAAGATGAAGTGAAACAGGAAATGATCACAATTGCCTCTGCTATGGCTGGAAAGATTGTAAAGACTTCAATTGATGCACAGCAGCAGGATGCGCTGATCGACGAGACCTTAAAAGAAATAGGTGATAGCACATGGCAAAGTTAGTTTCTAAAACATATGGAGAAGCCCTTTTTGAACTGGGAATAGATGAACAATGTTTAGAGCAACTATCGGATGAGGCGTTTGCCATAGAGCAGACGATTCAAAAAAATCCAGAGTTATTAAAACTTTTGAATCATCCAAAGATTGATAAAGAGGAAAAGATATCTGTAGTAGAAAGCATTTTCAAGGGACAGGTATCGGATGTGATGGTTGGTTTTCTTGTCTTACTTTTACAGAAAGATCGATATAATGAGATTTTGTCTGTTTTGCAGTATTTTACAGATAGGGTAAAAGTATATAAGAAAATAGGAGTTGCTTATATTGTTTCTGCGGTTCCATTGTCAGATACGCAAAAAGAGCAAATAAAAGAAAAATTATTAAACACAACAGAGTATGTAGAATTTGAGATGAACTTCAATGTGGATGCATCCTTGATTGGAGGATTGATTATTCGTGTTGGAGACAGAGTTGTAGATAGCAGTATCCGTACCAGAATAGACAATATGGCAAAGGAACTTAGCAAAATACAACTGAACTAAAATAAAAAGAAAGAAGGTGCACACATACCATGAATTTGAGACCAGAAGAAATCAGTTCTGTGATAAAAGAACAGATTAAAAAGTACAGCACCAAATTGGAAGTTTCGGATGTGGGAACCGTTATTCAGGTAGCAGATGGTATCGCCCGTATTCATGGCTTAGAAAATGCCATGTCAGGTGAATTATTAGAATTTCCAAATGAAATCTACGGTATGGTTCTGAACTTGGAAGAGGATAATGTAGGTGCCGTTTTACTTGGTGATAGTAAAAATATAAATGAGGGAGATACGGTAAAGACTACTGGAAGAGTAGTGGAAGTTCCAGTTGGTGATCAGATGCTTGGACGTGTTGTAAATGCATTGGGACAGGCGATAGATGGAAAGGGACCAATCGAAAGTCAGAAGTATCGTAAGATTGAGCGTGTAGCATCTGGTGTTATTTCCAGAAAGTCAGTAGATACTCCGTTACAGACGGGTATCAAAGCGATTGATGCAATGGTGCCAATCGGTAGAGGACAACGTGAGTTGATCATTGGTGACAGACAGACTGGTAAGACAGCGATTGCAATTGATACCATTATTAATCAAAAAGGGCAAAATGTAAAATGTATTTATGTTGCAATCGGACAAAAGGCTTCGACGGTTGCAAATATTGTAAAAACATTAGAAGAATATGGAGCTATGGATTATACCACTATTGTTGCCGCTACAGCAAGTGAATTGGCACCACTTCAGTATATTGCACCATATTCCGGATGCGCTATTGGAGAAGAGTGGATGGAAAATGGAGAGGATGTATTGATTGTTTACGATGATTTGAGTAAACATGCGGCTGCATATCGTACACTTTCCTTGCTCCTTAAGAGACCACCTGGACGTGAGGCATATCCTGGTGATGTATTCTATTTACATTCCAGATTATTGGAACGTGCAGCTCGTTTATCAGATAAATTAGGCGGAGGTTCATTGACTGCCCTTCCTATTATCGAAACACAGGCAGGAGATGTGTCGGCATACATTCCAACTAATGTAATTTCCATTACAGATGGACAGATTTACTTGGAGACAGAGATGTTTAATGCTGGTTTCCGTCCAGCTATCAATGCTGGATTGTCTGTATCTAGAGTAGGTGGTTCTGCACAGATTAAGGCTATGAAGAAAATTGCAGGTCCAATTCGTACCGAGCTTGCACAGTATCGAGAATTGGCATCCTTTGCACAGTTTGGTTCTGATTTGGATGCAGATACAAAGGAAAAACTTGCACAGGGTGAAAGAATACAGCAGATATTAAAGCAACCACAATATAAACCAATGCCGGTTTCTTATCAGGTTATTATTATTTATGCAGCAACCAATAAATACTTGTTAGATATTCCGACAGAGGATATCCTAAGTTTTGAAAATGGATTATTTGAGTATATTGATACGAAATATCCGGAATTACCAAAGAGTATCGGCGAAGAAAAGGTTATTACAGAGGAGGCAGAGAAGCTCCTTGTAAAAGCTATTGAAGAATACAAAAAAGAATTTGTAAGCGAATAGAGGAGGTGTAGAATATGGCCTCTATGAGAGAGATTAAGCGACGCAAAGAATCGATTCAGAATACCAGTCAGATTACGGCTGCTATGAAGGTAGTTTCTACTGCGAAGCTTCAAAAGGCAAAGGGAAGAGTTGAGGCATCAAAGCCATATTTTCACTATATGCATGATGCAGTTACCTCTATCTTGGCAAAATCAGATAATGTAGATCATCCGTATTTACAGTCAAATAATAGTAAGAAAATAGCTGTTATTGTAGTATCTTCAAATCGTGGACTTGCAGGTGGTTATAATAATAACGTAGTGAAGTTATTGACACAGGGTGACATGGAAAAGGAAGACGTGTTTGTATATGCTGTAGGTCGTAAAGGAAGAGATTCTTTAAAACGAAATGGATATGAAATAAAAGCCGACTTTTCGGAGGTAATGAATGAACCTTTATTTTCAGATGCGGTAGATATTGGAAGAGCTGTACTGGAGGCTTATGCCAAAGGTGAGATAGGAAAGATTTATATTGCGTATACGGTATTTAAGAATACCATTACACAGATTCCAACGTTAACGCAACTATTGCCGGTGGCGGTAGAAGTGGGAGAAAAAAAGGCAGACGATTTAGTTTTGATGAACTATGAACCAAATGCAGAGGAAGCGTTGGATAAAATTATTCCAAAATATGTAAATAGTATGATTTATGGGGCATTATGCGAAGCACTTGCCAGTGAAAATGGTGCTAGAATGCAGGCCATGGATTCTGCATCCAATAATGCAGAGGAAATGATTGCAGATTTGTCCTTGAAATATAATCGAGCAAGACAGGCAAGTATTACACAGGAACTGACAGAAATTGTTGCAGGGGCTTCTGCAATTGAATAGGTCAGAGACGATGAGAGAGTGAGGGAATAGGAATTATGGCAGAATTAAATGTTGGAAAGATCACTCAGATTATCGGTGCGGTATTGGATATTAAGTTTTCGGAAGGACATCTTCCGGAAATCAATGATGCGATTAATATTACCACAAAAGAAGGCAACAAACTTGTTGTCGAAGTAGCACAGCATTTAGGTGATGATGTTGTAAGATGTATTGCCATGGGACCGACGGATGGTTTGGTACGTGGTATGGAAGCTGTAGCTACAGGAGCACCGATTTCTGTTCCGGTTGGTGAGAAAACATTGGGACGTATGTTCAATGTACTTGGTGAGCCGATTGATGAAAAACCTGTACCGGAAGATGTGAAATATAAACCAATTCATAGAAAAGCACCTGCTTTTGAGGAGCAATCTACTTCAACAGAAGTACTAGAGACTGGTATTAAAGTAGTAGATCTTTTGTGCCCTTATCAAAAGGGTGGAAAAATCGGTTTGTTTGGAGGTGCTGGTGTAGGTAAGACGGTATTGATTCAGGAATTGATTACGAATATTGCAACCGAACATGGCGGATATTCTGTATTTACCGGTGTTGGAGAAAGAACCCGTGAGGGAAATGATTTGTATTATGAAATGAAAGAATCAGGAGTTATTGACAAAACCGCCATGGTGTTTGGACAGATGAATGAACCTCCTGGAGCGCGTATGCGTGTAGGTCTTACGGGGCTTACCATTGCGGAAAATTTCCGTGATGAAGGTGGAAAGGATGTCTTATTGTTCATTGATAACATATTCCGATTTACACAGGCAGGTTCTGAGGTGTCTGCATTATTAGGACGTATGCCATCTGCGGTAGGATATCAGCCAACCTTACAAACAGAAATGGGAGCATTACAGGAACGTATTACATCTACAAAAAATGGTTCGATTACCTCCGTACAGGCGGTATATGTACCAGCAGATGATTTGACTGACCCGGCGCCAGCTACAACCTTTGCACATTTGGATGCAACTACGGTACTTTCCCGTTCTATTGTAGAGCTTGGTATTTATCCAGCAGTAGATCCATTGGAATCTACATCTCGTATCTTAGACCCACGTATTGTAGGGGAAGAACATTATCAGGTTGCCAGAGGTGTACAGGAAATATTGCAGAAATATAAGGAATTGCAGGATATTATTGCCATGCTTGGTATGGATGAATTATCAGAAGAAGAAAAAGTATTGGTAAACCGAGCAAGAAAGATACAGAAATTCTTGTCGCAGCCATTCTTTGTTGCAGAACAGTTTACCGGTATGTCTGGTAAGTATGTACCTTTATCAGAGACGATACGAAGCTTTAAGGAAATTTTAGATGGAAAACATGATGATATTCCGGAAAGTTATTTCTTAAATGCAGGTAGCATTGAAGACGTACTTGCGCGTGTGAAATAGGAGGAATTTGGATGGCAGATAATAAATTATTTCATATTCAGGTTGTTTCTCCAGATCGCGTATTTTACGAAGATGATATAGAAATGTTGGAAGTGTGTACAACAGAAGGGGAAATTGGTGTTCTGGCAGGACATATCCCACTTACTTCTATTGTAGCACCTGGTGTTGTACGTTTTATACAGAGTGGAGAGACAAAAGAAGCTGCCCTTCATGATGGTTTTATAGAAATCCTTCCGGACAAGGTTGTGATATTGGCTGAGTCCTGTGAATGGCCGGATGAAATCGATATCCATCGAGCCAGAGAGGCAAAGACTAGGGCAGAACGGCGATTAAAAGGTGCGGATGGAGAAATTAATGAAGCTCGTGCAGAATTAGCACTTCGAAAGGCTTTGTTACGTTTACAATTAGGAAATAAAAAAGTAAAATAAATAGAAAATTCAAACAGAAGGAGCTGGGTACACTGAAACTAGATTGTTTAGGGTGCTTGGCTCTTTTTTATATGATGAAATATTCAACTTTTTGGAAGAAAGAACGATTTTACAAAAATTGGGGACTTTCGTGCAAAAGCTATTTACAACAGAAGAAATAAAAGTATGCTTTATGTATCCGGATAATAAAATAGTATATACGGAAAGGATAAAGCGTTGTATAAATGGTTTGAGGATTTAATAAAAAGCATAATTAGATAATTAGTTGCATAAATTTCTCGGTTGTGTCTTGCACTTGTGTTATGATAAGATAAAGGTGATAAAGTAATACTTTGCTATGTAATACAAGTGCAAAGAAGACATGAAAGAATTTTCTTATTTAAGGATAGGACGGGAAATTATGGAAGTGGGATTAAATATTTTTTGTGATTTATTGCATATACAAAAATTTGCAATAATTTGTAACTTTTTTTTGGCTTTAAACAAAAAAAAGCGTGCTTATTCCAAGGAGATTGTATTTATAGTTACAATGCTTGTGTCTTTTTTGGGACAAGTATTTTTTGTGAATGCGATAGAAAGAACTTTAATTTACATAATTTTTCTTTTCGAACTATATTGTTATTTATATGAAGAAAAGAAGAAGAAACTGTTTTTGTTAAGTATTTGGTCAGAATTTTTAGTAGCTTTTTTGGATGAGATATCGAAGGTGATAGTGCTTACCATATGTACAATACTTAAATTGAAAAATTCTATTTTTGGTGGAGTAGGTATACAGATAATTACGCTACTTGTACTTTTAACTATTGGATGCGGAATAAGAAACAAATATAAAACTGGTATAAAAGATATGGGAATTGGCTATTATATCGGTATTACAATCTTGTTTTTTGGGGATACTGTTATTTTGGTTTATTTAAGTGATTATGCAATTGATAAAATTAAGGCGGATAATAAAGTCTTATACCAGCTTGCATTTTTAATGGTTTCTTTTGGTATATTGGCTCAAATTGCAATGGTAATTTTTTTAGCTGTATCAAGAAATGTTTATAGAGAAAATGAACAATTAGCCTCCCAATATTTGAATGAACAAAAGAAATATTATGAGTATTTAGAAACAAGGGAAAGAAAAACAAAAAAGTTTCGTCATGATTTAAGAAGCCATATGTTTATTATTAATGCACTTAATAAGAAGAAAGATTATGATAAACTAGAAGAGTATTTGGATAAAATGAATGGTGAGATTGAAACCTTTGGAAATGTTATATGTGTAAACAATGGAATTGTTGATGCGATATTAAATAAGTTTTATGATGAAGCAGAACGGTCGGGAATAAAAGTGGAAGTGATAGGACATTTTCCATCCGATTGTAATATTAGTGCCTTTGATTTATGTACTATTTTCTCAAATTTATTAAGAAATGCAATGGAAGCAGAACAGGAAAGTAAGAAATCTGTAATTAAAGTATCTTGTGGATATACAAAAGATATGATAGTTCTTTCAATTGAAAATGATAGTGTGGGAAAGAAAGTGGAGATAGACGGAAAGATAGAAACATCGAAACAGGATAAGTGGAATCATGGGTTTGGTTTAGAAAATGTACAGGAATGCGTCAAACGGAACCAGGGAGAATTACTGATTGAAAGTGAGCAGAATAGGTTTAAGGTCATGGTATTATTAGCTAGGGTGGAACAATTGTAAAGAAGGGGAGATGAGAAAAACGTGAAGATTGCAATTGTAGATGATGAAAAGATATGGCGACAAAATGCAGTGAAAGTGGTACGGCAGTATTTTGATAAAGAAGAAGCTTCCATAACGCTCTTTTATTCTGGTGACTTGTTTTTGGAACATGATACGGAATATGAAATTGTGGTTTTGGACATTGAAATGTCTGGAAAGGATGGTTTTGAAACAGCATTGGAATATAAAGTATCTTATCCAGATGCGGTTATCATAATGCTTACGACGCATTTGGAATTAAGCAGAAGAGGCTATATGGTAGATGCGTTTCGATACGTTGATAAGACGAAAATGCAGGATGAATTACAGGAGGCATTTGAGTCTGCAAAAAAGCTGCTTGGAAGAAATAAAATAGTATCCATTAATGTGGTAAATGTTGGGAAGATTCCTGTAGCACTGAAGGATATTGTATATATAGAAACGGATAGAAGAAAAGTATTGGTATATACATATGACAATCAATACGAATGTAGTGATTCTATTGGGAGTTTAGAAAAAATGCTATCTGAGGAAGGATTTTTTCGATGTCATAAATCGTATCTTGTAAATTTGGATGCCATAAAGAAGTTTGATCATACATTTGTTTATATGGCAAATGGTAGAAAAGCAATGGTTGGAATAAAAAAGTATCCGACATTGAAAAAGTTGTATATTCAGCGAAAATATGAGTATGCAAATTTTTAAAGACAAGGATTTTATAATTGTATCAAATATGGATAAGGAATAGGAATATATAGATTTGCGGGTGAACAATCGTAGATTTATATATTCCTATTTTGTTTTATTTCTTGCAGATTACGTGATAAAAATTAGTTTAACTAGAAGGAAGGGGATGGTTTATTACCGTTCACAAGTATGTGAATGGTAATGACGATTATGCAAATTCTAGATACTTTAGTGCAAAGATAATTTTATAAAATTTTGAATCATGATAATATATGTGATGTGCGCACAATGAAATGAATATATTAAAGAAATAGGTATATGGATAAATTGGAAAAGCATGAAGAATATAATTGGATTGATGTTCTTATGTAAAAAATATTTATGAAGGGATTATTGAAATTAGTAATTTATCCTTGGGTGTTTTCGATGATGAATGAGGTGAAGTTAAAAACAGGAAAATATTTTTGTTGATAGTAATATTTAGTGGAAAATTTTTGGTATTATTTTAATAAAAAATTGTTAATTATATAGTCTTGATGGGCTATATTATTTTGACTATAATAGGAGATGGATATATGAAAAAACAAAGGTTAAAAATAATATGTTTAACAATGGTTATGATTGTACTAGCTATTAGAATGGGAAACTTAGGATTAAGTAAAGCTGTGCTTCTAAATGCAACGAATATAGAAAATGTAATTGCAAATTCTAAAGCATATAATGCACTAATTTATGATGCTGATGAAAAATTGATTGAAGAAATTCAGTGTGATGGTAATATTATTCAGTACTCATATGATTCTAAAGACAGAATTTCAAAAATATCTAGTAACAATGGAACAGTACAAAATATTAAATATGATGGAAACAATGTTATTATAAAGGTTGAAACAAAAAATGGAAGTTATTTATATCATGTTTCTGAGGATAATAAAACAGATATTACAACTTTAAGTATGTCAAAGTTTGAAACCTCATCTATTAGGACAGCTTCTGCAACGTATAATATGAATCAGTTAATTACTGATAAACAATTCACAAATTGGAAATCAATGAGTCAGAAGAAAATACAAAAATTTTTGAAAAGTAAGAAATCGATACTTGCAAAACCTGTAAAAATTTATAAAAAAGATAAGCGAGGAAATTTAAAATTATTAAAAACTGTAAACACGGCTAAATATATTGTTAAATATTGTAAAAAATATAAGATTAATCCCAAAGTGGTAATATGCACGCTTCAAAAAGAATCTGCATTGATTACTACTTCCGAACTCAAATCATCATCAATATTAACTAAGGCTATGGGATATGGGAAAACAGATTCGGGAACTATAAAAAAATACAAAAGATATGACAAACAGTTAATATATGGAATAAAATTATTTCGTACACATTATAAAAAAGCACCAAATCAATATCCATATTGTTTTAGAAATGTAAATTATAATAGGAATTCATCTGATGGTATGTATAAATCTTATGTTTGGGTTAAAAATAGGGCAACATATTCTTTATATAAATATACACCTCATACGTTGGATGCGAACCTATATGATAAAGATGGAACGAAAAGCGGAGGAAATTTATTACTTTTACAAGTGAAAAAAGGATTTTTTAAGCGTTGGTAAAGGCAAAAAATAAAGGCAGGAGAACCAAGAGAAATCAATGTTTTCGTAGTCTTATCGATAACTTTTGAAAAGTAGAAAGGTGGTCATTAGTTTGAAAAAAACGGCATTATTATGTACAGTTGCGTTATCGGTTGTGTTATCTGCATGTGCAGTAACCTCATCAAAAGATACAGAAAAGGCAACAGATATCCCACAAAAAACAGATGTGAAAGAAAAAGAAATAAAAAAGGGACAAATTGAGATAAGTAAGGACAATGATGGATTGGTACTAGCCACGGCACAGGTGGATGATCTTGCGTCGTTAGAGTTAGTTATGAAATCTGGAACATATTCGTATGATCATTATTCGTATGAAGCAAGTTATAGTGGAGAATTTTATTTGCAATATTACAAGGAAAATACTATGGTTAGTGAAAGAAAAATCGAGGGGGTATCGGGTGATAGTCAGGCAGAGTTTCATGCATATTTTCATATAGAAATGGAAGATTATAATAAGGATGGAAATCCAGATTTTCTCATAGGGCAAGATATGAGTGATGTGGGTACCTATTATCGAATGTATAGTATCGTAGACCAAAAAATAGTGCAGTTGGATTTAGGAACGAAAGAAAATATGATTTATGCCTATTCCAATCAACCAACATATGAATGGAAGAAAAGTGGTAAAGATGCATGGGAGTATGAAGAATATGATCGCGACAAAGGCTTAAGGAAGATTAAACTAAAATGGTCCGGAGATAGATTTAAGATAGTAGAACGTGGAAATTTCGTGAAGAGTTAATTGTAAAAAGACTATTTTACAAAAATCAAGTACTTTTATACCGATGGTATTTCTGAATGTGTCCAGGTATGATAAAATATTCATGAGTATAATTAAGTAAAAAAATTTAACACGATTAAGAAAGTCCACTACTTCTTGACAAAGGCAGTAGTAACAGTAAATATAGTTCATCTATTAGTTTCTATTAATGCCATGACTGCATCAAGTAAAGGTTTTGGAGATAAAAAAAGAAATAAGCAATTGATTGGCAAGAAAACTAGGATCGGAGATTTCAGTGTTGGATTTTAAGTAGAAGGAAATAGAAAAAATCTTTTGTACAACTCTGTTTAAAATGTTATGCAATACAAAGTCCTTGTGTTTTTTATGGCATTAGGTTCAATAAAAAAAGTGATAAGGAAATGATTACTGTGAAGTGCAGTTACTTTTTCAAGTGATTTTTGGATTTTTACAAAGCAATAGTGAGGTATAAAGTTAGGGGCAAAATATTTTTTGCCCCTAAAATAATATCATAAATAGATTGTAAGAGAAGTCTTTTTTTCGTCTGAAAAAAAATCAAGTTTTCCATGAATACTTTCTACAAAGCGGCGTACGGACAATAAACCAAAGTGTTTTGTAAAAAACTCTTTTGATAGATTTCCGGCTTGCAGATTTATATAGTCTTTTTCTGGAATCATAGCACCATCTCTTTCAATATGAATAATACCGCGTTCCTCTTCGGTTTCATCGAATTGAATTTTGACATAGCTAACTTCTGGAATAATATGAAAAGCATGTTTTAACAAACTTATAATTGCTTCTTGTATCTTTTCAGCATCACAAGGAAAGTGACGCAAAATATCAGGGTGTACCACATTGTTTTCTAAAGTAAAATCAATATGTCTTGCGCGTGCAGTGTCGTCAAAAGTTCGTTTGATTTTTTCACATAACGAGATAATATCTACAAAAGAATACGACAAGAGCAGACGGTCTTTGCACAGTTCATATTCTCTTATTAAGTTCTTTAATTCTGCCAAGTCATAAGAATATTTTTTCCATGTGTCTTGTGAAGAAAGGTTTGGATTTTTGCTTTCCAGTGAAGTGTAGGTTCCAAGACAGGTAGATAATTGTGTGCGAAATATTTCATTTAAAGCACTAAGCTCTGTATAGAAAGAACTGCAAAATTCGGACAAAGCATTTTGTAGTGCAGTGTTATTTTCGCAAAGTTCTGATAACTTATGTGAGCAGTGTGCTAGAGTAGAATTATATTCATAGTTCCATTCGTCTTTGTGATATTTCTTAAACTTGGTTAGATTAGACTGTTCTATTTGATTGAGTATTTTTTTCTGTGGCATAATTGGCACTCCTTGTTTTGGAATTATAAGTGTTTTGAAAATAATTTTTTATGTTATGTAGCTATTGTAAGCAAGTCTGTCGAAAAATGCAAGAAAAAAGGTTCGACAAATGACGACAAAATGCTATAAAAAAGGGCAAAAATGTAGAAAAAATGCGCATCTTCTAGACGGTGAAAGTTTGACAGAGGGAAGATAAAACTTTACAATAGAAGTTAGTAAAATACAACTAGTGTTTGAAAGGAGCAAAAAAAATGAAAGACGAGAATTGTATATTTTGTAAGATTGCAAATGGAGAAATTCCATCAAAAACAGTATATGAGGATGAAAGATTTCGAGTAATACTGGATATTTCACCAGCATCCAAAGGACATGCCATTATCTTGGTAAAAAATCATGCAGCCAATGTGTATGAGTTATCAGAGGAGGATGCATCTGCTATTTATGTGGTAGCAAAAAAGGTAGCCACAGCTATGCAGAAAGTATTGAAATGTGATGGAATAAATATTTTGCAGAATAATGGGGAAGCAGCCGGACAGACGGTTTTTCATGTTCATATGCATCTAATACCACGTTACAAAGGAGATACTGTGCAAATTACATGGAAACCAGGGGAAGAAAGCGATATTCTTTCTGATGCATTGCTTTCTGAAATAAAAAAGGAATTGTAGAAAATGTAACCGTTCTGCCCGGCGGAACGATTACTGAAAAATAGGTATTAAAAATGTCAGACAAATCCTTTGAATCTTTTCTTGTTTTCTAAAGAAATGATATAAAGCGAAGAATAGATAGATTATTTTGGAAAAATTGAAACATGTATTTTAAAACATGAGGTTTATACATTTTATAAGATTTTCGTGAAGTCATATTGTAAAAAATGCCAAATATAGAAAGTGATTTGTTGGGTAAAATCACGAAATATAGTTAAAACGCATAAAAATGCTTACTTTTTATGCGTTTTTTTGATAAAATAATACTAGAGCAATTAATATAGAATGAGATTGCTAAAAGTGTAATCGTTACAAAATTGCGATTAGGGGAAGCATAAAGAATAAATTACACTTCACGATCTTAAAAATTGCTTTGTAATGGATGTGAGGGAAAAGAGGATTAGATTCATGTTTACACATGCAAATCCTTTCCAAGTGGGATCAATGTAAGATGTGGAGTTTGAATCGCCGCTTATTAGTTAGGGAAAGGAGATGGGGACGATGTTTGCAATTGGAGAAGCAAAAGCAAAAGTAACGAATTCGAAGGTAAATATGCCAAGCGAATATAAACTAAAGACAAAAGCATTATATGGTGTATGGTCAGGGGATAACATATTGTATATTTCAGATGAGAAACCACCATTAAAAGCAAAAGAAAGGGATGGTATTATATTTGAACCATCAATCGATGTAAATAATCGATTATCGGTTCCATCTAAATTAGAGGACTACAATGTAAAGATAGTAGGTCGTATTTCTACGATTGAAATTAGTTTTAAAAAGTAAAGAGTCTTAGACGATTGCCTAGAGAACCATTGAAAAGAAAGGATGACAAGAATGTTTCAGAAAGGTCAATATGTAAATTATGGAAATCACGGAGTGTGTCTTGTAGAGGATATTACACATATGGATATCCCAGGTACAGACAAGGACAAGCTATATTATGTACTATCTGCGGTATACACAAAAGGTAACCGAATTTACACAGCAGTAGACAATACGAAGGTGAAGATGCGTGAGATTATGACAAAGTCAGAAGCAGAGCATCTGGTTCATGAGATTCCTAATATTGAACAGCTTCCTGTTGCAAATGATAAGACCAGAAAAGAAAAGTATAAAAATGCGTTGACTACGTGTGATTGTATAGAGTGGGTTCGTGTTATTAAATCTTTATATAATAGAAAAAAGGATTGTATAAAAAAAGGCAAGAAAGTAGCAGTAACGGATGAACGTTATTTTAAAGAGGCAGAAGATCATTTATATGGGGAGTTAGCATTATCGCTAGGAATTGATAGAGATGCAGTCGGCGATTATATTGCTTCCTCTGTAAAGAATTGTAATATTATAGCCTAAAATTGAATAAATGGTTCATAAAAGAAAGTAGACTGGAGGGTACCCGGTCTACTTTCTTTTTTGTGCTATAGAAAAGTGTGTCTTAGAAAAATGTGTGCTTTTAAAAATTAGGAGTCCTCTTCTATATCAAGAAGGCGGTCTACTGCTTTTTGCATTGCTGTATTTTCACGGTAATGTTTGATCAATTCTAATTCTTTTTCGCTTAGTAACATTTGTGGTTGTTCTTGTATGTCTTTTTTATCTGCATAACCAAATTTTTCTAAGACATCCTCTACGTGATAAAGCTTACACAAGAACATTAAAGTATCTGCATCTGGCTGTGTATGTCCACTTTCCCATCCGTATATGGTTTTTGGTGCAGCATAATTATTATTTTCTTTTAATATATTCGATACCTGCGAAACGGATAGATTATTTCTTTTTCTATATTCTTTTAAAACTTCTGCTATTTTATAATTTTTCATCATTAATCACCTTTTAAATTTTTTTACTACGCGGATGATATCTATTCTTCCGGTAGAAAATGTATCCCCTACAGGTAGCGGAAATGCGACCTATAACGTAACCATAGCAATAGTTTTTTTGTTTGTCAACAGTACAATTGGCAATTCTCTTTAAACAAGAATAAATAGTTTGACATTCTTTTGTGAAAAGAATAAAATAATATGGAATATATGTAAAGTATTTCCTTAGAAAAATAAAACTCGAAAGAACATCTATTTTAACACAATCAAGAAAGTTCTCCACTTCTATTGCGTAGCGCAGTGGTGGGTGGGGGCCTGCTTGTATCAGGAAGAGTACAAGACCCTTCTGATATGCTGCGATAGCAGCTAATCGTGTTATGAGCAAGTAGCAGAGCGGATTGCGAATATCCGATTGACAGAAAATGGTGAGAAAGATGAGAATGAAAAACAGGATTATCGATTATATAGAACAAGAAAAAATGCAGAAAGAGCAAATATGTAGGCGATTAAGCCTTTCCCAGGAAAAGCTGGATAAAGAAAGTACAGTGGATTGGACGGGAGAGGAATTGTTAGAAATTTGTCAGTATCTAAATATAAATCCTTATGATTTTTATGAAGAGATAAATTGAAAAATAGGCAATGACGAAACTGTTACTGTTTTGCAGAGATATGTGCATATTACACCTGAAGTTAAGAATAAATAGAGTTTCAGAGTTTGGCAATTACCTAGATGGAAATGATTATAGGAGGAAAAAGAATGGTTTTGTATCGTTGTGAGAAGGATAATTTAGAACAATTACATACCAGTGTCTGTCCACACTGTCAGGAACGTACCTATGCCTATCGTTGTGATCTGTATTGGTGTAAAACATGTCAGGTGCCTACTTATAACGAAACATGTGGAAGATGTGGTCAACGGGGAAAACGTATTGCATCCGATATGAGACCGGTTTTTCCAGAAGAAAAAATTTTGCTGGAGGCAATTTTGCAGCAGCAAAATGAGACAGAGGAGAATGTTGACTTAGAGAATGTGTCTGTTTGGAATAGTACAGGAAATCGATATTATGGAAATGGAAAAAGGATACTGGTGGCAATTGGTGCATTAAATCAATTAGATATTGAAGCAATACGTGTGTATTATAAGAAAAAATTGGAGCAGTTTTGTACAGCCTATTATAACGCCTTTGAAGAGATGAAAGTACGATTTGTGGAGGCGAACAAAGAACGATTTAGGCAGATGGATCAGGATGCAATTTCTTATATCCGGGAAATAGGGGAAAAGTATGATAAAAAGGAAATGTTAGTTTCCTTTTCTGGAGGAAAGGATTCTACTGTAGTTTCTGATTTAGTGGATCGGGCGTTAGGAAGTGCCACAGAGAAAATCGTTCATATTTTTGGAGATACCACATTAGAATTTCCGACTACTTATGAATATGTAAAACGATATAAAAAAGAACATTATAAGACACCCTTGATTCCAGCAAGAAATCGAGATAAAGATTTTTATGAACTATGCAAGCTGGTAGGACCACCCAGTCGAGTGATGCGTTGGTGTTGTACCGTATTTAAAACAGGGGCCATAACCAGACAGATTGAGAAGATGTTTCGGCATAAAAGACATATTGTTACTTTTTATGGAATACGTAGAAGCGAATCTGCCAGTCGTAGCAAATATGAAAAAGAATCGGATAGTCCTAAGATTTCCAAGCAAACGGTAATTTCACCTATTATTGACTGGTTTGATTTTGATGTATGGTTATATATTTTAACAAGAAATATTGATTTTAATGAGGCCTATCGCTGGGGATATACCAGGATTGGTTGTTGGTGTTGTCCCAACAATAGTATATGGTCGGAATTTTTGTGCAGGCTTCATATGGAGGAAAAATATACTTCTTTTCATGAGCTACTTGTATCCTTTGCTGTACAAATTGGAAAATCAGATCCTGAAGAATATGTAGATAGCGGAAATTGGAAGGCAAGACAGGGCGGAAATGGTGTGCCAATGGCAAAAAAATCGATTATTTCCTTTACGCCTTGCGTGACAGAAGAGAATGCATTTAATTATAATTTGCAGCGACCAATTACAGAGGAATTTTATGAATTATTTAAACCTTTTGGATATTTAAATTTTGATTTAGGAAATAAAAGATTGGGGGAAGTATTTGTCCTAAGTAAAAAGGGAGAAGTCCTTTTTAAATTGCAAGGACGATTAGGTAGTAAAAATTTAAAGGTAACAATATATCAGGCTGCTTTTGGTGGTGCAAGAGGATTAAAGGCGGTAGAAGAAAAAATAAAGTGTCAGTTGACAAAGTATCAAATGTGTATGGGATGCCTTGCTTGCGAGGGTGTTTGTAAAATGGATGCCATTACCATACGGGAAAAAGAGGATACTGTACAGTATAGTATTTCGGATGAAAAATGTGTTCGATGCGGACATTGCATCAACCATTTTATTGCAGGATGTTATATGCGAAAAGTATTGGCGATAAAACGATAGGAATGAAGAAAAATGGCAAAAGTAAAATATAAATTAAAAGGACATGAGACATTTACAATACGAGAAGGATGGATTGCAAAAGGGATACACGCAGTGCATCAAAATGAAAGAGTTTTTTCTGAACATTCTGGTGCGGATGTGTTGGGAGTGGGAACAAATATGGCAAAAGCAATCCGTTATTGGCTGAAAGCCACAGGATTGACTGTAGAAAAACCGGGAAAAGGAGTGAAATTGACGGAATTGGGAGAAATCATCTACCAATTAGATCCTTATATAGAGGAGAATTTTACGCTTTGGTGTATGCACATAGGTTTGGCAACCAATCAGATACTTGCCACATCTTGGTATTTATTCTTTAACCGATTTGTGCTGGAAGAATTTAAAAAGGAAGAAATGTACACTTTTATGGAACAGGCATTTCGTTCTTATGTAGGGGAGGAAGTTGCATTTAGTGAAAAATCGTTACAGGCGGATTGTACTGCGATTTTATCTATGTATGCAAGAGACCAGATTGCAAAGAGTGATCCAGAGGATAAAAAAATTTGTCCTTTGAGTAGATTAGGTTTATTACATGGAAACAAAAATATGTATAAACGACTTCAACCAGATTTGAGTCGTTTTCCCATAGAAATTATTTGGTATCTCATGCAGCTTTGCTGGTATGAAGAAAAGTCAGTTAGTATAGAAGATTTCTATGAGGGAGAGAATGGCGTAAAAAAAATTTTGGGGTTATCGCCGGCTGTATATCAGGAATGTTTGGATTTGTTGGAAAAACAAGATTATATTACGATCAATCGAACTTCCGGATTGGATATGATTTATAAAAATGCAGACCAAAGCAGTCAGCAGGTAGCAAAAGCATATTATATGTCGCAAAATGTAACCGTTTAGGCAGCTTACCATGGTGATAGACATTGAAAAATCACGAAGGAATTCCTATGCGAGAGTTTTTTGAGGCGGACGGTTATACAACAATAAAAGGGAGAGAAAAGATGTTTGACATAAGAGAAATGATTAAAATAGATAAGAAGTATCAAAAATCTGTTAATTTAAAATTGGATTACAATCAAATGGATAAGATCAGTAGTTATATTCCTACGCAAGCGGCAATGGCGGTATTAAAGAATTATTTGTTGCAGATTTGTAAAAATAAGGGAACGCGTGCTTCTGTCTTGATTGGACCTTATGGAAAGGGAAAGTCTCACCTTTTATTAGTTTTACTTGCATTACTCTCAAAAGAAAATCAGATGGGAAAAAACAAAGCATATCTTGTAGAATTGCTTGAAAGGTGCAAAAAATTAGATCCACAGATAGCAGAATTGGCAAACAATCTGTTGGAAAAGGAAAAATATTATCTTCCTGTATTGGTATCTGGTACACAAAATGATTTAAATCGTTCCTTTCTTTTAGCACTTCAGGAAAGTTTGAAACGGGAACATTTGGAAAAACTGGCACCTACAACATATTTTGAAGAGGCACAAAATACAGTTTTATTATGGAAACAGAAGTATCCTGCAACATATCAGGCATTATTACAAAAATTAGAGCGGGAAAAATATAGTGTGCATCGTTTGATGAAGGCATTAGCAGCATATGAGGAAAACGCATTAACATTATTTCAGAAGCTTTATCCGGAACTTACAGCGGGCAGTGTTTTTGAACCTTTAGTGCAAATGGATGCAACAGCGTTGTATGCTTCAGTAAAAGATGCCTTGCAAAAACAGTATGGTTATGCAGGCATTATTTTAATCTTTGATGAATTTAGTAAATTTGTGGAAGGATATCCGAAGGAACGATTTTCTAAGGCTATGGAAGACTTACAAAACATTTGTGAGTTGGCAAATAGTGGAAAAGGAAGTGAGCTGCATGTGATTTTGGTGGCACATAAAGCAATGAAAGAGTATAAAAAAGTGCTACCAAGAAACGTCATAAATGCATATATGGGCGTAGAAGGTAGGATACGAGAGGTGTATTTTACGGCATCTTTGCGAAATAGTTATGAGTTAATCCAGAATGCAATTCAGAAAAAGGAAACGTTGTTTCGTGCATATCAAAAACAAAATGCTTTATTTGGTCAACTTGCAGAGGGAGCGTATCGATTACCATATTTTAAAAATATGTTTCAGCAAAAAGAAGAATTTATGGAAATCGTGGCAAAAGGTTGTTTCCCTCTTACGCCGGTTACCGCATATTTATTGCTAAAGATTAGTGAGGCAGCGGTGCAAAATGAAAGGACCGTTTTTACATTTCTTACAAATGATGAACCAAATAGTCTGCCGGATGTGGTACAACAGGGGAGGACCACAGAGGAAGGATTTGTTACAGCCGGAAGGATTTATGATTATTTTTATAATATCTTTAAGTCGGATAGTCAAAATGCCCGCTTTCACAATGAATGGTTAAAAGCGGAATATGCATTGATGAAAGCTGTGACAGAACAGGAAAGAGAGTTGATTAAAGCACTGGCTCTAGTGCAGATGGTTGGAAGAGCGGATGATCTGTTTGCGCAAGATGAAGTATTGCAAAATGCCGCCGGCTTTACAAAAAGTGTGTATGAAACTGTGATTGATTCTTTAAAGGAAAAACAAATTATATTGTTTCGTACCAAAAAGCGTATTTATGCATTTAAAAATAATGTTGGTGTGAATGTAGAGCAGGAAATTGAACAGGTGATTCAGAAAAAGTTTCAAAAAATCGAATTGTGTGAGGAATTATCCAAGTTATCAGAATTAGAGTATGAACTTCCGAAACGATACAATCAAAAATATGCAATCACGAGATATTTTGTATATAAATTTATAAAACCAGAACAACTGTTACAGGAAACATTTCGGACGAAATATTTATTTGAGGAAAGTTTTTCGGACGGGAAAATCTTAATGATGATCTCGGAATCCTATATACAGCCGGAAGCAATACAGAAAAAGCTGGCTGAAGTAAAGGACGATCGATTGGTAGCAATTGTTCCCAAAGAGCCTTTTGATGCTACTCTACTTGTAAAAAAGATTTTAGCGATAAGGGATTTACGAAAAAATCCTGAATTTACGGAAGAAAATCAGGCAGTTTTATTGGAACTGGATTTATATGAAGAGGACTTGTGCTTTGAATTAAATGCTGTATTAGAAAAAGAATATTTTCCGTTATGTGGAAACTGCATTGTCATACACAAGGAAAAACAATACGATTCTAAACAATTTTTCAAAGGAAAATCAAACAAGCTATTTAATCGTTTTTTAAGTGAGATTACGGAAAGTTATTATGATAGAAGTCCAGTTATTAATAACGAACAAATTAATAAACAGAATTTATCCAAACAGATTAAGAGGGCGAGAATAAATCTTTTGAGAGCATTTTTGGAACAGCAGGATATGGAACAGTATAAGGAAGGAACTTCTCCAGAGGCAACCATTTTTCGTGCAGTATTTATACGAACCGGCGTCATGGCATTTGAAGGACAGGAATTCCAAATCGTGGATGTAGGCATAAAAAAGTTATTAGAGTTGATACGTGATTTTGTGGAAAGTGCTGTAAAAAAGCCGCAGAATTTTAAAAAGCTGTATGCTGTTCTTATGGGAGCACATTATGGTGTGAGAAAAGGAGTGCTACCTTTATATATTGTATATGAAATTACCAGATGGAGCCAGATGCCAGTTGTATATCTGGGAAAAAAGGAAGTTATACTCACAGAGCAAATTTTTGAGAATATCAATGAGAGACCATGGGAGTATACGTTACGCATGGAGCAGACCACGGTAGAAAAAGAGCGTTATCTGCAAGGATTAGAAAAGCTTTTTTTAAGTCAGGAAAAACAGAATGCAACAAATCGGTTATATCAGATTGTAGACGGAATGCATCGATGGTTTTGCGCTCTTCCACAATGTAGTAGAAACTATAGTTTGGATAAAGTATCATTACAAAAGCAAAAAGGGTATGTCTATATGCGTAGAGAGCTTTCTAAAATGGATTGGAATGTGAGAGACTTTTTGTTTGAGGGCTTATTCGCGCAATTTTCCTGTAGCAGTTATACAGAATTGCTACAAATATTGACAGAAGCCAAAAAAGAGATGGAACAGCATCTACAGTCCTTACAAAGAGAAGCAGTAAACGTATTGAAAAAGGCATTAAAACTTGCAACCAATGCAAATTTATTACAATCTTTAAAATTATGGATACGGCAACAACAGGGTGGAAAGATGCAAGTTGTATATAGTAAACGGACACAACATTTTATACATTGTATTGAACAACTGGAAAGTTATGATGAAAGTATAATTATAGCGGAAATTAGCAGACAGGTGTTGGATTGTTTTATCGAGGACTGGAAAACGGATGGACTGGAAACATTTGAAAAATCCATGTATGAAATTGTAGAAGAAATGCAGGAAACGAGGGAAAAAGAGGAACAGGATACGATGCAAAAATTATCTTTTACAAACAGCCAGGGCGTTTCGATAGAAAAAGTATTGCCGCTAGAGGAGCCGGATGGGACAAGTGAATTTTTACAAAACGAGATTGAAAGTGCATTGGATACATATGGAGATTATTTGGAACCCAATCAAAAAGTTGCAGTTATGTTACGAATGATTGAAAAGATATTGGAAGAGTGAAACAAATGGAGAGAGTAAAGGAAACCGATTTATGGTTTAACCAGGAAGAAATAGAACAAATAAAAAAACAGCAAGTATATTTGGATTGTGCTGCAACTACATTCCCGAAACCGGAAAGCGTATATAAAGCCATAGATTTTGTAAATCGTCAGATGTGTGTAAATGCAGGGAGAGGTTCTTATCAATTGGCACGTCTGGCAACAGAGGGGATGGATGCGCTAAGAGAGGAATTATTAGAGGTGGTACATGCAACAGGACAGGAACAAATAATCTTTACACCTTCTGCAACTCTGGCTTGCAATATGATCATAGGAGGCATACATCTTTCGGAACAAAAACGTGTGTATGTATCTCCTTATATCCACAATGCAGTCATGCGTGCATTGTGGATGCAACAAAAAAAATGTGGATACATAATGGAAATATTACCTATCAATGTGGAGAACGATACGATTGATTTAGAAAAAACAGCATATTTGTTTCAAGAAAAAAGACCGGATTTTGTTTTTTTATCCCACGTTTGCAATGTAACGGGGTATAAACTTCCGATTGAAGAAATATTTACTATGGCAAAAGAGACAACAAACGGACAGGCAAAAGTTATTATTGATGCAGCACAGTCCTTTGGCATGTTGGAAATCGACTATAGAAAATATGCCTATGATGCTGTTATTTTTGCGGGGCATAAAACCTTACATGGACCATTTGGAATTGCCGGGTTTGTGAAAGAAAAAAGTTTTTTATTAGATCCGATTGTCGCAGGGGGAACTGGAAGCGATTCGTTAAATCTTTCTATGCCAAAAGAATCACCGCTTGCATTTGAGCCGGGAAGTCCTAACTTACCGGCAATTGCTGGATTGTATGCGGCATTACAATATCGAAAACGGATTGGAGCAAAAAAGTTGTATGAAAAAGAGAAATATCTTACAGAGCTGTTAGTGGAAGGGTTGGAACCGATAGAGGGTGTTACTTTATACATGCCACAAGACAGAGAACAGCATATCGGGATTGTTTCTTTTCAAGTGGAAGGGTATCGTGCAGATGAAGTGGGAATGATTTTAGATGAGGATTATCAGATTTCTGTGCGTACCGGTTATCATTGTGCACCACTTGTACATGACAAAATAGGTTCAAAAACAATGGGCGGAACCGTCCGAGCAAGTTTGGGATGGTTTTCAACAGAGGAGGATGTGAGGAAACTGATCAAAGCGGTGGAGGAACTAAGTTGATGTTTCTAGGTATAGGGTGTTTGAATTTTAACAGTCTCTTAACAATAATTTAACATGTTATACGTTTATGACCTAAAATAATACATTGATTATTAATTTGACAAATAGGTCCCTTTTTTTTGTATAATATAAGAAAGGGGAGGGGGATATTTTATGGGGGTAAGTAAAATAAATTGGCAAGTTATTAATAGAAGACGTAAGGGTATATCTTTGGTATTTTTGCATGGATCTACAATGACAAAAGAGGGAATGGAACCATTTGCAAAAAAGTTTAAAAACTATAATTGTTTATGCATGGATCTACCTGCTCATGGGCAGGCAAAGGGAGAGGAACCAAAGGATATAGCTGAATTTGCGGCAGTGATTGAGGAAAACATAAAACGGTTAATTAAAAAAAGGATTCTTACAAAGCGAGTTGTACTATTGGGATATTCCATGGGTGGAGCGATTGCATGTGAGATAGCTATTCGTAAAAAGATAAATTTATATGGATTGGTTATTTTAAGCAGTGGTGGAGATTTAAGTTCCAATACTCCGTTGGTGGATGGATTGAAGGAACCTCCAGAGGAGCAATTTAAGACGGGAGATATTTTGGAATACCTATTTGGTATAGACACCTGTGGGGTAGTGAAAAATAAAATTAAACGCTTGTTTATGGAAACAAAAGTGGATGACAAGATTGGATATAAGGACTTAATGGTATCCAATGCATACAATCACTTGGAGCTATGTGCAAAGATTAAAGTTCCAACTTATATTGTTCATGGAAGTGCGGATCAAATCGTACTGCCAAATGCAGCCATTGAAACGTGCAATGCCATAAAGAACAGTCAGATATTGATTGTACCGAGAAAGGGACATGCAGCCATTTATGAGGCGACTGATTACATCGTAAGAAATATATGCAAGTTTATTTATAAGATTTGAATGAGAGGTTGGGGGTATTATGAATAACAACGCAATGATTAAAGGGATTTCTTATTATCATCCAGAGCGAAAAGTTGATAATGAATATTTTATTGAACATTTCAAAAAGCAGGGCAAAGATATCAATGGGCTTTTGAAAGCGACTGGAAGAAAAAGTCGATACATATCTGATGATGCTGAAGAAAATATGTTGACGGTGGGCTACAATGCAGCAAAAGATGTATTGGAAAAGACACATATAAAAGCATCACAGTTAGGAATGATTGTATTTTCATCAGGAACACCAGAGTATATAGCGCCATCCAATGCGTTAAAACTCCATTCTATGCTGAATGCAGGACAAAAGTGTGGTGTCTATGATCTGAATGCTAACTGTGCGGGAATGTTAGTAGCATTTGAGCAAATATCCAGAGTTATGCGAAGCAATCAAAATTTAAAGTATGCATTATTGGTTGGTTCGGATCAGTTAAATAGATATTCTCGATACCGAGAAGCGATTACTTATTCTAATTTTGGAGATTCTGCCTGCGCGTTACTAATTGAAAATGTTTATAATACAGAACGAGGATTTATTGATTCTGATTATTATACAAATTCTAGTAACCATAATAAAATTTTATTGCCAGCAAAGGGAATGACATGTGTGATAAAGGATAGAAGCTTATCAACGCAGGACAAGCTGGTAAAATGGGATCAATTTGATTTGAGCGGAGCTTTTTATAGTGCAAAGATTTCTATTGAGGATATTCTTTTTCACAATAATATCGGAAAAAAGGATATTAAAAAGTACTTTTTGTCGCAGTTTGCTTTAAAAAATATTGAATCGGTTGCAAGTGATTTGAATGAGGATATTAGTAAGTTCAAATTTATTGGTGATGAGTTTGGGTATACGGGTACCACAAGTCCAATGTTAGCATATGCAAAAGCAGTGGAAGAGGAGGAACTGGAAATCGGGGATTATGTTATCTTTTGGACGGTCGGGGCAGGTACGACTTGTGCTTGTTCTTTATATAGATATTAGCACCAAGGTTGCAGAAAAAATGATAGACGAAGGGGGATTTTATTATGCAAAATAATGTAGTAAAAAGTCAAGAAACAAAAATGAACACAATTATGTTTATTGTATGGGGATTTATGATTCCAATCGCAGCATTTTCTTTTGTTATGCTCTTTTTAGGAGGAACGATAGCAGATGCGTCTGTTCTTGCGATGACAGTTGTTGCAATTGTAATCCGATTATTACAAGGAATATTGGGAGATAAGGCGAAGTATTTATATGCTTGTATTATGCCAGTCTGTGGTGCTATTACCATGGTAGTTGGCAACGATGGACGCTTTGGTGCGATGACACAGGCGTATTTTTTAACAACAGTAATCATTATTGCTTATTATGAGAAGAAAGTTGTATTGGTGAATGCAATTGTTACCGTTGTTGTAAACGCTATTGCTATGGTTGCATTTTCAGGGGCATATTTTAAATTACATCATTTAATTGTATGGATTTTTATCTTTATTGTATATGTATTGGAAGCAATTACAGCTTATATTATTTCAAAAAATACATTGGCTTTATTTGAAGAAGTTGATATGAATGAAAGAAGATTGGAGAATTTATTAAAAGGAGTACATACATCTGTTAGTAATATCCAAGAATCTTCGAATCAGATTTATACAGCACTGAACAATTTTGAGAAAACCACAGAGGAGATTGCAGCAGCCACTGGGGAGATTACATCAAGTGCAAACGAACAGATTTCCAAGGTTACAAGTAGCATTGATATCTTTAATGAATTAAATGATAAGATTAGTGCATCAGAGCAACAAGTGCAAAATACAGTAGAACGAATGAGGGAATTGAAATCTAAGAATGATGAGGGAATTAAGGCAATTACAAATCTATCAAAGAAATTCTCTGAAAATATTGCATCTACAAAGAATGCATCTGCTGGTGTAGTAGCCTTATCACAGAAGTCTAGTATGATTAGTGGTATTATTGTAAGCATCAATGAAATTGCAAGCCAGACAAATTTATTAGCGTTAAATGCAGCAATTGAAGCAGCAAGAGCTGGAGAAGCTGGAAAGGGATTTGCTGTTGTTGCAGACGAGATTAATGCATTATCATTGGCATCTTCTCAGTCAACAAGAGAAATTGATGCAATCCTAAAGGATATTACAGATAGGAATTAAATACTACCGTGAAAATTTTTGAAGTTATGTTGAAAGCATCGGAAGATGTTATTGAGATTACAAAAATTTTGCAAGAAGAATTGATTGGTGTAACCGCAATTAAAGAAGAATTATTAGAGGCAATGAATAATTTAGAGAAGATTTCGGAAGTATCCGCTGAGACAGCCAATGAAATCAGCGCATCTACAGAAGAACAGGTAGCAGGAGTAGAAAGAATTGTAAATGCTATGGGAAATGTTAAGGCTGGAATGGATGATTTGTCTAAAGTATTAAGTAATGAAACCGTGCAATCTTAATGCAAGATACATAGTATAGCCCAAAATAAAAACAGGCACCCTTTACGGATTTGTAAGTAAAGGGTGCCTGTTTGAATGTGTTATAAAAGAAGATTACATATCCTCTAATCTACCATGTTTTTCATAAGTGGTTTTTCTGACAATTTTATTCGCATCGTCTACAAAAACTACGTTTGGTTTATGTGTTTTGGCTTCTTCTGGTGTCATTTGTGCATAAGACATAATGATGATTTTATCGTTTACGGATACGCAACGAGCAGCCGCACCATTTAAGCAAATCATACCAGAACCAGGTTCCCCGGCAATGGTATAAGTTTCAAAACGATTTCCGTTATTTACATCTACAATCTGTACATATTCATATTCAAAGATGCCTGCGGCCTCTAAAAGTTCTGGGTCAACGGTGATACTGCCTACATAGTCAAGTTCTGCTTGCACTACAGTAGCACGGTGTATTTTTCCTTTTAACATGTTAATCTGCATACTAAAAATCCTTTCTCAAAAACGGTTATTTATTCATACATGAAGTTATCAATCAATCTTGTCTTTCCAATATAAACTGCCATAGCACATAAAATTGGACGGTCAATGGTAGGTATTTGCTGCATAGTTAGTGCATCTACAATTTTCACATAATCAATTTTTGCAAGAGGTTCTGTTTCAATATTTTTCTTCATGGCATCTAAAATAGTAGCGGCATCTTTTTCGCCATCTGCTACCATTTTTTCGCCAAGCTTGATTGTTTTGCTAAGAATTAGAGCTGCTTTTCTTTCTTCCGCAGAAAGGTAGGTATTTCTGGAGCTTTTCGCTAATCCGTCGGCTTCACGAACAATTGGACAACCGATTACTTCAATATCCATGTTCAAATCCAAGACCATACGTTTGATAATGGCAAGCTGCTGTGCATCCTTTTGACCAAAGTAAGCGCGGTCAGGTGTCACGATATGGAATAGTTTAGATACTACCGTACAGACACCACGAAAATGTACTGGGCGACTTAATCCACATAATTCTTCTGTCAAAACAGACATATCTACATAAGAGCAGAAGCCGTCTGTGTACATTTCTTCTGGTTCTGGATGGAAAATTAGGTTTGCACCAGTAGCTTCGCAAAGAGCGCTATCTTTCTCTAAATCTCTTGGATAGCTGTCTAAATCTTCCGTTGGACCAAACTGCATTGGGTTTACAAAAATGCTGACAACGACTCTGTCATTTTCTTCTACGGCACGCTTAATAAGACTTTGATGTCCTTCGTGCAAATATCCCATTGTAGGTACTAATGCAACGGATAACCCTTCCTTTTTCCATGCTTTTACTTGTTCTCTTACTTCATTTACAGTTGTTGCGGTTTGAATCATAATATAAAATCCTCTCTTTTTAGTAATTCTATTTCAATAATTGTGAAACTCTCAAATATTATATTTCCTTTGTGCATATTTGCATATCCTAAGCAAGGTACTTCTGACACCGTCGGTATTTAGGGCGCGTATTTTGCACCCTTATGTACCGCTACGAGTGTTAGGTAGCGAGAGCGTGCCTTGCGTGGATATGTGAATATTGCACATAAGGTTAAGAGAAAAAATAGAGTTTCGCAATTACTTATGGTAATTTTTATTTAATAGCATTCATTACTTCATCGGATATTGCAAAAGTGTGTTCCGGTGCAGGGAATGTCTGTGCCTTTGTTTCTTTAATATAGTTTGCAAATGCTTCCTTCATGGCAGTTCCTACTTGTCCAAAATGTTTTGCAAATTTTGGAGCCATATCGGAATACATAGCAAGCATATCCTGATAAACTAAAACTTGTCCATCACAGCCATTGCCGGCACCAATACCGATGGTAGGGATGGAAAGCTGTTCTGAAATGTAAGTAGCAAGTTTAGCAGGTACACACTCAATGACAACCATGCAAGCACCAGCAGCTTCTACGGCTTTTGCTTCTTCTACAAGACGTTTTGCATTTTCAATATCTTTTCCCTGTACTTTAAAACCACCAAAAGCATTCACGCTTTGAGGGGTTAGTCCAATATGTGCAACTACTGGAATATCACAGGCTGTAATCGCTTTAATTTGTGGACAAACAGAAAGACCGCCTTCTAGTTTTACAGCATTTGCACGACCCTCTTTCATAAGACGTCCGGCATTTACAACTGCATCGTGAACGGAAGTTTGATAGGACATAAATGGCATATCAGTAACAATAAATGCATTTTTAGCCCCTCTGGCAACAGCGGCAGAATGATGAATCATATCCTCCATTGTAACGGAAATGGTATCTTCATAGCCAAGCATTACCATACCTAGGGAATCTCCAACTAAAATTGTATCAATACCTGCCTCGTCAATCAATTTGGCAGTCGTGTAATCGTAAGCAGTTAGCATTGTGATCTTATCATTATTTTTCTTTTGCTCCTGTAAAGTTAATACAGTATGTTTCATAATGTACAAGTCCTCTCTTTCTAAAATCTGTTTTGTCCCCAACATTAGAGTTGTTGGATGTCTGTATAATCTGCATTCGGGTGGCGTTGGCTTCCAATATCTACTAAGATCTTTGTAAGTTCTCTATACACCGCTTGATATTGTGCGGGCAGGCACTCTAAATGCCGTTGAATCGTAGCAACATCATTGCGTTCTACAGGTCCGGTTAAAGAAGCAACAGGACCATCGGCTAAAATATGAGCTAGATTTCCTTCCATAAGCGGTGCGATTGCTTGCAAGGCATGTTCGGAAGAAAAACCACATTGCTGGAAAAGGTTGGTGGCAATGTATGCAAGAGCGACCATATGATTGCTTGCAAACACAGCCGCAGCATGATAAAGGGCTTTGTTTTCTGTGGAAATAATCTGAACATCATTTCCAAACCCTTCCATAAATGTGCGCATTTTTTGTAAGTAAGCCGAATCTCCTTCTAATGTAAATAGTGCATGTGCTAAATCTTTGTACGATTCTGTTTTACTTGAAATTGCATAGAGTGGATGAATGGAATAACCATATGCTCCCAGATGTTGAATGTCCGAAAAAATACCTGAAGATAAGGAACCGCTACAATGACAGAAAATCTTGCCCTGTATTGATTCGTGTTTGATAGATTCCCAAACAGGAGCAATTGCACTATCTGTGACAGTGAGAAAAATAACATCGCTGTCGGCAATCAGTTGTTTCCTATCGGGATAGAAGTTTGTATTTGTAAATTTGGCAGCTTCTTTGGCAGAAGCCTCTGTTCGACTATAAAATCCGGTAACAGTTACCTGATGTGTGGAAAAGTATTTTCCAAGGGAAGTGCCTACTTTTCCCGCGCCGATAAAACCAATCTTCAACTTTGTCACCTCCAAATGTTCTTCCTTATGAAATCAAGGTCGTCTGCACAGGCTAGACGCCAGATTGCGTAAGCATAGAGTAAAGCAAAGTTTGCTTGTATTGTTAATAGGTATAGGTACATTTCGGAATCCTATCCGCTACTTACTTTAGCATTGAAGATGCGATTTGTAAAGTAAAAAAGCGGAAAATATTGTATGGTATACGAAAAAATACAAAAACATTGACGTACTACTTTAGTTCTATTGGGTGGAGAAAAAAGTATGAAAAGATAAAACAAAGATGGTAAATAGAAAGAAGATGTGCTACTATATAAGAAATTAGTTGAGCAAAGGCGCTTATATAGAGGAATGAAATCTCTATATAGGCGCTTTTTTTACTTTATAAAATGCATTCTATAGAGAAAAACTTTTTACAAAAGAATAGTATAAGACACAATAACTGAAAGAACAGGGAAGGCGAAGGATATGTTAAAAGATACCGAATGGCTGACAATCAATAAAATTTTATTAGAGTTATATACTGTAAATGATATTACGCATTTAGCAGAGAAAACAATGAAGGTGCTTCGAATGTTGATTCCTTATACAAAGGGATATTTTATTATGTTAGATGAAAAGCAGGACATTCGACGGGAAGATGCCTATTTTGTTGGGATGGATAAAAGTGAGAGTGAGAAGTATATAGACGATTATTATGAGCAGGATTATTTAAAATATTTATATGAATTTTCAGCAGGAACTTGTGTATATCAGGATACTTCTATTTTAGATGATGATGTAAGAAAGAATACGCCGTTTTACAAGAGATTTTTACGGCCTTTTGATATTCCCTATGGTTGTGGAATTATGATAATTAGAAATGGGCAGATTATTGGGATTTTTAATTTGTTTCGGAGTGAGGCTCTGGGCGATTTTAGTGAAAAAGATATTTACATATTAAATGTGTTGAAAAATCATATAGAAAATATGATTGTAAATTCCATGCAATTGAGCAGACAGCAGGTAGCAATGGAAAACTGTCTACAACAGATGAAAGAAAAGTATGGAATTACGGATCGAGAAAAAGACATTTTGAAACTGATTGGAGAAGGTTGTTCCAATAGTGAAATTTGCGATAAATTAGTGGTAAGTTTATCTACAGTAAAAAAACATGTATATAATATTTATACGAAAACAGGGGTAAAGAGTAGGACACAGTTGCTAAATTTATTGTATAGTCAGATATAGAGTCAGATGTTAAGTTTAACAAGGGACAGTAGTTTAGTGTACCATTTATAAAAAAATAAGCACATTTTACATCACGCAACTTGTAAAATGTGCTTGTTTTACTCTATAGAGAAATTTGATTTGTTAAATCGTTACTATTCACAGCCGATTTGTATCAAGCAACTAGACAACGTCGTGCTTGCACGTAAGGAGCTAGTTGCTTGATACAAAGCTGCCGTGTAGGCAGTTCTTCTGTACATGAAGAAAGGCTGTGAATAGTAACATTAAATCTGTTCATGGTCAATTAAGGAATTGACTTCTTTTCTTAGCTTGATAAACGCTTCTGTATCCTTTAAGGATAAATCTCTGTCGTATGGAAGATAGACAGGAATTTCTTTTTTCACCGTACCAGGTCTTGATGTCAGTACATAAATTTTGCTGGATAAGAAGACCGCTTCTTCAATATCATGCGTGACGAACAATACAGTTGGTTTTTCTACTTGCCAGATCTGTCGCATCAGTAGTTGCATATCCGCTTTTGTCTGTGGGTCCAATGCACTGAACGGCTCGTCCATAAGAAGTACCTCTGGACTGTTTGCAAGAGCTCTGGCAATTGCGACACGTTGTTTCATACCACCGGATAATTCCTTTGGATAGCTGTTTCTGAATTTCTCCAGCTTAATTACTTTTAAGTATTTATCTACAATGGCATCCTGTTCATCGTTTGGTATTTTCCTGATTTTTAGACCAAATTTTATGTTATCTGCCACTGTCATCCAAGGGAAAAGTGTATAAGCCTGAAATACCATACCACGATCGGCACCTGGACCGATAATCGAATGATCCTGAATGATAATTTCACCATCGGAAATCTCATCCAGCCCTGCAACCATGCGAAGAAGGGTGGATTTTCCACAGCCGGAAGGACCTACAATACAGACAAATTCATTTTCCAATACGTTGAGATTTACGTTATCCATTGCCAGTGTATCCCCTTTGGCAGAGTGATAAATCTTCTTTACGTTCTTTACATGGATTTTGCTGTTTGCCAGATTTGCTTCAATATGTTGTGTTCTTTTTGGTAAAACAGTTTTTTTCTTGAATAATCCCATATTAATGACCTCCTTCTGCCCAAGGGAACAATTTTTTATTTAGAAATGCGAAGATACGGTCGGTAATCAGTCCAAGAATACCAATTAAAATAATTCCACCAAAAATGGCATCGGTAGCTAAAAATCGCTGTGATTTTAAAATCGTGTAACCAAGACCTGAGTTAGCAGCGACCAGTTCCGCACTAACCAAGTAGGTCCAAGCCCATCCAATCATCATACGCAAGGTTTCCATTAATCTTGGAAGCATAGCTGGAATAATAATTTTAAAAATGGTCATTGGTGTGGTAGTACCTAAGGTATAACCTGCATTGATTAGGTCATCTGGAACAGAGAGCGCATCATCTGCCACCATTAGAACCAACTGGAAAAATGTACCAATAAAAATAACAGTAATTTTAGCATTTTCGCCAATACCTACCCAGACCATAATAAGTGGAACGAAAGCAGGAACAGGCATATATCGTATAAATTCACAAAGAGGTCGTATTACCGCTTCTGCTTTTTGGAAGGTTCCCATTAAGATACCAACGGGAATGCCAAGAACAACAGCAATGACAAATCCCAATAGGATACGGTACAAACTGATTCGGGTATTTTCCCAGAGGGAGCCGTCTTGAATTGCACTTATATAATATTGTATGACTTTTGCAGGATTTGGAAGAAAAATTTCGTCTACTGCACCAGTTACACTTGCCAAAGTCCACAGTGCAATAATCACCACAAAGGATAAAATGGCCAGCAGAAGATATTTTTTCTTTTCAATCTCCTTACGAATACGAATTTTTATCATGGAAAATCCCCCTTGCGCTATTTAATAAAGCTATCATCTAGAATTACGCTGGTGTCATCTGGAAGTTTGTCAATCATTTTTGTAGATAAAAGGAAGTCAGCAGACTGATCCAAACAATATTTCAAGGAAGTAAAATCTTTTCCTTCTTTGAAGGTTTCCTGATTCTTTTTCTTATCAAAAATGGTTACACCTTTTACAATCTGTAAATAATCGTCCATTTCCAATTCTGCACCATCACAGATTGCCTGTAAAAAGTCCTTGTCACCTGCGTTTAATTTTTTTACTCCATCAAACCAAGAGTTGACGATTGCCTGTACGGCATCAGGACTGTTTTTAATTACTTCACTACGAACAGCCAATGTATCAGGAATAAGACCTGGTTCACTTTCGGTGCTGTATAAAACCGTTCCGGCTGACTTTAGAGTAGTAGAAAGGGTTGGCTCCCATAAAACGGCAGCATCTACACTACCTGCGATAAAGGCAGGACCTGCATCGTTGATTGTCATGTTGGTGAAGTTAATATCATCAATTGTCATATCATTATCTTTCAGCATTTTAAGTAGGAACATATGCTCCAATGTACCTACTTCGGTAGCAACGGTCTTTCCTTTTAAATCCTTGATAGACGAAATACCGTCCTGTACTACTAAAGCATCTGCACCAGCGGAGTTATCATTTACCAGAACAATTTTAAAGTCTACTCCTTCATTTAAAGGTGAAATGGCATCAGAGGCTGCAATACAGATACCATCCAAATTTCCTGAGTAAAATGCGGTCAGAGAGTCGCTGTAAACAGAGAAAAATTTCAGTTTTACATAGACACCATTTTTTTCAAAAATGCCTGTTCCATCCACACCGTACCATGCGTACCAGCCCGCCATTGGACTGACACCAAGAATAAAAGGATTATCCTTTGTTCCTTTGGAAGCAGAGCTGCTTGCAGTAGCAGTAGTTTTTTTATCATTGCTCTTGCTGCTTCCACAACCAGTAAGTATACATAGCGACATCAGAGCAAGTAATAATATTGTTAAATATTTTTTCATACAAATCACATACCTTTCTAATTTATAATACAGATTCGTTTCCTCGTTCGCCGGTTCTTACACGAATACCTTCTACAATAGGAGAAATAAATATTTTTCCATCACCGGCACTGTTTGTTTTATTTACATTTACAATAGTTTCAACCAGAAAATCTACATCTTCATCTCGAACATACATGGTAAGCATTCGCTTGGCAACCAAACGATGTGTCACTACTTCACCATCAAAATCGTATTGAATGGGACTTTTTCCACGACCAATGATTTCCTGAACGGTCATTGCCTGAAAACCAACTTCATCCAATGCTTTTTTCGTTTCAAAGTACATTTTTGGTCTTAAAATAATGGTTACTTCTTTCATGAATGGTCCCTCCTGCCTATAGTTCTTCTTCGCCGCTACTAATGGTAATCGCCTTTTCTACTTCTGTAAGAAAAATTTTTCCATCACCATAACGTCCTTCCTTTCCAGAACGAGCAGTATCGGCGATAATCTTTACAACTTTATCTACGTTGCTGTCCTCTACCACAATCATAATCATTTCTTTTGGAATTTCATCATAATAGGTATCTCCAACCTTTAGACCTTTTTGTTTTCCTCGACCTAGAACACTGGCTTTTGTAACAGCGGAAAACCCTTTGTCCATAAGCGCATCCAATACATCTTCTGCCTTCTCTGGTCTGACGAACGATTTAATCATTTTCATAGTTCCTTACCTCCTGAATCATTTCAATTGTTTATCATTGTCTTTTAGTAAAAGAAAAGAGTGCAAGGTTTTTGATATGCACCCTTGCACTCTTCTAAATGGTTGCGGTCAATTTCTTGTCGTCCGCTTTATGTGATATATCATAACATTGAATAAATTAAAATTCTATTGAACTTAGTGGGAATTTGAAAAAGAGTAGCCCTACTAAAGTTCTATAGATTTAAGAAAAAAGTATGAAATATAGGATTAATATGAAAAAAGTGAGAAAAAGTAATACATGGAGTTGGAGTTTTTCTTGATTTTACAATATATACAAACGGTGAAAACGTTTTCAAAGAAATAATAAAATTGAAAAGATAAGGCATAAAAAATAAAAAAGTAATTCATTTTTTAAGAATAAAGCAATAGAATTTGTTGCTTTATATGAAGTGGTTGAAAACGTTTTCTTTATTCATAGTTGAATAGTAGGTAAACTAGGAATAAGATGTAGAAGAAGATAACAATTGGTTCTTGAATAAGGACTCAAACCAGTTTTAACAGAAAATACAACAACTAAGGAATGGAGGCATTATTGTGAGTAAGGAAAAAGATTATATTATCAAGGTAGAACACTTAAATAAACATTTTATTTCTGGAGGTAATGATATCGAAGTACTTCGAGATATTAATTTACAAATTAAGCATGGAGAATTTGTTACGATTGTCGGACACAGTGGTTGCGGGAAAAGTACATTGCTTAAGATCATGTGTGGTCTGGTAAGTTATGAAGATGGAGTAGTGGAACGAAATGGTCACGCAGTGGATGGTCCTGGACCGAGATGTGGAATGGTATTTCAGGAACATAGGTTGCTTCCTTGGTTAAAAATAAAGGATAATGTAGGATTTGGATTAAAGGGATTGCCAAAGGAACAAAGAGAGGCTTTAGTGAAAGAACATCTCGAATTAGTCGGGTTAAAGGGTTTTGAAAACAGCTATCCACATCAATTATCAGGAGGAATGTCACAGAGAGCAGCCATTGCCAGAGGGTTGGCAAATAACCCGACTATACTTCTTTTGGATGAGCCATTTGGAGCATTGGATGCATTAACAAGGATTCAGATGCAGAAGGAGATTACCAGAATTCAAAGAGAACAGGGAACAACTATGGTTATGGTAACACATGATATTGATGAAGCAATTGTACTGGGAGACCGAATTGTAGTAATGTCTGCAAGACCAGGACAGATTAAGGATATTATTACAGTAGAAACCAGAGGGCAAGGGCATATGCGTAATAGTGATGAATTTACATATTATAAGAAGAAAATTTATGGGTATCTGTTTGAGGATGCACAAGAGGAACAATATGAAGTGGAATATATGATATAAGGAGGAAGAGGATGAAGACAATAGTTAGAAAAACAATAGTTGCATTAATTATCCCGATTATTTTAATTTTGGCTTGGTTTTATGCAACGACTAGGGGAAACATTCCAGATGGAATTCTTCCTAGTATTTCAAAGGTTTGGCAAGCGTTTTTGGAAATGGTGGAGAGTGGACAACTGCAAGGGGACTTATTGGTTAGTTTATCGAGAGTTGTAAAAGGGTATTTGTGTTCCATTGTGTTTGGGGTTGTTTTAGGTGCACTTATTGGTATGTCGCGAACGATGAAGGAATTATTGTTCCCACTCATTACAGTAATTCGTCAGATACCAATTATTGCTTGGATCCCTTTAATTATACTTTGGGCGGGAATTGGTGAAGAGTCAAAAGTTGTAATTATTGTAATGGCAGCCTTTTTCCCAATTTTGGTAAATACAGAAAATGGTATTTCACAGACACCGGAAAGTTATAGAGAAGTAGCAAAATTATATAAATTAAGTCAGTGGAAAACATTTACAAAGGTTTATTTGCCACATGCGATTCCGCAAATACTTGTGGGGTTAAAGTTGGGGCTTGGTACTTCGTGGATGGCAGTTGTGGCAGCGGAATTGATTGCAGCAACATCAGGAATTGGATATCGCATGAGTGACGCAAGAAGTTTGATGCGAGCGGATGTTGTTATTGTATGTATGCTTGTTATTGGACTGATTGGAATTGTGATGGATAAATTATTAGGTTCCTTATTCAGTTTGTTTACGCCATGGAAAAAGTAATACATTTCCTTATACGCATTAGCGATTAAGGATTTATATAAAATAAGAAGTAACTGTTTTACAGGAATACAGTTGCAGAAATACAAAAAGAAAGAAGGAAGAAATTATGAGAAAATTAACAAAACAAGTGATGGCATTGAGTTTACTATTCGGATTAGCAATAGGATTAGTGGGTTGCGGAAATAGAAAAGATACAGTTACAGATAGTGGTTCTACAAAAAATACAAGTACGAAAAAGCAAGTGGTGCGGATTGGAGCTGTCGGACAGGGAAATTCGTTATTAGGTGCTATCGGAGTGGCTGATTCAAAAGGCTTTTTGAAAGAGGAACTTGAAGAGGTGGGATATGAACCTGAAATTGTAGGATTTGCTCAAGCAGGACCAGCAATTAATGAAGCTTTTGCAGCAGGAGAAATTCAGTTGGCAATTTACGGAGATCTTCCCGCTACTGTTGCAAAAGCAAATGGAACAGATACGACGATTTTTGCTATATACAATTCAGAGGAGCAGATGGGGATTTTTGTGAGAAATGGTGTAAAAGATGTGAAATCAGCAGCAGATTTTCCGGGACATAAGGTGATAGTAGCAAGAGGTACGATTTACCATCAGTATTTTAAGTCTATTATTGACGATGCAAGTGTAAAAGAAGCGGATATAGAGGAAATCAATACATTTTCAGATGCTGCATCTTTGATTAGTAGCAAGGATGCAGATGTACTGATTACTTCCACAAGTATTGGTTACTATTTAGAGAGTCTTGGGCTTGGTACTGTAATTGCTGATTCAACAGATCATCCAGAATGGACCTCTCAGTTCTTTGGAGTTGGATTATCAGACTACCTAAAGGAAAATCCAGAGGTGGCGAAAGCGGTGATTAAGGCAATGCTTCGGGGACAGGAATATATACAGAAAAATCCAGAGGAAGCATATTCTATTTGGGCAGGAAAATCAGATGGATACACTGCAGATATTTATAAAAAGGTATTTGCATATGATACAAGCTTTGATTATTTTTCACCAGAAATTACGGAGAATACAATAGAGAAGCTTAATCATCTAAATGATTTTTTAGTATCAGAGAAGTTAATTAAAAATTCAGTTGATATGAAAAACTTTGTGGATAACAGTTATTATGAAGAAGCAAAAGCAGAGTATGATGCGAAAAAGTAGTTACACTAAAAATATTTCAAAAAAGTAGCAAGCAAAACTTTAGATAGTTAGGAATGGAGGAAGAAACATGTGCAATTATTGCTTTTCAAGAGATAAAAAAGATGCGACAAAATTTACGTTGGAGAAAAATAGAAAGATTGCTCGGTATTTTGGACTTAATCAACAAAAATGCACAAATGAGGAATATGAACTGGCAAAAGAAAAATGCATTTATCCAGTAAAAGAAATGCTTATCAAAGATCAGGCAGGACAAGAAGTTTGGAATTTAAAGGCATTTGATTTCTTTGAGGAAGATTCGGTGCCAGACACGATTAATGCCAGTCTTTGGTTAAATGGAAAGAGTAATTATTTAGCAGGTGTATTTGAGGTGGTAAAGGATGCAATCTATCAGGTACGAGGGTTTGACATATCTAATTTGACAATCATACGAAGTGAGCATGGATGGATTGTGCAGGATGTTATGTCGAGTATTGAAACTTCAAGGGCAGCTTTAGAATTGCTGGAAAAAGCACTAAAGGAACCTGTAATAGACAAAATTACTGCAGTAATCATCAGTCATTCTCATGGAGATCATTTTGGCGGAATTAAGGGAGTTGTAACACCAGAACAGGTAGGAGCAGCCAGTGAAGGGAAGATTCCTATTTACGTTCCTGCAGGTTTTGATGAGGAGTGTGTAAAGGAAAATATTTTTGCGGGGACAGCGATGTCAAGAAGAGCAAGTTATCAGTTCGGATTTGATCTTGTGCCAGGTGCAAAAGGTGTAATATCCACAGGATTAGGGCTTGCATCACCAAATGGAAATAGTAGCTTTATTACTCCGACTGACTACATTGATCACAATCAAAAAGTAGAAATTGATGGGATTCAAATAGAATTTCAGATTACGCCAGGAACAGAGGCTCCTGCAGAGATGAATAATTATTATGTAAATTATAGAGCACTTTGGATGGCGGAAAATTGCTGCGGAACATTACATAATACATATCCAATTCGAGGAGCACAACTTCGTGATGCCAGTGCATGGACAGACTATATATTAGAAGCTATGGAAGAGTTTGCGGATCGAAGCGATGTTATATTTCAGTCACATAATTGGCCACATTTTAATACACCGGAAAAACCAAATATGGTAAGAGAGTATTTGTTGAATAATGCAGCAATCTATAAGCATATTCATGATCAGACCTTATTATTTGCAAATCAGGGATATACTGCAAAAGAGATTGCACAAAAAGTAAAGATTCCAAAGGTGTTAGAAAAAAATTGGTACACAAGACCATATTATGGTTCAGTTCCAATCAATTCAAGGGCAGTATATACCAAATATCTAGGTTTCTTTAATGGAAATCCGAACGATGTAGATCCGTTGACGGAAGTTGAGCAGGCAAAATTATTTGTAGAATATGCAGGACCGAAGGAAAAGATTATTGAGAATGCAGTGAAAGACTTTAAAAATGGTGAGTATAAAAAAGCAGCTTTTGCTGCAGCGCAGGTGGTTTATGCGGACCCATCCTATGAGGATGCAAAATTATTATGTGCAGATGCATTTGAACAGCTAGGATATGTGGCAGAATCAAGCATTTGGAGAAATGCATATTTACAAGGGGCACAGGAATTACGAAATGGAATTGCAGCAAAACCTAAAAAAATCAAAAAAGGAAATGATATGGCAAAGTGCATGTCGGAAGAATTATTATTAAAATATATTGGAATTTTACTTCAAAACGATCAGGCAGAGAAGGAAGATTTTAAATTTCAGCTAAATATTGTGGAAGAAGGTTTTTCAAACACAGAGACAAGGAAATACAAAGGAAAAGATGTCCCTGTAAAGAAAAAGTTTATAGTGCATTTGTATGGAGGGGTCTTATTGACGTACCCAGTAAAAGAGGATCAAGAAGAAAAATATGCAACCATTTCAAAGAATGATCTGTTCTTGTGGAGTGCAAAACAACTAAAAGAAACAGATATTGATACCAATGCATTTGAATTTATAGATAAACTTCAAAGCTACTTGGTAAATCTTGCAGAGACAGCAGATTTCAATTTAATTGAACCAAGTATTTAACAGTATCAAGAAAGTTCCCCATCTCTATTGCGTAGAGCAATAAGTGGTAGGTGGGGACTTGCTTGTATCAGGAGAGGTACAAGCCACACTCTGTCTATTGTACAGAGGAAGAGATGCGACAGAATAGGAGTGAGTTTATGGAAAAAAGTTTAGCGAAAGTAGCAACTAAGTACACAATACAACATAATGAAGAAGTTGCAAAGTGGCTAGGGATCGATCGAAACAATCCGTATAATGAGGAAGTAGAATTAGCAAAGTCTCATTGCCTAAAATCTTTTGAAGGATTGCAACTTTCAAAAGAAAACGGAGAGAAAATCTATTGTCACAAGAACTATGATTTTTTAAAACAAACCAAGGTGCCTAATAGCGTAAATCCAAGTCTTTGGTTGAATGGAAGAGGATTGTACGAGTGTGGAATTTATTCAATAGTAGGTAAGGATATCATTCAAGTAAGAGGATTTGATATTGCAAATATTAATTTTATTCGTGGAAAACAGCAGTGGATTGTATTGGATACCGGTTCTACAGAAGAGGGAATGGATGCAGCGATAAGGGAAGTGGAAAAGTATCTTGGGGAGAAAATTCACTCACGTATAGCAGCGGTAATTATAAGTCATTCTCATGGAGACCATTTTGGAGGGGTACGTTCTGTTGTAAAAAATAATCCTAATGTAAAAATTTATGTTCCGAAAGGATTTGAAGAGGCTGCAATGGATGAATATGTTTATGCAGGAAGAGCTATGAGAGCAAGAGCTTCTTATCAAATGGGAACAGGTGTTGAGCCAGGGATCACAGGAAAAATATCAGTTGGGTGTGGACTGGCAACAATTCCTGGAACAGCGACTTATGCGACTCCAACCTATGAGGTGAAAGAAAATCAAACCATAGAAATTGATGGTATTCATATTGATTTTCAGGTTACTTCTGAGACTGAGGCAGTAGCAAATATGCAGAACTATTTTCATGAATACAAGGCATTATGGGTTGCAGATAACTGCATTGGAACACTTCACAACCTTTACACCATGCGTGGAGCAAAGGTGAGAGATGCTTTGATCTGGTCACAGGTTTTGTATGATACTGCCATAAAATATGGGGATGAGGCACAGGTAGTATTTCAAGGACATTCGTGGCCTCATTGGAGAACAAAAGAAAAGCCAGATGCGGTAAAAGAGGTTTTGCTCAATCATGCTGCTGTGTATAAAAATATACATGACCAGACGTTGGCAGCAATTGCCAAGGGCGTAAAAATGGACGAACTAAAAAATGCGGTTTCTGTTCCTGAAGAAATTCAAAAAGTATGGTATCTTCGACCTTATTATGGAACATATGAGACAAATATTCGAGCTATTTTTCAAAAGTATTTGGGGTTTTACGATGGAAATCCAATTCACCTAAATCCATCTACAGAAAAGGAATTTGCTCAAAAGCTAATTTCATATGTAGGCACAAAAGAAACTGTTATCGAAAAGGCAAAAAAAGATTTTGAAGAAGGCGAATATCAGCTTGTAGCTGAAATGACGGGTTATGTATTGCAGGTAGCTCCTGATTATAAGGATGCAAGAGAGCTATGTGCGGATGCATTAGAACAGATTGCATATCAGACAGAATCAAGTATTTGGAGAAATGGATATTTGAAGGCTGTTAGGGAACTTCGTGGTGAGAATATATCTCAAAATAATATAGACGATGAAGTATTTGCCGTGTTTTCAAAGTTAAATACGGAGCAGATTTTACAATATTCGGCTTTGCTATTAGATTATGCGAATATGGAAAAAGAGGAAAAAGAGTTCTATTTGGAGATTGATGAAAAAGAATACTTTAAAGTGCAAGTGTACAAGCGCACAATGTTACACACAAAATTAAGGAAAGAAGAAGTACCAGAGGAGAAAAAAATTAAAATTGCAAAAAAGGAATTAATTAATACAGTAGCAGGAAAGGCAGAAAGCGGAGAAAATAAATTTTTGTCGTTTCTAAGAAAAAATATTGTGGAAATTTCTGGATACCAATTGCACTATATTGCACCAGGGATATAAGATATAAAAGGGAAAAAGTATTTAGTTGAGTAATGTTTGAATAAAAAATAGTAAGTGATAAATAGCTTTTGAAAACTTGTAGAGATACAGGTGCTCAAGAGCTATTTTTCATTTATAGAAAATGTAATCCTATAAATACGGATTGAAATTTGGAGGATTATATATGGTTAAATAGAACTTTAGTTTACCCACGAAAACCAGAGGTAGCATTTTAAGGAATGCAAATCAAGATTTTGGACAATTGTAAGAAATTATTGAAAAAATTATAGTATAGGTATAGCAAACAAAAGCAATAACGATAGAAAGATAGAAGGAAGGTTGCTGTTTACGGAACTGTGAACGGTAACGAATGAAGTGGATTGGAGGAGTTCTTATGCAGAAGATATTTACAAAGGAATTTAGACCAGGAGAAAAATGGTCCGGATTTATTGGAAGAAACAAGTATATACACTTTAAGGCATTGGGAGAAAATGCCAATGTATCTATTCTTTTATATAATATGAGAGATAAATCAGAGAGATATAATATGCCGGATACTTTAAAGGCACAGTATACCGCACATTTAGCAAAGGGAAATGTGTTGATGAGCGATAACGGAAGAGTGTTGGCAAGTATTGTAGAAGATAGTCTTGGATGGCACGATACGATTGCGGGACATACGACCAGACTTTTGACAGATGAAAAATATGGAAAGACCAGCTACCAGAAGCAGGGAAATGACTATTATCGATGTGGAGAAGAAAATTTCAAGGTGGAACTGGTGCGAAACAACATGAGCAAGAGAGACTTAGTTCCTTGTGTGAATTTATTTTCCAAGGTGTATGTAGAAGATGATGGAAGCATGCATTATGAAGTGGGACACTGTAAGGAAGGTGCTACGGTAACCCTTCGTACAGAGATGGATATTTTATTTATCGCAAGTAATACCCCAAATCCTTTAAATCCAAGTGAGGAGTATCCACAGGTTCCAGTTACCATGGAGGTATACGATGCACCACCTACTGATTTGATGGATGAATGTGTAAACCATAGAAGTGAAAATTACAGAGCATTTGAGAACACATGGGATTATAACAATTTATTAGGATTATAAAGGTTTGTTTCTTATGTTAGGAGCAAGGAGCAGAGTGGATTGGGATTATCCGCTTGCCAACACAAGTGTTTGCATTAGATAGGAGGATGGAACCATGTACGGATTTATTGAAAAAGACAGTGATTTAAAAATAGAAGATGCAATTTATGACGAGGTAGTGGAGGCTGGACTTGGTTGGATGCATGAATTAAAACCAGGGCAGACATTTCGTATACTAGATATGGAAGGAAATCAGGCAGTCGATACGACATTTTATGATATGACAAACCCAGAGGATCATTATGGAGCGGTTCAGACCATAGTAATGCAGAAGAATATTTATCTTACGACGGGAAGTATTTTAAGAGCAGAATCGGGAAAGCCATTGCTTGAAATTACAGCAGATAAGACAGGAAGACATGATACATTAGGCGGTGCCTGTTCTTCCCAAAGTAATACCGTTCGTTACGCCAGAGAAAAAAGATATATGCATAACTGTCGTGACAGTTTTATGTTACAGTTGGCAGATAGTACGGTGGATATTAGAAAGAGAGATTTGGCACCGAATATTAATTTTTTTATGAATGTACCAGTTACGCCACAGGGAGGATTTAAGTTTGATGATGGTGTATCTGCACCGGGAAAATATGTGGAGATGAAGGCATTGGAACATGTTATGGTGCTGATTAGTAACTGTCCACAGTTAAATAATCCTTGTAATGCATACAATCCTACTCCAGTAAGATTGTTGATTTGGGATTAAAAGATAAGATATCGTTTGATAGATGGCGAGGATGCCGACAAAAGGGAATCCTTGCCTATTTTTCTTTATAGAAAGATGGTTTTTATAAAAGTACAAAAAACACTGCCTTTAGGCGGTGTGTACTCTTGCACGAGGTGCGGGGGTCAAGCCCCGTACCTCGTAAGGCATGTAGTGCCACTTTTATAGGAACAAGTAGCAACGTGGATTGGGAATATCCGCTTGACAGAGCAAAACAGGAGGAAGTCATTATGTTTGATAAAGTGTTAATTGCCAATCGTGGTGCAATTGCAGTACGAATTGAGAGAACTCTGAAAAAGATGGGAATTAAAAGTGTAGCCGTTTATTCAGAGGCAGATAAAGACAGTTTGCATGTAACCAATGCAGATGAAGCCGTATATTTAGGAGATGGTTCTGCAAAAGAGACCTACTTGGATGTGGAAAAGGTCATTGGGGCAGCCGTAGAGACTAATGCACAGGCGGTACATCCTGGCTATGGATTTTTAAGTGAAAATACAGAATTTGCAAATGCGTGTGAAGAGAAAGGCATCAAGTTTATCGGACCAACACCGGAGCAGATCAATTTATTTGGATTAAAGCATTCTGCCAGAGAACTTGCCAGTAAGGCGAATGTTCCACTTCTTGCAGGAACTGGTTTATTGACGGGAGTGGACGAGGCATTAGAAGCCGCAGAGAAGATTGGGTATCCGGTTATGTTAAAGAGTACCGCCGGAGGTGGCGGAATCGGTATCCGTATTTGCGAAAATGAAAAAGAACTGGCGGATTCCTATGACAATGTATGCCATTTGGCAGAAAGTAACTTTAACGATGCAGGTGTATTTGTAGAAAAATACATTCGAAAAGCCAGACATGTAGAGGTGCAAATCTTTGGTAATGCATTTGGAGAAGTGACAGCCATTGGAGAAAGAGACTGTTCCGTACAGAGAAGAAATCAAAAAGTAGTAGAGGAATCTCCAGCACCAAATTTAAGCGATTCGGTTCGAAAGGAAATGTATCAGGCAGCGGAAAGTCTTGCAAGAGCAGCTTCTTACCGCAATGCAGGTACGGTAGAATTTTTATATGATGAAGAACAGGAAAAGTTTTATTTCCTTGAGGTAAATACCCGTTTGCAGGTAGAGCATGGAATTACAGAAGAAGTAATGGGTGTAGATTTAGTGGAATGGATGGTAAAAGAGGCAGCAGGAGAATTAAAGGATTTAAAGAAAAAAGTCGGAAAGCCAAATGGACATGCCATTGAGGTGCGTGTGTATGCAGAAGATTGTATCAACAATTTCCGACCTGCCAGTGGAAAAATCGATGATGTGGAATTTTCCGATATTGCCAGAGTGGAAACATGGATTAAGAAAAATATCGTGGTATCTCCTTTGTATGACCCAATGCTTGCCAAGTTGATCGTGCATGGAAAGGATCGTCAGGATGCCTTAGAAAAGATGAGCCGTGTACTGGAAGAGTCAAAATTGTATGGAATTACTTCGAATATGCAGTATTTAAAAGCGTTGATTCATACTCCTGCTTACAAAGAAGCCAAGCTTTATACGAAAATGTTGGAGGGATTTTTACCTGAGGAAACAGCATTAGAAGTATTAAGTGGTGGAGTGCAAAGTACAGTGCAGGATTATCCGGGAATGATCGGATATTGGACAGTGGGTGTGCCACCTTGTGGGGCAATGGATTCCTACAGTTTCCGAATTGGAAATGCTTTGTTGAAAAACAAAGAAGATGCAGCAGGAATTGAAATGACGATGAAGGGTGGAACCTTCCGTTTCCGTACCACCACTTCTTTTGTGATTACTGGAGCAGATATGGGAGCAACTTTGGATGGAGAGAACGTACCAATGTATACGGTCATTCAGGCAGCACCTATGCAGGTTTTAAAATTTGGTAATTGTAAAAAGGGTATGCGTACTTATTTATTAGTAGCAGGTGGTATACAGGTACCAAAAGTAATGGGAAGTTCTTCTACATTTGTAGATGGAAAGTTCGGAGGACACAATGGTAGAACACTTCGAACAGGAGATGTGTTGCAACTTACCAAAGAGTGTCATATTTGTTCTGTGGAATCTTTCCCAAGTGAATATACACCAAAACTTACGAATAACTGGACCATTGGCGTGATTCCGGGACCACAACCTACCGCAGAATATTTAAAACCAGAATATTTAGAAACATTAACCAGCGCTGAGTATGTGGTGAATTTTAACAGTGCAAGAACAGGTATCCGTTTAAATGGACCAATTCCACAGTGGGTAAGAGAGGATGGAGGAGAAGCAGGTTTACATCCATCTAACATTCATGATAATCCTTACGCCATTGGTACCTTGGATTTGACAGGAGACCAGTCTATTTTACTGGGGCCAGACGGACCAAGTTTGGGAGGTTTTGTTTGCCCGGTTACTACAGCAAAGGGAGAATTGTGGAAGTTAGGACAATTGCATCCTGGTGATACGGTTCATTTCCAGTTGTTAAGCTTGGAGCAGGCAAAAGAGATCCGACTTGCACAGGAAGAAAATATAAAAGGCAATTATACAGAAGTTGTTTTACCAGAACCAATTAAACTGGATGCAACGTATGCCATATTGGCAAAGGGAAGAGAAGGGGATACAGACTATCTCATTCGTTTAGATGGAGAAGAAAATGTCCTGATTGAGTTTGGTGAAATGGAATTAAATATAGAGCTTCGCTTCCGCGCACATATTTTAATGAATGCATTAAAAGAAAAGAATCTTCCAATTATTGATATGACACCGGGTATTCGTTCTTTGCAGGTGCATTTCCGACCAGAAGAAATTACAACAAAAGAAATGGTAGATGCTATCGTAAAAACCAACAAAGAATTGGGTTCCTTAGATGATGTAACAGTACCATCCCGTATTATAAAATTACCTTTATCATGGGATGACCCACAGACACAGTTGGCAGCAGAGAGGTATCAAAAGACCGTAAGACCAAATGCACCATGGTGTCCAAGCAATCCAGAATTTATTCGAAGAATCAATGGATTGGACAGCATAGAAGATGTAATGAAGATTGTGTTTGAGGCAAATTATCTGGTTATGGGCTTAGGTGATGTGTATCTAGGTGCTCCAGTTGCGGTACCGACAGATCCAAGACACCGTATGGTTACCACAAAATACAATCCAGCCAGACCATGGACCCCAGAAAATGCAGTGGGAATTGGTGGTGCATATCTTTGTGTATATGGTATGGAAGGCCCTGGAGGATACCAGTTTGTAGGAAGAACCATTCAAATGTGGAATGCTTTGCAGGAGACAAAGTTCTTTACCAAAGAGAAGCCTTGGTTGTTAAATTTCTTTGACCAGATTAAATTTTATCCTTGTTCCGCTGAAGAAATTTTACAATATAGAGAGGATTTTCTTCGTGGAAAATTTGAAATAGAAGTAGAAGAAACTACCTTCCATTTGGGAGAATATAAGGCATATCTGGAAAGCATCAAAGAGAGCAGCGCGAAATTTAAGGCTCATCAGGAGGCAGCGTTTGAAGCAGAAAAGCAAAGATGGGTAGAACAGGGATTGGATCATTTTGACTCGGAAGATGAAAATATAGATTCGGAAGAGGCGGTCTTGCCAGAAGGAAGTGAAGGAATAGAAGCTACGATTCCGGGAAGTGTCTGGAAGGTATTGGTAGAAGAAGGACAGGAAGTAAAGAAGGGAGAAAACGTAGTTATTCTGGAAAGTATGAAGATGGAATTTCCAATTGCTGCAGAAGAGGATGGCGTGATTACAACGATTTGTGTGAAGTCTGGTGAACAGGTACAGGCAGGACAATATGTAGTGGGAATAGAAGCAAAGGAGGCGGTTTGATCATGTATGTTCCAGAACAACTGACTATTGGTTGGATCAAACAGGCGTATGCAAAACAGGTGCTTACACCGAAAGAACTGATAGAGGAAATGATAAAGAGAGCGAAGGCACAGGAAGAAAAAAACATTTGGATTGTACCGCCCACAGAGGAGGCAATACAACCTTATCTGGATGCCCTTCCAAAAGAAAGAGAGCAGTATCCTCTCTGGGGGATTCCGTTTGCGATTAAGGATAATATCGACCTGGCAGGAGTACCTACTACTGCGGCATGTCCGGATTTTTCTTATATACCGAAAGAAAATGCTACAGTTGTAGAAAAACTTATAAAAGCGGGTGCGATTCCTATTGGAAAGACAAATCTGGATCAATTCGCAACGGGGCTTGTGGGAACCAGAAGTCCGTATGGAGAAGTACACAATGCGTACCAACCGGAGATGATCAGTGGAGGTTCCAGTTCAGGTTCTGCCGTGAGTGTGGCATTGGGTCTGGCGGCATTTGCTTTGGGAACGGATACTGCTGGTTCTGGAAGGGTGCCTGCCATGTTAAATACATTGGTAGGCTGGAAACCGCCTGTAGGTTCCTGGTCCAGCAAAGGCGTGGTACCAGCGTGTGCCAGTCTTGACTGTGTGACGGTATTTGCAAAAAAAATGGAGGATGTGGAGCTTGTCAATTCCATTGCAAAGGGTTTTGATGCAGAGTGTTGTTGGTCGAAAACGTTTCAGGAAAAGGGAAAGACATTGCCAAAGAAGGTTTATATACCAAAAGAAGAACCGGAATTTTACGGAGATTTCAAGGAGATATACAGACAGAAATGGAATGCCTGCATCAAACGAATCAAAGGGCTTGGAATTTTAGTAGAAGAGCTTGACATGGATATGTTTCAAAAGGCAGCACTGATTTTGTATGAAGGTGCTTATGTGGCAGAGCGTTGGGAAGATTTAAAGGAATTTGTGGAAGCAAATCCGGGAAAAACATTTCCTGTTACCGAGACGATTTTACGATCCGGTGAAAAAAAGGAAAATACAGCGGCAAAGTTATTTGGAGATTTGCACCAATTGCAACAGTATAAGGCGAAAGCCAGACTATTATTGGAAGATAGTGTGATGATTATGCCGACGGCAGGTGGTTCCTTTACAAGAGAACAGGTTCGCAAGAATCCCATTGAGACAAACAGTAAAATGGGACTTTACACCAACCACTGTAACCTGTTGGACTTGACAGCAATTGCAGTACCAGAAAACAGCAGCGATAGAACGTATCCATTTGGAATTACCATATTTGGAAGAAGCGATTTGGAGAACCTGGTTCTTGCATTTGGAGAGGCATTTTTAGCCAGTGAAAGTATCCAGCTAGCGGTGTGTGGACTGCATAAAAAAGGATACCCATTGGAATATCAATTGACGGAACTTGGGGCAGAATGGCTTGGCACAGCAAAAACTGCAAAAGGGTATCATTTGTATGAGTTGGATACAGAACCAAAGAAGCCGGGGATGGTGTATCAGGGAGATGGAGAAACATCTATAGAAGTAGAATTGTATGACATCCCAAAACAAAAACTTGGTTACTTTATGGAACTGGTGAAAAAGCCATTGTATCTTGGTGATATTGAGCTGGAAGACAAAAGGAATGTAAAAGGATTTTTGTGCGAAGCGGCGGCAATTGTTGGTGCAAGGGAGATAATTTATAAATAATTGTAAAATTATAATACATAGTGATGGACCGGTGTCTTAGGATGCCGGTTTTTTATTTGTAAAAAAATAATAAAGAAAAGTTAAATGAAAAATATACTCAAAAATAGCAATGAAAAAACAAGAAAAACACTAAATATTTTGAACAGTATATGTATAAATAAAATAATTGATTTGACAACACATAAATAAAAAGATATAATTTATTCTATATTTTTGGAAAAATAAGGCAACAAAAATTCAAAAAAGTAGGAGAAAAGTAAAATGAAGAGATTAGCTAATGCGGCAACTAGAGTAGGTATATGTTTTGTCATTATACTATGTTTTAGTTTGACCGCTTGTGAAAAAGGGACGAAGGATAGTCAAGTATCATATCAATATGGTTTAATTTCAAGCTATGAACAGGATGCAACAAGTAAAGTTTTGTATTTGGATAAACAAGCAAACATAGTGGGAAAAAAGAAATTAAAAATATCTAATATTGGTGCAGGTTCCTATGGATACCCGATTATAAAAGATGGATATGTATATGAACGATCACAAGGACAAGGTTTTGATAAAAAGAATTGTGCAATTATTTCTATGAATCTTTCAAATGGAGAAGTAAAAAAATACAAATTTCCGGGTTTAGTAGGTATTTCCGCTTTTGCAGTTACGGATACATATATTTATGTAGTTACGAATCTTAATTATAAAACCTATTTGGAACGCTATTGTTTTGAAAATGATACGATAGAAAAATATGTGATAGAGGATGTGATTGCAACAGATATGTGTGTATGCCAGGAAAAGGTGTACTTGTTTGATGAGGTATCTGGGGATGGAAAATCTTATAAAGTATATTGTGCAGATATAACAAGTCAAAGTACACGGCTTGTAGCGGATATATCCTCTTATTATAATGAAGGAGATGGGTTTGGTTTTCAGGTTGGCTATGGAAAAAATATTTATTTTACACACAATGATGAAATATTAAAATTAAATGTGGAAACTGGGAAGGTAAAAAGTATTCCATTGGATTGTAAGGAAGCCTTTGGGGCATATATAGCAGATGGAAAGTTGTACGTATCTTCTTGCGATATTTTTGATATCGATTCACCTGCTGACATTTTGATTGTTGATTTAAGCACAGATACTGTAACACAAAGTTACCATTTGGAAACATCTGTCATGCAATTTTATGTATCGAAGGATCATTTGTCAGTTTTAGGATCGGACAATACTCTATACATTTATGAAATAACAAACGAAGGGGAATGCAAGCTACAATATAAAAATAATCTGGAAGAAAAAGGATATGATTTTATAATGTCGTTTTATGAAAAACCATAACGTGCCCACTTTGAAAGAAAAGAATAGGAAAGTCAGTTTTGATATAACTGACTTTCTTTTCAAAAAAGAGGCATTGAAATACCATGTGCTCCCAAAGAAATGAAATGCAGAGGGTAGTGAAAAATTTAACAGCCGCAAAGGCACAAAAACGAGACGGAAAGTGTTCCAGATATGTGGATGTGATTAATCGTATGGTGCGATGATGACGGCATTCAGAAAAGCATTTAAGTGATGGGTGTAGTAAAATTTGAACAAAGAGTGAGCTTCCCTCGCAAAAAAGGAGAAGCAGTTGGAGGGGGAATTTTCTGAAAAAACTGTTTGAAACCGTCGGTACTTCACATTGAACACTTGGCGAAGTCTTTTTGAGCCTAGTGAGAAAGCGCACCCCTGTGATAGGCGAGGTGTTTTCGGGCCTAGTACCGTACGGTTGAAACCAAGCGGGAGCGTGTTTTGGAAGAAAGTTGCCCATTCAACTGCATATTCAAAAAATGAAGAAGGAAGCGGATGGTATAAAGAAAAATGGAAAAGTTGCCAATGATTACTTGGCAGAAACAACTAAAATTAAAACTTCGATATTTTTACTATTCATGACCGTTAATAATACCAATTTTAAATTAAGAATGAGTAGTTGTATTATAAGTTAGGGGGATAATTTATGGAAACATGGTTGGATAAGTTGTTTGAAAAAATTGTTATGAAATTTCAGGTTGGAAATAAGGCAAATATAGATATAAAGTCAAAAGTAGGTGAAGGGTTTTCAGGTGCAGAAGTCTATTTAGTGGAATTAAAAGGGGATTCTAAAATAAAAGGATATTTCTTTTTGAAAATTGATAGCGAGGAAGAAGAATATGAAAATAATCTGAAGGATTTTTGTTTTTCTAAAGTTATAAAGTGTATAGAAAAAAGTGAGATTGATGGTTATTATGTTATGTTACTTCAAATTGCTGGAATTAGCAGTGCAGAATATAAAAGTTTCTATTCAATTTATAAATCTAGTGTAAAAATCGAAGCAGTAAGAAAGATGATAGGAGAAATACTAGAGGAAGCCACTAATAAAAGAAATATTGTTGACGGTTATTTAATACCTTCAGACTTATTTAAAATGCAGTTGAAAAATAAATTGGATGTAGATGGGATTATGGCACGATTTTTATCAAAGCATCTGTTAGGATGTCCTGTGAAAAATATTTTTACAATCAAAATAAATAATGAGGTTTATCCTAATGCATTTTCATATGCAATAAATGATATACCATGGGGAAATAGAAGAATTGAAAATATGACCTGTTGTATTCATGGAGATTTTCATGGAAATAATGTGTTTGTGTCTAATAAAAGTAGTGAGTATGCGATTATTGATATGGCTTCTTATCGAGAAGATGGTTGGCTTTTTTATGATACAGCATATTTTGAATATAGTCTTATGATACATAACATGGAAAAGGAATCATTGAAAGATTGGTTGTATTGTATAGAGCAGATTGCAAAACAGGAGTGGGACGAGATTGATTTTAGAGATAGCAAGGTAATCCGAGCAATTTCAGAGGAAGAAGAAAGGTGGATTCAAAAGAAAGTAACAGATAAATTCAATTACTTAGATCAATTGCGTAATGCACGTTTAATAGCCCGGATTTTAGTTGGATTGAATTATGCAGGTAAGAGAAGTATATCAGATGATGCTCGTTTGAAAGCTTATATGTTTGCATGTTGTTATCTTAAGCATTTTTTGCAAGATCAAGGAATTGATTATATTTCTTCTAACATAAATGAGTGGAAAAGTGCTTCGGAAAAGAGGAGAAATATTAGCGAATGGAATCAGTTTTTAGAGTATGCAGACAAATTTAACGATAGTCAAAATTATTATTTAATTCTAGGAAGACAATGGGATTATTCAGATTCGATTTCAATGAATCTAAGCAAGATTTGTTGGTCAGGTATTATATCTTTTTGTAAGGAAAAAGGATTTGCTGATATATTGCAAAAAAAGCAGTTATTGAGAAATGTTATTCCAAATAACGAAATTACTTGGGATTGTATAAAAAAGAATAGTACATGGTGGCTTTATGCAGATGGAACAGAGGCAGATCCAGAATCACAGACTGAAAATTTTCCGAAATGGAAAAATAAGTATAGAGAATTTTGGGGGCGCTTTACTGATAAAATGATAGAATCTGTTGTAGAAGATGATCTTTTGTTCATAATCGATGAAACAAAATTTCGAGATGGAGATGATAAGTATATACGATATTTAATGGATTTACTGGATGCAATAGAAAGTGTAAAGGTTAATATAGCTATTCTTGAAGCAGAAACTGGATGGTATGAGGTAAATCCGCGAGAGTATGAGAATTTGAATATAGTGGTGTTTAAAATTGGTATGGAAGATATTGCTGAATATTGTAGTTTATATTTGCCGGAGTTAGTGGATGACGTTATTTATATACCTAATCGCCTAAAACGTATAGGCATTCCATTAGATAGGCAGGATCAACAATATATTGAGCAATATACAATTTTGGTTCATGAGCAGTTGCTTCGAAGGGAAAATATATTATCAGAAAGTGAAAAATATAAATTTTATTATGGAGAACCGATTACATGGACTGCAATTGAAGAGGAATTATATGTCAAGCATAAAAAGATTAAGCTTTACGAAGATAAGATACGTCAAAAATTAGAGAAAGCAAATAAAGACCAGATATTAATTTCAATACAGCATTCTCCGGGAGCTGGAGCATCTATACTTGGTAGGGTTATATGCTGGAATTTAAAAAAAGAATATCCGACATTTGTATTGCAAAATAAATTTGATGAAGATGTGTATGAGAGTTTGTTACGTATCTCCGCTATTTCTGGAAAACATCTGTTGATTTTTTTGGATGGGAATTACAATGAAAATGATGTCAACCAATTTCTATATCGAATAAGAGGTATGAAAGTGTGTGTGCTATATGCGTGCAGAGTATATAGTATGAAAAAATCGGATGATGAGATGATTTCTATCTTGGAGGCAAGAGATGGAGATTTATTTTGCAATGAATATGAGAAGGTAATGAAAAAATGGAAAAACTATAATGATACAGAATGTAAAAGACATATCCTAAATATGAAAAGGCTGACTACGGAAAATAATCTTATCGATTTTCGTATTCCATTTTTTTATGGTATGCATGCATTTGAAGATGATTATCAAGGTATTTATCAATATTTAAATGATGCAATTAATTTTATGAAACAGAATGAAAAAATGGAAAAGGTTATTCTTTATATTGCATTGATTTCTTATTACACTGAAAACAAGGGACTGGGTTTTAAGTATACACGAAAAATGTTAAGGATAGAGAAGCGCTCAGGAAGGGAGCTGCTGAAGGAATTGCAAGAGAATTTTCCGAGTATAATCTATATCGTGAATTCTTCCTACCGAATTTGCCATCCAATTGTTGCAAAAAAAATATTGAAGATAAAATTCAAGAACTTTCAATCAGAGAAATACAAAAATTTCTGTATACAATTTATTGAGGATTTAAGAAAATGTGAATCCTCGAATGGAAATGTATCTGATGGATTTTCTGGATTGATGATGAACATTTTTATTAAAAGAGATACAGAAGGCGAAATAAAAGAGAATGATAATCAAAAGAAAAGCTTTTCTCAGATTATATTGGAAGTAGATAACTCAAACCTTCAGGAACAGATTTATGAAAGGTTAGTTAAGATATTACCAAAAAATCCACAGTTCCATCAACATTATGGACGTTTGATTATAGCGAACAATCCAATGCGTTTGAAAGAAGCTGAAGAACAGTTGAATGAAGCTATAAAGATTGATAATAAGAATGGTTCTTTTTATCATTCACGTGGAAATTTGTATGTTCAGTATGTGTTGCATCAGATGAATAATGCTTATAAGAATTTGAATAGTTATGAATTGTTTAATAAATTGCGCTATTATGTTGATTTAGCACTTTCTGACTTTGAAAGTTCTGTGAAATTGGAAGAAAGAGGAAATAATATATCAGACTTAGTATATCTATATACTTCAATTGTACAGATTACAACCACCTTTGTACATCAGTTAGCAAAGAGATTGGGTTTTTCTAGTAACGAAAAAGAATTTTTGGAACAGGATAAGGAAATAAACAAGTGGAGTAAAAAAATTGTTTCCAATGCCATTTTATATGATATTGATACAGAATTCAGATACAGTGTGATTAGGAGTAATAAATTTTATAATAGTACTAGGAGCTACCTATCTAGATTTAAATGGACTTCTGATGAGTTGGAAATGAGAATTAAAGAGCGACCAAATGATTATGATTATCAGATTGCATATTTGGGGATGTGTATTTCCGAGAAAAGTGCTTGGAAACAAAAGAGCCAGCAACAATTAAGACAGATTATAGTCTGTTGCGAGAATTTACTTAAAATGGAGAAGTATGAAACGGAGGGAATTTTGTGGAAATGGTTTAATGCGTACATACGCCTGAAACAACCAGTTGATGTGACTTATAATAAAATGCTTGGGATTTTAGAAACATTACCAGATCAAGACTCAAATGCTACAGCAAATTTTTTGTGTTCTATTCTTTATTTCTGCAAATATATGCAGACGAAAAATGAGAAGATGATAGACTCTATGTATGAGTGTTTGCAAATTTGTAAGAAATTATCTGGAAATAGAAAGAATCAAAGTGCAACGCATTATTATTATACAGATGAATTGACTGTAGGAAAAAATATTCTTCCATTGGAGTTTGACAGAGAGAATGCGTATTGGTTTGATGCAACGGTAATTAGTGCTGATAGTGTTCAGAGTGGATAGCTTACATTGGATATGAACCCTAAATTGCGTGCTTTTTTTGTTCCAATGCATACAGAACTCAAAAGAAATCAGGAAATTGGTCAACTTGTAAGAGTGAAAATTGGTTTTCGTTTTGACGGTTTGAGTGCATGGGAAATTAAACAAAAGAAGTAGGCGATAGTTCTATTATCCTAAATTCTGACAATGTTATAACAACAGAGAAAAGTGAGTTTGAAACTGCAAAGGTGAAGAATATGAAGATTGTTGCACAGGAGAGGAAAAAGGAGGAGAAAGTTAGAGCGCCGTGTAGAGTTAAAGGAGCTTTTTAATGTGGAAGAAAAAGGTGATAATGTGTAGGACATGGGTGTGGTGATGAGCCCAAAATGAAAACGGAGAGCAGAGTGAACTGAACGGGATGGAAGTTTCTAAAGGACGGGAATTTGTCAAGGAGGAACCCAAGACTAAGAGCAAAGAGAAACTAGGGTGAGAAGTGATAAAATGTTTGATCTAGTTTGAAAGCAAGCTAGTGATTTAATAAAAATTTAAGTAGAGTTTTGGAATATTATACAGATTACTGTTTATTTTTGACCTTAATATTGTGAATGTTTCGTAATGAATACTATTTTTTATATTTAGTACAAGTACGATGATTATTCATCACTATTGGTTCTAGTTATGAGATAGATATTTAAAGAAAAAGCTTTAAAATCAGCGATTTTAGGCTTGGCATTATAGAAAGGGGATTGTATAAATGAAGGAATTACAAAAACAATTAGATATGTTATTCAAGCAATCTGGTGTTGATGAAAGTGTAATAGAAGTAATAAAGAAAGAAAAGGCTGTATTTCCCTTTAGCACAGAGGGAAGAATGTTAGCTTACTTATTAGCAACACAAACTATTACATATGATAAGTACATGGAATTACAAAATGAGTATGCAAAAAGAAATAAGTATCTTGATTTGTTTGATATGGCTCCGCGTACATTCGGTGAAACTTGGGGAGAAAAACATATTTTGGAGTTGTTTCCGGAATTTACGAAAGCAACAAAAGATAATATTTCTTCATTTTATCCAGATTTTGATGGCGAATTTGATTTATGGCTTGATGGAATTAGAGTTGAGGTAAAGGCTTGTAGGGCTAATAGCACAAAAACAGGTGGAAGCTTAGCTAGTAGAGCATATCTGCACTCAGAGGCAAGGGCTAATTCATTTAAGTATCATTATCAGCAGTTAAAACCATCATGTTGTGATGTGTTTATTTGGATTGGTGTATGTAGGGATGATTTGATATATTGGGTACTTACTAGTGATGAATTGCAAAAAATAGGAAAGCTAGGTCCACAACATAGAAACGAAAATACAGGGAGAGATGGAGTAGGAGTATTTGAAGGTCAAGTATTTATGACAGAGGAAGAATTAACCCCTTTTCTTGTTGAAGAGAAGGATGTTCTTGATGAGGTAAAGAGAAAAGGAAAATAGCATATGAGCCAATGTCTTTATTAGGCATTGGCTCAATTTAATCTATGCTAAAAATTTGTTTTCGCCATCGACAGCTTTCTTGATTATTTCTATTTCAGAATCATTAAGGTTGAACACTTCTGCTACAAGTCTATCAAGTTTATCGTATACTGTTTCAGCTTCTTTAATATCCAATCCAGAAATCAAGATATCAGTGATTTCAATAATCTTATCCTGTATCGCTTCGCTTACAGAAGGAATCGGTATACTTTCTATATGTGAACGTAATACCTTTACAGAATTAAATTCCTTTTTGTATATGAACTGAGCAATTCGAGAATTGAGTATTGCTAAAATGTACTTGATTTTTGTGCCGGGTATTTTTGGAATGACAATATTACAACTATTTAATGAAAGTGTTTGTTTGTCATCGTAGGCAAATACTAGTTGGTTACTGATAAAACGATAAAGTAGTTTTTCTGGTGCTCGATACATTTCAGTAGGTGCTATTTGTTGAAAACTCTCAGGCTTGAAAATAATATAATTATCAGTTTGATTGATGTGGTATTTACTTATGTCGGCACCTTTTAAGATCATTTCATTTGAGGAAGTCTCTGTGCCAGAAATATAATCCTTGTTGTTGCCAGTTACAATTCCTAGTGCAAAATCAGCATTTCCCAAAAGAAAGGTGGCGTGTTTAGTGTTCCTTATTTTCTTGAGAACATTGTATTCTTCATCGGAAGTGATAAAACTAAAGTAGTTTGATGTAACCTCACGTTCAGTGTTTATAGTATATTCTTCGTTTCCATTGTTTACGACCATTCCTAATGTGGAAAGTGGTGAGTGGGTGCATTGTAAATCTAAGATTATACAAGGACATTGCACTCCGTCGAATGCATTCCCAAGATAATCAAGATTTTTGATGGAGCAAGATTGCAGTATTATTTCTCGTATGTTAGTGTGTGCTTTTACGTTAAGTAATGCTTCTGGAAGAACAAATGCCAAATGACCATTATTTGCAAGTTGCTTAATTGCTTGTTCTATAAAAATATCATAGGATTCGATATTCTTACCAGATGTTGATTTAAATATTTTTTTTAGTTGAGATTTTTCATCATCAGAAAATTCATAACCCCAAGGCGGATTTCCTATTATATATTGGAAATCTCTGTTAGAATACTCTGTTAGGTAATTAAGTTCAGTAATATGTTCACAAATTGACGAGGATGGCTCATTGAATTTTAATGCCATATTTAGTCGTGTGATTTTAACACTAACCACATCTATATCATTGCCATATATAGAATTGAATGAAATAGTGTTCGGTAATTGTAATAGGAAATTACCTGTTCCGCAACAAGGGTCAAGAATACGATCCTTAGATTTGAAATCGAGTTTGCTAATTAATTTCTTCACTACTTTAGTAGATGTATAGTATGAACCGGTTGCTTTTCTGTTTCCTATATTTTTACAAGAAATATATATTAGTCCAAGTATATCTTCGTTTGCTTCGTAAATGTATTGCATATCAAAAAGTAAAGGATATTTCTGACAAAATTTAATGGCTTCGCTAGTATTGTCGATTAAGTCATTGATAAGTTCATTATAACCTTCAATAAACAATTCATGATTTAAAAATTGTAACAGAAGTTTTTTGTTTTCTGGTAAATTCAATCCTAGCTTATCGCTAAAAAGGTGTAATGCACAATCTGCGATTAAAAATTGAATTGTTGAAGTATTAAGTTCTATTTCGTTATCTGATATAAGTGTCAACAATTTTTGTAATATAGGTATATTTTGGCATTGGTCAGAAACATATGAGTTGTAAAGTGAATTTCCAGATACAAATTTTTTGTTTCTTCTACTTTTTAATGCTTTGTTCTTGCCAGATTGAAGTTCTTTTCTTAATTTTGCAATGTATTCTTTGGAAAAATAGGGAGTTTTCTTTTCTGTGTACTCTGGTAGCAATTTACCAAGTTTAATCCAATTTCTCCCAGTGGAAATTGATATTGAAAGTTCCGCACAAAGTTCCTTTAATGATAAACAATTCTGTGATTCTGGAATGTCGGATAATCTTTCGTCGGATGGTTTTGTGGCATCATTAGGTATTAACCAAACTCCACTGACCATATTACATCCTTTGATTCTATTTGTTTCACAGAGCTTTTGTACTCGTCTTTCAGAGAGTTCAAATTTATTAGCTGCTTCTTTTACTGAAATATAGTCCATATTGACCTCCTGTGTAATTATAATAAGTATTATATACGTAGAAACGAATAAAAGCAATATTATTGCGAAAGGTTATTATATTTTGTGTACCATCACCCCTATTGCTCTAATATGGCAAAATATAAAATGAACCTGAAAAGTTGCAGCATATCATGAGATATTTGCACATTAGTATTTCTGTGAATGTGTACATACATAGCAGTTTTGATGATGTAGGAGAATTGAAAAGGACGGAATGTTTATGGAAAATATAGATCGTTAGTAAAAAAATAGGTAATTGTATGTAGAAAAGACCGAATGTGAGCTGATACAGTGTTTGTAAAGTCTTGTTATACTTTGAAAGTGCCTTATATGTAGCATCTTTTATTTCAAAAAAGTTGTAAAGTGTTGTGTATTTCTTTGGAAAATTATTAGTGGTATATTATGTCATGGTACAAAACAACCCAAATTTGTTGAAAAATACCATGGTTAGTGTATAATTTTTATTGGCAAAAATAAAGGGAAGTGAACGAATCCACTTCCAAATTATATGGTTTTCTTTATGATGTTAATTGTTGGAAAAACACGTAAAGGAGACTGTATGATGGAAATAATTTTACAAGAAAATCGCATAAGTTTCAAGGAGTTTGAGAAAAAGATTTTTCAGTTTGGATGTGACTTAGGTCAGGAAATTGCCAAGACAATGTTGGAATACATAGAAATGTATGCAAGAAACACAGAAAATCCTAACAAAACAGATAAGAAAAGTAAGAAATCAAGGAAACTGTACAAATATTTAAGTAATAACAAAGCAGGATTACTGCCTTACCAAAAAAGAGGCATTGAAATACCATGTGCTCCCAAAGGAATGAAATGCAGAGGGTAGTGAAAAATTTAACAGCCGCAAAGGCACAAAAACGAGACGGAAAGTGTTCCAGATATGTGGATGTGATTAATCATCAGGTACCACTGTATGGTGCGATGATGACGGCATTCAGAAAAGCATTTAACACGATCAAGAAAGTCCCCCACTTCTATTGTGCAGGGCAATAAGTGGCGGGTGGGGACTTGCTTGTATCAGGAGGGGTGCAAGCCCCTTCTGATATGCTGCATTAGCAGTGAATCGTGTTATGAGCAAGTAGTGGAGCGGATTGCGAATATCCGCTTGACACGATGGTTGTAGTAAAATTTGAACAAAGTGTGAGCTTCCCTCACAAAAAAGGAGAAGCAGTTGGAGGGGAAATTTTCTGGAAAAACTGTTTGAAACCGTCGGTACTCAGCGAGGTGTTTTCGAGCCTAGTACCGCTACGGTTGAAACCAAGCGGGAGCGTGTTTTGAAAGAAAGTTGCCCCTTCAACTGCATATTCCAAAAAGGAAGAGGGAAGCGTGTTAGAAAGAAAAATTTGCCAGTAATATTCTACTTGCAAAACAGAACATATGTTTGTATAATAAACGTATGATTGAGAGAAAAACAGAAATGTCTATACAGGATAAATTAAAAATATTAGCGGATGCGGCAAAGTATGATGTAGCATGCACTTCCAGCGGTGTAGATAGAAAGGGAAAGGAAGGATTCCTGGGGAATGCCGAAAGTTGTGGTATATGCCATAGCTTTGCTTCAGATGGAAGGTGTGTATCATTATTAAAAATTTTGATGACCAATCATTGCATATATGATTGTAAATATTGTTGCAATCGCGTGTCTAAGGATACTCCCAGAGCTACTTTTACACCAGAGGAAATCTGTGAATTAGTCGTTTCTTTTTATAAAAGAAACTATATAGAGGGATTGTTTTTAAGTTCTGGAGTGGTAAAAAATCCCGCATATACGATGGAGAAAATGTGCGAGACTCTTGCCTTGCTGCGTTACAAATATAGATTTAATGGATACATTCATGTAAAATCCATTCCTGGAGCACCAGAGGAGTTGCTGGCAACTGCGGGCTATCTGGCAGACCGCATCAGTATTAATATGGAATTGTGTCAGAAGGAAAGTCTGGAAAAACTGGCACCAAATAAAAGTGTTAAGACCATTATGGAACCTATGAAGATGGTTAGTGATACGATTGCGGTACATCGATTGGCTATTGGAAAGGATGCCAGAATGGAGCGAAGTCAGGGAAATCAATATCTTCCGCAAAGTATTTTTTTTCAGTCCGAAAAAGATAAAATTGCATCTGTGGATAAAAAACTTCTGATCAATATGTTGCCACAGGAAAAGAAAAGAAATGCTCTAAATTCTTCTGTGGTAGATAAGTTTTTACCGCTTGGAGGAACGTATCCTGCTAAAAACAGAGCCTTTGCGCCTGCAGGGCAGAGTACCCAGATGATTGTGGGAGCTACGCCAGAGACAGACTATCATTTATTACAGACCACGCAGGAACTGTATCGAAGATTTGACTTAAAACGTGTGTTTTATTCGGCGTACATTCCTATCAATGAAGATAAGGACTTGCCAGACATTGGAACAGCGCCACCATTGTTAAGAGAGCATCGGTTATATCAGGCGGATTGGCTGCTTCGGTTTTATGGGTTTCATGCACAGGAATTATTAAGTGAGGAAAGACCAAATTTCAATGAAAAATTAGACCCAAAGTGTGATTGGGCAGTCAGACATTTGGAAGAATTTCCTGTAGAAGTACAGACGGCATCCTATGATAAGATTCTTCGTATACCTGGGGTAGGACCAAAGTCAGCACGCAGGATTATGCAGGCAAGAAGATATGGAAAATTAGATTTCTCGGCATTGAAAAAGATGGGTGTAGTATTGAAACGGGCACATTATTTTATCACTTGTAATGGAAAAATGATGTATCATACGCCCATAGAGGAAACGTATATTACCCATCAATTAGAGGATACCGGGAGGAAAGAAAACTGGCAGATACAACATGAGAATACGGTCAGACAGATGTCTTTGTTTACCGATTTTCATTTGCAGCAGTCTTAAAAAATGTATAAATTGGAGGTGATTCTGTGACTGTATTTACTTGTGATTCAAATATTGAATCTATATTTACCTGCATCTATGATGCATGGGTTTGGGCATTGCAGTATGGACATGAAAATTTGAGATTAGAGCGAGAACCAATTTTACAAAACAGTCTTTTTGATACTTATGTTCATGTGGAACCAGACAGGGAAAAGGCAGAAAAGGTGGCGCGCTCTATACGAAATAAAATATCTTTTCAGGCATATATTCATATTTTTTATGGTTGCTTATATGCAGAGGATGTGTTAGACAGTATGTATCAATATTTGCGTATTGGTTTTCGGGTAGGAAAAAACATAGAACATATGCTTACCGAGCCAGCGGTAATGCGTATGATGGAGGTACGCAGAAAGGTTGGAAATGAAATACACTATTTTCGAGAGTTTGTACGTTTTCAATGTATTGACGAAAAAGTTCTGGTAAGCCATATTGAGCCAAAAAATAATGTGTTATATGAGGTTGCAAGACACTTTTCAGACCGAATGCCATCTGAATATTGGATTTTGGTTGATGATAGAAGGAAAATTGCAGTCGTACATGAACCAAAAGAAGAAATGTATATACAACAGTTAGAGGAAGAACAGTATAAAAAACTGCGACAGACAGAGAAGGTACAAGATGAATTTACAGAGCTTTGGAAGATATTTTTTGATACGATTGGAATTAAAGAACGGGAAAATAGAACATGTCAAAGAAACTTGTTTCCGATTTGGATGAGAAAACATGTAACGGAGTTTATGGAAGGAAAAATAGATGAATAGAATACAGCAACAATTATTAGAATTAAAAGATAATTCCTATAAGGAATTTCATGCAAAGTTAATTCCTACGGTGGAGAAAACTAAGATTATAGGAGTGCGGACACCAGTGCTTCGCAAGTATGCAAAAGAACTTTTAAAACAGGCAAAAACAGATGAAAAAGTGAAAGAAGAAGTGGAACAGTTTATGGAACAACTCCCTCATATATATTATGAAGAAAATAACTTGCATGGATTGTTGATAGAGGGGATAAAAGAGTATGAAGAATGTGTACAAAAATTAGACAGGTTTCTGCCTTATGTGGATAACTGGGCAACTTGCGATCTTTTGTCTATGAAACTATTTAAGAAATATCCGCAACCTGTACTGGAAAAGGTGAAACAATGGATGGCATCTAAGCATACCTATACAGTCCGATTTGGGATTGGAACATTAATGCGTTACTATTTGGAAGAACAATTTAAACCAGAGTATTTGCAATGGGTGGCAGCAGTCGATTCAGAGGAATATTATGTAAAGATGATGGTGGCATGGTATTTTGCCACGGCACTTGCGAAGCAGTATGAAGCGACGCTTCCTTATTTAGAAAAAGGACTTCTGCCTACTTGGAATCATAACAAAGCAATACAAAAGGCAGTAGAAAGTTATCGGATTACACCAGAACAAAAGCAATATCTTAGAACGTTAAAACGAAAATAAATAGAAAAGAGTAGTCCTGTTTGTTTATAGAGTGTTATCAAATACGAAATGTGACAGAAAGATATTCTGATTTAAAAAATTTTTTCTTGAGTTTTTTACTATAGTGTACTGCACCCGTTGAACCAGAATCAAATTTTCAATAATAAGTAATTAGAGTATACACTTTTTTCTTGCTTGTAGTGAAAAATAGTGATAGGATAGATATATTAGCGTGACTAATTAGGAAAGTTACGATGCAATAAGTATAGGGGGATTCGGAATGGCAGAGAAAACAAAAAGCGTTGCAGCAGATGAGAAAAGAAAAGATACGGTAGTATCATCAGAGGAGACAATGGAGAAAAATAAGGCAACGAAGACAGATGGGAGTACTGGGACAAAAAAACAGGCTACTGCCGCATCGGAAAAGAAAACGTCATCAGCCAAAAAGACTACAGTGAAAAAGGTGTCAACGAAAGCAACCGAGGAAAAAGTGCAAGATGAGACGGATAAGGATAAAATAGAAGAGAAAACAACAACCCAAAGAAAAACAACAAAGACAGACGCAAAAGAGGCGGATGAGGCTAAGGCAGATAAAAAGACAACGACGAGAAAGACTACAAAGAAAGCCACGACAACAACAAGGAAGAAAACAACCAAAAAAGAGGAACCAGAAAAAGAAAGTAGCACAAAAAAGGTAACCGTAAAGAAGGAAAATCCGAAAGAAGAAAGCAGTCAAAAAAAGACGGCAACAAAGAAAGAAAACGCAGAAGAAAAAAATACAAAAAAGAGTACAACAAGAAGTACGGCAAGAAAAAAAACAACAGAAAAAGAAGAAGAGAAGAAAGTTTCTGTATCGGATGGAAAAGAAAAGGAAGTATCAGAAGAGAAAGCAGGAAAGCAGGCTGCACCGAAAAAATCAGAAGAAATGATGCAGGAGGAGCAGAAAATGGAAGAAAAAGTGGAAGAACCAATTTATAGAAAAAAAGTATTGTTTGTTGGTTCAGAATGTTATCCATTTGTGAAGACAGGTGGTTTAGGAGATGTCATGTATGCATTGCCAAAAGCACTGAATAAAGTAGGTTGTGATGCTAGGGTAATCTTACCAAAATATCGTTGTATTCCATGGGAGTATCAGGAAAAGATGGAGTATATCCATAATTTTTACATGGACTTGAGACGTGATGGGAAAAATTATTATGTAGGTGTTTTCAAATATGAAATGGATGGCGTAACTTACTACTTTATTGATAATGAAGAATTGTTTAGCGAAGGAAATCCATATACAAGCATACCAAACGATGTCGTAAAGTTTACTTATTTTTGTAAGGCAGCATTAGCAGTCTTGCCAATCGTTGATTTTATACCAGACATCATTCATTGCCATGATTGGCAAGCAAGTCTTGTGCCAATTTATTTACGTACATTATTTTCGAATACAGAGACTTGTAGAAGAGCGCAGACGATTATGACAATCCACAATCTGAAATTCCAGGGTGTGTGCAATTTGGATACACTTCGTTTCTGGAGCGGACTTCCGGATGATGTATTTACAGATGGTGTATTAAAAGATGGAATCGATGCGAATATGTTAAAGGGTGGTTTGACTTATGCCAATAAAATTTCAACTGTAAGTAATACTTATGCGGGTGAGATTAAGACTGCTACATATGGAGAACATTTGGATCAACATATCGGGTATCATCATATGAAATTATGCGGTATTGTGAATGGTATTGATTATGATATGTATAATCCGAAAACAGATTCCTATATCTATGAAAACTATTCTATTAAGGATGTAATTGAAAAGAAAAAGAAGAATAAGAGAGCGCTTCAGGAAGAATTAGGATTAGAGCAGGATACAGGTAAATTTGTAGTGGGAATTATTTCAAGATTAACAGATCAGAAGGGATTGGATCTGATTAATTTTATAATGAATGCACTTGTAGATCCTTATACACAGGTAGCAGTACTTGGTACAGGTGATTCAAGATACGAAGAGTCTTTCCGCTATTACGAAAATCATTTTAAGGGAAGAGTTTGTTCAAATATTATGTATTCTGAGGAACGTGCTCATAAGATTTATGCTGGTGCAGATGCATTGTTGGTACCATCTCAATTTGAACCATGTGGTTTGACACAGTTGATTGCAATGCATTACGGAACAGTTCCAATTGTTCGTGAAACAGGTGGTTTGAAGGATACAGTACAGGCCTACAATGAATATGAAGAAACAGGAAATGGATTCTCCTTTTATGAGTATAATGCAAACCAGTTGCTAAATATTGTGAATTATGCAAAAACAGTATACTTCACAAGGAGAGAATCCTGGGATGCTATGGTAAAACGTGACATGGAGCAGGATGTGTCATGGACAAAATCTGCAACACAATATAAAGCATTATATGATTCGATGTTGGGTTGGTAAAAAATAAAATGCACTAGTTTTTTGATGTGAGGAATAAAAATAGCAATTTGTTATGAAAAAGGAAACGAAGTTAGAGTATCGTTTCCTTTTTTGTTTATAAGAAAGGCGGTGGTTTTTCTTGCACTTTTATAAAATAAATAACATTTTTAGGAATTGTTTTACGATTCTTAAAATTACATTAAAAACTTCATAATAAACGAATTTTTTATTGCCGCATTTTTTTTGTGTGGTAAGATAAAGCTGGTTATTCCAAAGGGACTAAATAAAAGTCTGGTATATAGAAAGGTGAGGAGAGAGTAAAATGAAGAAAAAATGGTTAACAGGTATTTGTATTATGACTTGTGTTGCATATTTATTAGCACCAAGCAATATGACTATGCAGAACAGATTAGCAACAAATAATATTACTTATGCAGCAACTACAGATGCACAATATAATGGTACTTATACAGTACCGGTTACGAGTACAGTTGGTAAAAATGATTCCATTGCATCTATAAAAAAAGTATCTTTTGGGGGTAGCATTTCAGACAGCAATACAGAGGATGTATATTTATTAAATGTACAGGATGCAGGCATTAATTTAGAAATTCAGGGAGCTATACAAAATTTATCCGTTAAGATGGAATTGCAGACACTGGCAGGAAATACTTTAAAAAGTTGTATATTAAATAGCTATAGTGAGATGATTGATACAACCACTGGTACAAGAGAGGCAGGAATCTATAAATATTATTTAGCAAAGGGACAGTACCTTTGTAAAATAAGTAAAAATTATGGTTCAGGAACACTTGCGTATAAGTTGAATACTTATTCTGTGGATGCATCAGAGACAAAGAGCATTTCTATTGGGAAAAAGTATATATCTTATGCGAGAAATGCAGCACAGTATAAAAAAATAACTGTCAAGCAGGCTGGGAAAGTGACAATTAAAAGCAATAAGTACAATAATTTATCCGAAGTATATGATACACAGCTTGTAAATAATAATGGGGACTGGTTTACCCTTTGCAATGCAAAGAAAAAAGAATTGACACAAAGATCAACATCAGAAACTAGCAAATGTTATGGAGTGAAAAAAGGAACCTATTATATAAAACTGTCTAATACATATTCAGACTATAGAGTATATTCTGTTTCCTTTAAAAAGGCAGGAACACCAACGAACACAAAGAGAAAAACAGCAAAAACTGTTACGAAAAAGTTGCAAAGCTATGTATTAACTTCTGAAAGTAGTGCAACACAGTGGTACAAATTTACTTTAAAAAAGGCAAAAAGAATGAAATTCTATATAAACAATCAAACAGATGACCGTTTAAGAATAGAAATTCAGAAGAAGGGCGATAGTGCATCTGTATTATATGTGGATAAAAATGACCATACCAATATTCAGCGTACCAATTATGGTAAAGTTACAAAGTGGGAGAAGGGAACCTATTATGTGAAGATTACCAAATATTATACAAGTAATACGGGTGGAATTGTACAGGTGAAATTAAAATAATAGTTAATAAGGTATGGCTATGATAGGCATACCTTATTTTTGCTTTATGGGAAAATGCATCCTATTGGTAGAAAAAAGTACAGCTTATTTTCGATAAAGAGGGAATGGATAGAAGTAACTTTTTCATTTTTGGAAGTGGTTTAATTGCTTATGTTAGTGTATAATTTTTATTGGCAAAAATAAAAGGAAGTGGCAAAAACCACTTCCCAATCATACAGTTTTTCTTTATGATGTTAATTGTTGAGAAAAAC